>JBAWVC010000198.1:0-4207 GCA_037147455.1 Verrucomicrobiota bacterium | reverse complement strand
TGCTCGTCACGCTCACAAAGCCGCCGCTGAGCGTCACGCCGCCGGTGAACGTGTTCATGCCTTGGAGAGTCAGGGTGGAGGCACCGTCTTTGGCCAGGGCGCCGGAGCCGGACATGATGCCGGTGATCGTGGTGTTTCCGGTGCCGCCGATGGTTATGGAGCCGGAGGAAAGGTTGATGCCCGCGCCGGAAAATTCGAAGTTGGCGGACGTCTCGAACCGGGATCCGCCCGACATCACGGTGAACCCGCGGTCGGTCGTGGTGTCGTTGCCGGTGTAAAGGAGCGTCCCACCGGCGAACACGATGTTGGCCGTGGCATTTCCTGCCGCGCCGAGGTTGCCCGGCGTGCCGCCGTTGCCGATCGTCGCCACACTCAGGACCCCCTGCTCGAGCGTCGTGACCCCCGTGTAGGTGTTGGTGCCCGCGAGAACCGCCGTGCCCGGGCCGGACATTTTCACGTCGATCGAACCCACCACGGTCGAGTTCACGACAAGGTTGCTGTCGGCCGAGTAGTTGACGAGGGTTAACGCGCCAGACGATGAGGTGAGATTCCCGTTGTTCACGCCAGTGCCGATCAGCAGCGGGGAGGTTCCGTTCCCGACAAGCGCGCTGGATAGCGCAAAAGTTTTGCCCGTGGTATCGATGGTGACGGTGCCGCCGGTCGCGTTCTGGGTGAGGGTGGAGATCGTGGTGGTCGCGTCGTTGAGCGTGATCGGGGTGGCGGTATCCCCGGTGCCGTCAATAACCCGGATGTTGCCCTGCGGGGCGGAGCAGATGACTTTCGGGCCCGAGCTGAGCCGGGTGACATTGTCGTAGGCAGCCTCGACGATCCCGAGGGTCGCGTTGTAGGTCGCGTAGCCCACGCCGTTGTAGAGCGCCCACTGGCCGAGCGTCGGTGCGTTGGTGAAAAAGATCTGGTTCCGCGGATCCCCGAGGTTTTCGCCGCTGAAGTTCACGATCGCGTTGCCGGTTCTCGTGAGCGAGGCGATCGTGAGGGTCGAGGTGGACCCTAGTTCGACGGCCTCCGCGTTTCCGATCGTGTTGTAGCCGCCCGTGACCGTCAAATTGCCGATGGTTGCCGAGATGGGATCCCGCCCGGAGGAGGCGATCTGAAAGCTCAGGGTTCCGCCCGACATGGTCACGGGTGCCGTGGTGCTGATGAGGGGCGTGTTGGATCCGTAGTTCACGACCGCGAGCGTCGCGTTGTTGGAAATCGAGATGCTGGTCGAGGCGGCGATGCTGCCCCCCGAGAGCGTGATCCCACCGCCCTGAATGGCGGTCGGGCCCGTGTAAGTGTTGTTGCCGGTGAAAGTTTGCATGCCCGCGCCGGTCTTGACCACCCCTCCGCTGAACGCCCCGCTGTTCCCGCTGATCACCCCTGCGAACGTGGCGTTGGCGGAACTTCCGGTCGTGAGCGTGCCTACCCCGATCAAAACGCGGCTCCCCGCCTGGCCGGTCAGCGATCCGATGGTGACGGCGAAGCCATCCAAATCCAGCGTTCCGGCCGCCATGATGGTGGTTTCCGAGGCGACCCCAAACGGCCCGTCGTCATAGACCGTGTTGACTCCCGCGCGAAGCGTGCCCCCGCTCACAGTCGTCGGCCCGGTATAGGAGCTGAATCCAGCGAGGACGAGCGTCCCCAGCCCGGTTTTTGTCAGCCCGCCGGTTGTCAATGCCGCCGGTTGTACGGAGTCGATCTTGAGGGCGGTGCCAGGGTCGAAGATGTCGAAAACCGCCGCTTTCCCGTTGCTGATTGCGAAGCTCCTGTCAATCGACGTCGAGCCTCCGGTGTATTGGAGCGTGCCGCCGTCGAAAACCAGGCTGCTGGCGGCCGAACTGGATTTGCCGATGCTCGAATCATGGCCGCCGTTTTGCAGGTCGTTCGCGCTGAGGGTACCCTCGCGCAGGATCGTTGCTCCGCTGTAGTAGCTGGTGCCATTCAATGCGAGCATGCCGGCGCCGGTCTTGACAATGCTGCCGCTGCAACTCGTCTTGACACCGCCCGTAAAAGTCAGGTCGCCCCCCGCGACATCGAAGGTTGCCGTGACGTTATCGTCGATCCAGAAATTCCGGTCGGTGGAGGTCGTTTCGCCCGTGTATCGCAAAGTGCTGACCGTGCCGCTGTTGCCGTTAAAGCAAAGGTTTGTATCCTGGGTGTAGCTGTTTCCAAGGCTGCTGGCTTGGGAACCGTTATTGATCGTGTTTGCAACGAGCGTGCCCCCCTGAATCACGACAGCCCCTCCAAAAGCGTTCAACCCCGTGAGCGCCCAGGTGCCCCCCAACACGTTCACCTGCATTTCCACCATCGTGTCCCCGTCACTGAGCACGCCGGAAAGCGTGTTGATACCGGAGCCGCTTCCCATCAAAGACAGGTAGTAATTACTTCCGCCAGACGGTGCGATTGTTCCCGTGATATTGAGCGAGGCGGAGCTGTTGTTAACGATGTTGTAAATCCCCTTAAGGCTGCCGTCTCCGTTCAGCCTCAAGTCCGCGGCAAACGTCTGGTTCTGCGTGACGCCCGCATCCACCGTGATCGCGCCGTGCCCGTATTCGGGACCATTCAAGTGGAGCTGCTGGCCGGTCGTCCCAATCGTGTAGGCGGCGCAGGAGGAGGAATTAAATTCGATGTTTTTGACGGTTATCGGGGAGCTGGAAAGATCGATCAACGTATTGCCTCCCCCCGCGCTGTCGAACAGGACCGAGTTCCCGCTTCCCGGGACGCTGGCCGGATTCCAGTTCGCGCTGTTGGTCCACTCGCCGTTCGCTGAGCCTGTCCAAGTTTGCCCGAAGACCGGGGACGTCCACAGGCAGGCCAGCGCCACCCCCGCGATGCAAAGGAATTTCGATGGCAGGAAGGGAGCTTTTGGCGTGCTCATGGGAGAAGGGTTCTGGTTGGTGATTGCGCTGGCCGCAACACTGGCTGGAAATCATGTGGGATTCCCTTCCCCGCGTCCATAACGCAGATCAAATTTCTGCGGCCTTGAGAAATCTCCCGAAAATTCACAGGATGAACCAAGCCACCTTTCGCACCGTGATCCGGAGACTCATTGTCGCTGTCTTGAAGACCGTAAAGGAGTGGCTTTCCCCGGTTTATCGGGCGGTCTTTTTGCGCGGCCGGGCACAGGCGAGCGAGAGCGCTCCCAGCGCGAGCAGGGCCGCGCTTGCGGGTTCGGGGATGGAGTTGTAGTTGAGATAGACGTCGTTGCCCGGATGTTGCCCTGCGGGGCGGAGCAGATGACTTTCGGGCCCGAGTTGAGCCGGGTGACATTGTCGTAGGCAGCCTCGACGATCCCGAGGGTCGCGTTGTAGGTCGCGTAGCCCACGCCGTTGTAGAGCGCCCACTGGCCGAGCGTCGGTGCGTTGGTGAAAAAGATCTGGTTCCGCGGATCCCCGAGGTTTTCGCCGCTGAAGTTCACGATCGCGTTGCCGGTTCTCGTGAGCGAGGCGATCGCGCGCGCCAAGTCGTTGAGCATCGAGCTTGGCACGCAGATTACGCCGGGCTTCGAGGCGCTGGTGTTCAATGCCTCGCGCGGAATCGAGGACATCTACGAGCTGACCTACATCCGCAAAGACGGCAGCCGCTTCCCGGCGGTGGTGTCGGTCACGGCCCTGCGCGACGCGCAGGACGCCATCAT
The DNA here is from genome assembly GCA_037147455.1 of Verrucomicrobiota bacterium. Lineage (GTDB taxonomy): Bacteria > Verrucomicrobiota > Verrucomicrobiia > Chthoniobacterales > Terrimicrobiaceae > QYQL01. Next base: position 573 of record JBAWVC010000198.1, on the reverse strand, counting down.
CGGCTATCTGCTGATCGGCACCGACAACACCGCGCGCAAGCTGGTCGAAGAGGAGAGAAAGAACCTCGATCAACGCCTGCGCGACCAGCAGTTTTACACGCGGTCGCTGATCGAAGCGAACATCGACGCGATCATGACCACCGATCCCGCGGGCATCATCACCGACGTGAACAACCAGATGGAGTCGCTCACCGGCCGCTCGCGCGAGGAACTCATCGGAGCTCCTTTCAAAGATTATTTCACCGATCCGGAGAGGGCCTCGGCGAGCATCACGCAGGTGCTCAGCGAAGGCAAGGTCACCAACTACGAGCTGACGGCGCGCGCCAAGGACGGGAAGGAAACCGTAGTCTCCTACAACGCCACAAACTTTTATAATCGCGATGGCATCCTCCAGGGCGTTTTCGCGGCAGCCCGCGATGTGACGGAACGCAAGCGCTGGGATCGTGTCCTCCAGGAGAACACGCTCGAGCTCGAAAAGGCCAAAGCCATCGCGGAAAAGGCTAATTTGGCAAAATCCGACTTCCTTTCCAGCATGAGCCATGAGTTGCGCTCTCCGCTCAATGCAATCCTCGG
>JBAWVC010000197.1:0-4231 GCA_037147455.1 Verrucomicrobiota bacterium | reverse complement strand
AGAGCAGGCGGCTCATAACTGCTTGGTTCACGGTTCGAATCCGTGTACCCCCAGAAACATGGTTCGGCTCCGCCAGGCGGCGGGGCTGTTCAGGGCATGTTTTTCTCCCACACCTCGAACGCCTGGAGAGTCTTTGTTTTGGCATACATTCCCGAGACGAGGAGTTTCGTGACCGTGCCGGAGGAGTCGAAATTATCCGGGCGGGAAATGACGATGGCATCGGGGAGCTGGCTGGCGACGGGGTTTTTGTTCATTGCGAACAGGATTTCGCCCTGTCCGGTTTTCTGGGCGGTTCCAAGCGGGAGCCCGTAATAAGCGCCTCCCGAGTAATCCGCGACCCACCAGACCGTGCGGCCTGCGGAAGAGAGCTTGATCGCCTCGGCGGCGGCACCACGGTAATCATCGTGTCCTTGCTGCGGAGCAAAACGGACAAGCAGCGAGGAAAGCAGGAGGAGTCCGAGGAGAACCGCCTCCGCGCGGCGGCCTGCCTTTCTCCAAAGCCCTTGCCTCGCCCAGCGGATCATTATCGCCAGCGCCACGATCCAGAACGGAAACGCTCCCCCCATGTGGCGGCCCCAGAACGGCACCCCGGTGAATAGCGCCAGCACAAACAGGAGAATCGCGCTCTGGAGCGAGACCCCCATCCCGAAAAGCCAAACCCGGAACAAGGACACGCTCGAGGCGCTCAATGCCGGCTGCGGAGAAGCGGAAGTGCGGCCGCATTCTCCGTCGGCCGCCGCCGCGAGGCCCGTGGCCGGATCTCGCGTGAGCCAGGATTTTGCTGCGGCGGCGAAGAGTGCAAGGTAAGCGCCGAGAAGGACAAGAAGGCCGGGGAGGAAAGGCGCCAGTTCGCGGACATCTGAGAATCCTTTCATGATGGACCGGAGAACATGGCGTCCCGGGCCGAGGCCCTGGAGCCCGAGAAATTCGTAGCAGACGAAGCACAGGTTGGCCGGGGACACCCGCCAAAGCTGCGCGCCGCCGCCGTCCCGGAGGATTCTCGCGACATAATAAATTCCCAGCACGGCGATCAGCCCGCTCGTGATGAGCAGGAAAAATTTTCCCGGTCTCGGCCAGTGGAGCCGGTTCCAAAGCCCGTGTGCCGTGAGGCCCGTGGCCACGGCGGCGAGCGGGATCAACCCCAGGAAGCTGGCCCCGCTGAGCAGTAACGCCCCCAGGCAGAGAGAGAGGCCAGCCGAGGAACCCACGGGCTTTCGCTCCAGGCAGGCGATGGTTCCCATCAGCAGGAGCGAGCCGCCCGCCATCTCCATGATCGGGGTTCGGGCCGTGTTCATGGAAAACCAAACGAACGGCTGGATCGCAAAGAGGATCGGGAGCCACGGGATGGTAATCTGTTTCCCGATGCGGGCCAGCGCGGCCAGCGTGATCGCGGCCCACAGGAGGTTGAGCGACCGCATGGCGGCCTCCCGGGTCCCGAACGCGCGCGCCCAGGCCCAGGCGGAAAACAGGCCGAGCGGCTTCTGGGGTTCGGAGGTCTCGTCCTTCCTGAGCTCGCGGCTGAATTCGCCGACTGTCCCGAGCCGCGCGTAATTCCATGTCTGCGATTCCATCTGGTCGATGCTGTCGTTGCTGAGAGAGAATCCCAGCAGCACAAAAGCGGCCGTCGCCCACAGGGCGGGCGACCATCGCCGGGTCAGGGAAAGGAAATGCACCCGGCCATGATGGAGGATTCGTCATGTCTGATGAAGGACAAAATATCGTCGCTTGTCATCGGGGTGTTTTCTGAAAAGGATGGCAGTCCCGGGCGCGGCGGCGTTCGGATATCTGAATGATGAAAACCTCTCTGGCGGCGATTCTGTTTTTTGCGGTTTCCGGCGTATTGGCAGCTTTCGAGCTACCGCAGAATTCTGGCCAATGCCTCGTGGGGATTGCGGAGGGATGGGATTCCTCGTTCGTCACGCTCCGGCTTTTTGAAAAGTCCGGGACGGAATGGAAGCAGGCCGGTGGAGAATGGAAAGGGCGGCTCGGAAGGGACGGTCTCGTCTGGGGGCTGGGTCTGCACCCTGTGCCCGAGGGGGCGGCGATCAAGAAGGAAGGAGATTGGAGGACGCCCGCGGGAGTTTTCAAAATCGGGGGAGCTTGGGGATATGCTGCCGACATTTCGCGGCGCGCGAACATGCCGTATGCGCGGGTGACGACGCGCGACCTTTGGGTCGAGGATCCGGCCTCACCCCTCTACAACCAGCATGTGCGCCTCAAGGCGGAACCGTCCACCGCCTGGGAGAAAAAGCAGCAGATGAGGCAGGACGACCCCGCCCACTCGCTCGAATTGTTCATCGCGCACAACGCGCCGCCCGCCGCGCGCCCCGGTGCCGGAAGCTCGATCTTTTTTCACATCTGGCGGGAGGGCGGAAACAAACCGACCGCCGGGTGCACGACGATGTCCGAACAGAACCTCCGAAAACTGATCGCCGCGATCGATCCTGCAAAAAATCCGTTGTATGTCATTCTTCCGAGGGCGGACTACGAGCGGCTCCGCAGCGCGTGGAAATTGCCGTGACCGCCACAAAGCGCCTGCTCTTTGTCTGCACCGGCAACTACTACAGAAGCCGGTTCGCGGAAGCCGTCTTCAACCATGCAGCGGGTCCTGCTGGCATTCCTTGGAGGGCATCCTCGAAAGGTTTGGCCATCCACATGGTTCCCCAAGGCCGGATCTCGATCCACACGCTGCAGGGCCTGGCTGAACGCGGGATCTCCCTTCACTACACAGGTGAAGAAAGGGAGCAGCTTTCGGAGGCCGATCTCGAAGCCGCCGATCTGGTGATCGCATTAAAGGAAACCGAACACCGTCCGATGATCGAGCAGCAGTTTTCGAAGTGGGCTGGCCGTATCCGATATTGGCACGTGTCGGACATCGACAGCTGCCAGCCACCCAAAGCCCTGCGGGAAATCGAGCGCCTTGTGCATGCGCTGATCGCGGAGATTGGTGCCAACCGGAATGCGCCCAGCTAATCCTGAAAGGGAAGCGGCGGCGAGGAGTTTGTGCCGAAATTCTCGGCCTGAAATTGCGGGGTGGCGGCGATTGTCCGATCCCAATTCCACAGCATCTGCTCCACCGACGGGTAGCCGAATGCCTTGGCCATGGCTTCCGGCGAACCGAACCCGCCGAGCCTGGCCACCTTGCCTAGCGCCCGCTTGTCCTTCTTCGAGGCGGACTCATAAATTTTCCCGAGTTCCGCCTCCCGGATTTCCCGAAAGACCGGCGGCCTTGCGTAGTCGGTATTCGTGACGAACGGAGGAAGGAGCGGGCCGTCGGCGGAGCCGATGAGCGGGCTCTCCGCCCTTCCTTGAACAAAGAGGGCCTGCACATCGGGCGTCGGCCCCGCTGTTGCCGGCGCGGATCCTGCCGGGGCCGCAGGGCCCGAAGGGGCCGGCGTAGCCGCCACGGAATCAAAATGGAACCGCGGCTTCCTGTCCCTCATCGTCAGCGCCACCACCACAACGAGGACCGCGCAAGCCCCGATGGCAGCGAGCGCCTCGGACGACAGCGCGCCCCGGATGCTTTTCCGCCGGATTTCCGCGCGTCCGGCAGCAGAGGCGCTTCCCTTGTTGTGGCTTTGAGAGTTCAGAAGCAGCAGATTAACCGAAAAGACTATCAGGCTGCGCGCCATAAGGAAAGCGGTGACTCGATCCGGTTGAACTTGTCGAAGTATTGATTCCCGCATACAAGATGGCCTGTGGCCCTTCCCTCTGGAATATCGATCCGACATTACGAACCGCGCGACCGCGGAGCCGTCCGCCGGCTTTGCTGCGAGACCGGGTTTCTCGGCAAACCGATCGATCCGATTTTCGAGGATAGGGAGCTCTTCGCGGACTACCTCACCGCGTATTACACCGACATCGAGCCGGAATCCGCGTTTGTCCTCGAGCAGGAAGGCGTGGTGAAAGGTTACCTGCTGGGCTCCCGGCGCCCGCTGCGGCAGCAGTGGCACAGCTTTTTCCACAACCTCAGCCTTTTCGCCACCGGCCTCTACAGATACCGCCGCTACAACCCGGCCACGCGGGAATTCATCCACTGGATCCTAAAAAACTCCTGGCGCGAGGTCCCCGCCGCGCCGCGGAAAACCGCGCATTTCCACTTCAACGTCCTCCCCGAGGCACAGAGCTTCGCCGGGACGCACGTGCTGCTAAACGCGTATTTCGACTACCTCAAATCGCGCGGCGAAAAGGCGGTCTTCGGCCAGATGGTCACGTTCGAATCCCGCCGCGG
>JBAWVC010000196.1:0-4233 GCA_037147455.1 Verrucomicrobiota bacterium | reverse complement strand
CTAGGTTTTCATTTCGAAACCCGGCGCAGAAGAGGCGAAGCCTGACCATCCGAGCCGTTGACAAATCGGTTGCCTGTCGGTATATACCAGATATGACAACAACCATTTTCATGAATGGCCGGTCCCAGGCGGTTCGCCTGCCTAAGGAATTTCGTCTCCCGGGCAAACGGGTCGCCGTGCGTCGTCTGGGCGACGGGCTTTACCTTGAGCCGATCAAGGAAGTCGGATGGCCGAAAGATTACTTCAGGAAAATCCGGATCAGTGATGAAGCGTTTTTGCGTCCGGACCAAGGCAAGCTGCCGGCCATCCCCTCCTTGAGCGCATGACCTGGCTGCTCGATACGAACGCCTGTATCGCGGCCCTGCGGGGCAATGAGTCCGTGTGCGGGCGGCTTGCCTCGTTGTCACCGGACGATTGCGGGATTTCTGTTGTTTCGTATTACGAATTGCTGGCAGGGGTCGAGAGGTGCCGGAATCCAGCCGCAGAGCTCAAAAAAGTGGAATATTTCGCCGCGCCGCTTCGTGTTCTTCCCTTTGACCTTCCCAGCGCGGCAATCTCTGCCCGGATCCGGTGGGCACTTGAGAAGAGGGGAGAGATCATCGGCCCCTACGACCTCCTGCTCGCAGGACAGGCGATGGCCTTGGATGTCACCTTGGTCACTCGCAATCTTCGGGAATTCCAGCGCATTTCGGGTCTGCGCGTGGAAAGTTGGGAGTAAGCCTGTGTCGAAGAGAATTCCAGGCCGGGCAAAAAAACAGCCTTCCCGCCCTCCGCGGAGGCGCAGGCGTTGGCTGCTGCGGGCGCTGCTGAAGCTCGGGTTTGTGACCCTGCTTCTATGGGCGGTTGTGGGGCTCTGTTACTACGCCTGGGCGCTGAGGTTTGAACTCCGGACCATCCACGAGATGGATCAGCGGTCCGTGGTTTATGACTACCAGGGGAATTTTTACAGCCGGCTGGCGGGAGAGAACCGGATCGTGGTCCCGTTCGACAAGGTCTCGAACGATTTTGTCAACGCGCTGATCAGCCGCGAGGACACGAGGTTCTACCAGCACCACGGGGTGGACCCGATCGGGGTCGCACGCGCGGTCGTGCGAAACCTTTTTCTCGGCGGCTTCCGCGAGGGGGCGAGCACGATCACCCAGCAGCTCGCCCGCAACAGCTTTCCGCTCGGCGGAAAAAACCTTCACCGCAAGCTCATCGAGGCCGCGCTCGCGTTCCGGATCGAGACCGAGCTGTCGAAGGAGGAGATCCTCGAGGCGTATATGAACCGGATCTATTTCGGCTCCGGCACCTACGGGATCGAGGCCGCCAGCCAGACCTACTTCGGCAAGCCGGCCTCGCGGCTCAGCCTGCACGAGGCGGCCACGCTCGCCGGGCTGATCCGGAGCCCGAACCGGTTTTCCCCGCTCATCAACCCGCAGGGTTCGGTGCGCGAACGAAACGCGGTGCTCGGCAGGATGTGCGACATCGGGCTCATCACGCAGGCGCAGCGGGATGATGCCAAGACCCAGGAACTGGTCACCTCTGCGGCGCCGCACGTTTCTCCCGAGGATAACTGGGCGATGGACGCCATCCTCCGCGACCTCGATCTCGTCCTCGATCCCGGCCAGATGGATGCGGGCGGGCTGAAAATTTACTCCACCATCGACGGCGACCTCCAGAAATCCGCGGAGGAATCCGTCGCCAGGCGTCTCCGCGAAATCGAGGCCCAGCCCGGCTATCCGCACCAGCCGGCGGGCGCGTTCACGGGCAAAGTTCTCGACGCGGAAAAATCCGTCCCCTACCTCGAGGCCGCGGCTCTCGCGATGGACAACAAAACCGGCGGGATCCGGGCGATCGTGGGCGGGCGCGACTATGGCCGGAGCAAGTTCCACCGGGCGATTCTCGGCCGCCGCCAGATCGGCTCCACAGTCAAGCCGTTCGTCTATGCGGTGGCTTTCGAGAAAGGTCTCAGACCCTCGGACCCGGTGGACGACGGGAGGCTCGGACGGGGGGAAATCCCTTCCCGCTACGGAGCCTACGATCCCGCGAACTCCGACGGCACGTATCTGGGGATCCGCCCGGCGGGCGACGGACTGGTCTATTCGCGGAACACGATGACCGTGCGGGTCGGACTGCGGACCGGGATCGACAACATCGCGAAGTCCATCGCATTGGCCGGGCTCTGCGCTGATCCACCCCGCTATCCGTCCCTGTGCCTGGGAACATTCGAAACAACCCTTAAAGACCTCACCGCCGCCTACACGGTCTTTGCGGCCGGAGGCTACAGGCTCCAGCCCTACCTGATCGACCGGGTGACCGATGCCGAAGGGCATGTGCTTTACAAGGCGACCGGGGGACGCATCAGGGTCTTCGAGCCCGCGACCGCCAAGATGACCGCGGAACTTCTCGGGGAGGTCATCGAAAGGGGGACCGCCGCCCGCGCCCGCGACCTCGGCCTCCGGGGTTCCGCCGCGGGGAAGACCGGGACCACCAACAACTTCGTCGACGCGTGGTTTCTCGGGTTCGATTCGCGGCTGACCTGCGGGGTCTGGGTCGGGTTTGACAAGCCCCGCCCCATCCGCCCCGGCGGTTACGGTGCCACCCTCGCCCTCCCGATCTGGGTGGATATCATCCAGGCGTCGAAACGGCTGTAGCCCTATTGATTCCAATTAAAAACTCCGATAAATTCCACCGATGAAGAAAAATCCCATCCTCCCACCTGTCTTCCCGCGTTACATCCCTGCGCCCCCCGCCCTCTCACGCGCAAACTTGGCATGGGTTTTGATCGTTTCAGTTTTCACCGGCCTTTCGTCGGTTCAATCACAAACGCCCACACCATCACCATCGCCATCCAAATACCATCTCGATCTAACGACCGACCGCGCCAACGCGAGATACCACGTGGGGGAAACCGTCGTTTTTAATGCCGAATTGAAAGTCGACGATATGGCTGACCAGGAGGTGAAACTTCCCTATGCCATCCGCGAAAATCAATCCGTCATCGTTGCCAAGGGAGAGCTGACGTTTACTCATGGCAAAGCCTCTCTGCCCGCGGAATTTAAAAAACCGTCATTTCTCACTCTCATCGTCACTCTTCCAGACGGCGATCCAACGAAAAAGCAAGTGTATGCGGGTGCAGCTTGTGACCCGGAAAAACTTTTGCCATCCATGCCCAAACCAGACGATTTTGACGCATTCTGGAACGGCAAAAAAGCCCAGCTTGACGCCATGCCTTTTCAGGTCGAACTCACACCGATCCCAGCCATGACGGATGATCAAATTGAGACTTATGAATTGATTCTCGATAATATCAACAACACGAAAATATACGGATATTTTGCCAAACCAAAGGGAAAAGGACCTTTTCCTGCCTACATGCAAGTCCACGCTGCCGGCGTCTACTCCATGAACGCCAATGGAGTTGTTTCCATGGCACGGCAGGGAGCCATGGCTATCACCATCAATCCTCACGAAATGGAAAACGGCAAACCGCCGGAATTTTATGCGGCTTTGAAACAGGGCCCTTTGAACGATTACAGCCATATCGGAAACAATGACCGTGAAACATGCTACTTTCTGCGGATGTTCTGTTCGTGCTATCGCGCGGCCCAATACATCACCTCACGTCCGGAATGGGATGGAAAACGATTTGTTGTCAGCGGCACCAGTCAAGGCGGGGGCCAAGCCTTTGTGACGGCTTATCTATGCCCCAAAGTATCGGCCTTTGTGGCTTGTGTCCCAGCCCTCTGTGACCAAACTGCACGCGAGGCCGACCGGGATGCCGGCTGGCCTCATCTGGTTTCTTATAAAGACGGTAAAGCCGATCCCAAACAGCTCGAAACCGCCCGCTATTTTGACTGCGTCAATTTTGCCTACGGAATCAAGGCCAAAGCAATCGTGGGAGTCGGTTTTATCGATACCACTTGTGCCCCATGTTCTGTCTACACAGCCTTCAACGTGCTTTCCTCCCCGAAACAAATCATCGATATGCCTCTCAATGGCCACACCTCGGGTCCCTGTGACTTCTACAAAAGTTACGCCAACGCCTTTATCCATGAAGAACTGGGGCTCAAACCTTAGAACCTTCAGGCAGCCCGCCACGCAGACCGCTCTCGACATGCTGAGGCGGGAGCTGGTTTCGCGTTGAGGGCCATCTCTGGCCGCATTCCCGGGATTTCCAGAAATTCCAAGCCTCCCCAGCCTGATTTTCCTTGGATGCAGACACGAGGGATCCATGCCGGTGGCGACTAG
>JBAWVC010000195.1:0-4246 GCA_037147455.1 Verrucomicrobiota bacterium | reverse complement strand
AAGTCGGACGGCTCGGCGAGCCATCCCTACCAATGATCGGCTCACCAGCTTTCCAGAGAGGTCAGGATATCTGAGGGTTTACGACGACATCAGGATCACGAGTCCTGAGGATGTGGGAAACCGCTTGCGCGCGGGACGTGTCCGTGGAATATTCCCTTCAGACCGACGACTGCCATGACCGCCCTGAAAAAAATCTTTCTGGTCTTTATCGCCGTTTTTCTGCCGCTCGCGGCGGAGGCGGTTGTCGTGCAAAGCATCGGGGCCGATTCCACAAATTGGGCGGCGAACACCGACACCTCGCTGACTGGAAACTTTTCTCTGCAGAGCAATCCCGGAAATGTTTTTTCAAACATCGCTTTCTCTTTGGTTCTCTATGCGGATAACCGTCCGGTTGACAAGCAAGAGCTCACTCCATTCGGTGGCATCCGCTTGTCGACCGGTAACGACTCCGTCTTCTTCACCACCACATATTTGCGTTCTGGCACTGAAATTGGCTCAGGGCTGACCTATGAAACTCTTACTTGGTTCTTAGACAAAAATGTCCTTGTAAACAGCGCCACGTCCAGCACCGACAACTACCTTGGCGTGAGTTTTCTGGATGCGTCTTCGCAGCCGCACTACGGCTGGCTGCAGTTCGAGCTGCACCCGTTTTCCGACGGCTCTCTGGCCGTGAAATTCCTTGCCGGCGATGTTCTCGACGTGGCGGGAATTGCTGCTCAGGCGGGAACCATTCCCGAGCCATCGGCCGTCGCGCTGCTGGCCGCCGCCGGAGCCGGGCTGGCGATCCCGCAGGAAATCGCGGAACTGAGCGCAGCGGCTTGTTGTTAGCGACTGGTGAGGAGGGTGGCGGATTTGATGACCCGGCAGAATTCCTTTTTGCTCGCCTGGTGGTGGGTTCCGTCGCGGGAGGCGAGGTCGCGGAGGAGTTTGTAGGTGACGGAAAGCCGCTCCAACCGGACGATCCGCACACAACCGTTGTCCGTTATCCAGACCTGATCCTGTTGAAGTTTTGGCATGGGAAATTTCAGGGTTTAGGTTTCTGCCAGATCAGGCGCACGGCATCGAGCCGGAGCGGCGCGTCTGCGATCCGCGCGGCGAGCTCGCCGAGCTGGGATTCCAAAAGCGCGATCTCGTCGTCGCGGATATGGTCGTTGATTTTTTTCAGATCGCGGAGGCGCTCGCACTCGAGGACGAGGGCGGACCGCATTTTTTTCGCGGCTTGGCCGGCGATGAGGGACGCGCGGCCAGCGGCATGGCGGCGGGATTTTTCCAGCATGGCGGGGAGGAGTTTCTTTTTGATGCGCGGGTTGTCGAGGAGCGGGAACACGGATCCGGGCCGGAGGTCGGCGGCGTCAAGGTTCACGTCGGCGGAGACGTCCTGCCCGGTGGCATCCACGACGATGCGGATCGGTGTGGCGGGCAGGAACCGGTCGAGGTGCAGCGCGGGTGGAGCGACCGGCTCGATGACGAAAACGGCTTCGAGATAGATCCCCTCCCCTCCATGCCAGACCGCGAACGAGCTGGTTCCCTGGGCGGAACCCAGCAGCAAATCAATGGCGCCGCTCACGATCGGGTGATCCCATGTGAGAAATCCGATGTCCTCGCGGCCGAGGGCTTTTTTGCGGTCGCCCGTGAGGGTGATCCCGGTCTCCGGCAGCTCGGGGAAGGACTCGGTCGTGAGGGTGGCGGGAACGGCGAGCCAGGTGCGCGGGGCCAGCTCCTCGACGTGCACGCCATAATGGTCGAACATGCGGAGCAGGAAGTCATCGAGCCCGGCGTCCGCGTCGAAGGCCTCGATCTGCGCGATGATCCGCGCGGCGGATTCCGGACGGCAGGAATTCATTTGGAGCAGCCGGTCCTGGCCGAGCTCGAGTTCCTTGGCGATCCGGAGGTGGAAGGCCCGCGTCCCGGCAAGGAATTCATCGAATCCGCTTTTCGCATCCCCGCCGAGAAAGCTCTCGAGGCGCGCGCCAAACCGAACCATGACCTCGCACCCGCCTTCGAGGGGTTTCGTGAAAGCACCCAGCCCCTCGTGATACCAGCGGGCCAGCAGTTCGAGGTGGCTCCGCACGGGATAGGGAACATGGATCGCGATGGTCTCGGTCTGGCCGATGCGATCGAGGCGGCCGATCCGCTGCTCGAGGAGGTCGGGATGCTCGGGGAGATCAAAGAGCACGAGGTGGTGCGCGAACTGGAAGTTCCGCCCCTCGCTGCCGATCTCGGAGCAGAGAAGGATTTGCGCGCCGTCCTCCTCCGCAAACCACGCCGCGTTGCGATCGCGCTGGAGCAGGGACAGCCCCTCGTGAAACAACGCCACGCGGAGGTTCGCGCGGGCACGCAACGCCGCGTCAAGCGCGAGCACCTTCTCCCGCGTGCGGCAGATCAAAAGAACTTTGCCCACCCGCTTTTTTTTCAAAAACTCCACGAGCCAGTCCACGCGCGGATCAGCCGCGAGCGAGTAAGCGCGGGGCGCGGGCGACCCGTCGGCCACCCGTTCCGCCGCGAGGGTTTCCGGGTGCTCCGGCAGGGGCTCGAGGAAGACTTTGCGCTTGGGAAACCCTTTCATGGCCGCGCGGGTGTTCCGGAACATCACGCGGCCCGGGCCGTGCTGATCGAGCAGCTCCCGGAGCAGAGCCTCGCGGGCGGCGTCCTCTCCGCGCTTCACGGCCCCGAGGAGCTCGTCCAAACGCGCCGGGTTGGCCAGGCAAATCCGGCGGAGCAGCTTTTGATCCGCGGCGGAAAGCGGTTTGCCATCGGCCAGCTTCCCCGCGATTTTTGCGGTTTGCCGGTAGGTCGCGCGCTCCGCCGTGAATCGCCCGAAATCGCTGTAGCGGTCGGGGTCGAGCAGCCGAAGCCTCGCGAAATGCCCCTCGGCCCCGAGCTGCTCGGGCGTGGCGGTGAGGAGGATGAGGCCGGGCGTCCGCGCGGCGAGCGCTTCCACGGCCGCATATTCCGGGCTCGCCTGCGCGGGCGACCATGCGAGGTGGTGCACCTCGTCCACAACCACCAGATCCCATCCGGCCTCGGCGGCCTGCCGCGCGCGCGCGCCGTCCGCCGCGAGGAGGCCGAGCGGACAGAGGATCACCTGGTCGTCAAGAAACGGATTGGCCCCGGGGTTGCCCGCCTCGATCGCCCGGCAGCGCTCGTCGTCAAAAATGCTGGCCCGCATGGCGAACCGCCGCAGAAGCTCGACAAACCACTGGTGCACGAGCGGCTCCGGCACAAGGATCAGAATCCGGCCGGCGCGCCCGCTGCGGAACAGCCGGTGCACGACCAGGCACGCCTCAATGGTTTTTCCGAGCCCCACCTCATCGGCAAGCAGCACCCGCGGAAGCAGGCGCGAAGCCACTTCGTGGGCGATGAAGAGCTGGTGCGGGATGAGGCTCATCCGCGCGCCGACAAACCCGCGCGCCGGCGCGTGCCGGATCTGGTGCCGCCGCCGCAGGCACTCAAGCCGGAGATCAAACACGCCCGGCTCGTCGACCTGCCCGGCGCTGAGCCGATCCTCCGGCTTGCTGAAGCTCAGGGTGTCGGAGAGATCCGTCTCCGGCACCTCTCGACCGCCGCCGCAATACACGAACATCCCGTCCGCGCCAGACTCCACCGACTCGACGAGCACCTGCTCGCCGGTGTGGGTTTTGATCGTGTCGCCCGCGCGGAACTCCACGCGCTGGATCGGCGCGGAAGCCGTCGCATACTGGCGCACCGTGCCGCCGGCACGAAAAAACAACGACACCCGGCCCGGCGCGGTATCCATGACCACGCCAACCCCCAGCTCGGGTTCGGACTCGCTGATCCAGCGCTGACCTTTGAAAATTTCGCCCATCGGGCGATCAGAGAAACAAAACCGGCGGCACTATTTCTTTTTTGCCGCGGCCGCCTGTTTCGCAGCAGAGGCCTGCTGCTTCTTCTGGTTTGAACTGTTGGTTTTCGACTGCTTTTGGGCAGCCTTCTTATTGACGGATTTCGGGGATTTGTCGCCCATGGTATCTGGTTTCCTTGTTGCCGAGGTTGTGTGTGAACTGCGGGAAGGATTTCCCGCATAGGAGGACACTCGCAGATCGCGGGGCGAATGCACAGGAATTCCTACCAGCAATTCTCATTTTGATTTTGACGGCGGGCTGAGCGGGGAAGTACGGGAGCAATAACGAGGGACGTGCGCAGGGAAGCCTCCGATCAGGGGGCGGCGTAGGAACCGATCACCTCGCCCATTCTCAAAATGAGAATTGCTGCCGAGATGGACAAA
>JBAWVC010000194.1:0-4266 GCA_037147455.1 Verrucomicrobiota bacterium | reverse complement strand
CCAAGCTCACGCAGATTACCCATCCATGGAAAAATCAGATGAAACGGCTCTGGATTTTGAGTGGGAAGCCCGTGTTTTGCGCTTGCCGATAGCGAAAGGCAAAATACCCTCCATGGATTCATGAGCGCCGTGAGTCCCATCGCCTACGACTCGAAAATCGAGGGCAACATCATCATTACAAAGGTCGATGCCGCGATCAATTGGATGCGAAGCAACTCGCTTTGGCCGATGCCGATGGGGCTGGCCTGTTGCGCGATCGAACTGATGGCCGCCGGCGCGGCGCGATACGACATCTCGCGGTTCGGCGCGGAAGTGATGCGATTTTCGCCGCGGCAGAGCGACGTGATGATCGTGGCGGGAACGGTGACCTACAAAATGGCTCTTTCCGTCAAGCGGATCTGGGATCAGATGCCCGAGCCGAAATGGTGCATCGCGATGGGCGCCTGCGCCTCGTCTGGCGGGATGTATCGCAGCTACGCGGTGCTCCAGGGGATCGACCACCTGATTCCTGTGGATGTCTATATTTCCGGATGCCCGCCGCGCCCGGAGGCTTTGCTGGACGGGCTGATGAAGCTCCAGAAAAAAATCATGGGCGAGCACGCGATCGCGGATCAAAAGAAAGCCCTGTTCCAAAAGGTATGAGCCCGTCCGACGCCGCCGCGCGCATCGCCGAAAAATTTCCCTCCGCGGTGACCGGGGAGAACGAGTTCCGCGGGGAGAAGACGCTGAGGCTCGATGCGGCGGCGATCCGCGAGGTCTGCCAATTCGCGAAGGAATCGCTCGGGTTTGATTACCTCGTCGATATTTCCAGCGTGGACCACTTTGGTGACGAGCCGCGGTTTGAAATCGTTTACGAGCTTTACTCGATGGCGCACGGCGCGCACCTCCGGCTGAAAATCCCGGTCAGCGAGGACGCCTGCGAGGCGCCGACCGTCACGGATATCTGGCCGACCGCCGACTGGCACGAGCGCGAAATTTTCGACATGATGGGGGTCCGATTCAAGGACCATCCAGACCTCCGCCGGATCCTGATGTGGGAGGGGTATCCCTACCACCCGCTGCGGAAGGATTTTCCGTTGGAAGGCAAACCGAGCGATGCGCCGGGCCTGGCTTTCACGGAAGTGGCCCCGCTCGCGGGAGGACCATTTGTCACCGTGCCGACCGACGGCACCACGCAGGTGCGCGAGCCGCGGGCGCGCCATGCCGGGGAACCTCCGTTCGCCGAGAAGTTCATCGAGGAACCTTGATCGCCAACGACTCCACTCTTGCGGAGCTTGTGGGCAGGTTGGCCGGGTCCTCCCAGATCGCCCTCGACACCGAAGCGGACAGCCTCCACTGCTACTTTGAAAAGCTGTGCCTGATCCAGGTCAGCGCGGAAGGCGGGCACTGGCTCGTGGATCCGCTCGCGAAATTGAACCTCCAGCCGCTGTTCGACCTAGTGTGTTCGACCCGCCTGGTTTTTCACGGTGCCGATTACGACCTCCGCCTGCTGAGGAGGGTCGGGGCTTTCGAGCCGGATAATCTTTTCGACACGATGATCGCGGCAAGGCTCTGCGGGCGCGCGGGCCTCGGCCTCGCCGCGCTCGTCGAGGAATTTTTCGGGATCAAGCTGTCCAAAGCCTCGCAGAAGGCCAACTGGGCGATCCGCCCGCTCTCGGATCAGATGGTGGAATACGCGCTCAACGACACGCGCCACCTGCTCGAAATCGCCGCCACGCTCGAGGCCGATCTGCGCCGGCTCGGGCGCTGGAGTTGGTTCGAGGAGTCGCGCGACCGCATGATCGCCTCCACTCGGGAAACCAAGGAGCGCGACGACAACAAGGTCTGGAGGATCTCGGGGTGCTCGGCCCTTTCCTCCCACGCGCAGGCGGTCCTGCGGGTTCTTTGGTTCTGGCGGGATTCCGAGGCGCGGGCCTGGGACCGCCCGCCGTTTCATGTGATCGGCAACGAGGACATGCTGCGGGTGGCCGACCAGGTCAGCAAAGGAGGCGACTACTCGACGCCACGGATGAACGGGCGTCGCCGGAAGAGCTTTGAAGTCGTCCTCGCGCTCGCCCTCCAAATTCCCGAGAGCGAATGGCCGAAGCAGGAAAAAATCCGCCGCAAGCGCGCGACCAAGGACCATCTGGACCGGTTCGAGGCTTTGAAAAAGATCCGGGACGAGGTTGCGGCCGGGCTCGGGCTCGACCCTGCGATCGTCGCGCCGCGCGGCGCCCTCGAGGCCACGGCCGCGGAACCCGGTTCCCCGGTCCTGATGAACTGGCAGCGCGAACTGCTCGGCTTGACCGCTGCGGAAAACAGCCATGCCTGATGACCTGATCGGGCTCGCCCTCGCGGAGGACATCGGTTCCGGAGACATCACGGCAAAATGGTTCACGGGTGACGAGCGACAGGCTTCCGCGGTGATCGTTGCCAAGGAAGCCTGCTGCCTGGCGGGAATCGGGGTCTGCGCCGAAGTCTTCTCGCGGGTGGACAAATTGCTCCGCGTCTCGCCTCTCGAATCCGATGGCGCCTGCCTGAACCCCGGCGATCCGGTTCTGCGGATCGCGGGCTTGGCGGCATCGATCCTCACCGCCGAGAGGACCGCGCTGAATTTTCTCCAGCGCCTCTCCGGCGTCGCGACCATGGCGCGCAAATACGTCCAGGCCGTCCGGGGAACCGGGGCTGTGATTCTGGACACGCGGAAGACGACGCCCGGATTCCGCCTGCTGGAGAAAGCCGCCGTGGCGGCCGGAGGCGCGACCAACCACCGCACCGGGCTTTACGACATGGCCATGGTCAAAGACAACCACATCGCTGCCGGAACCACGCCCGACGAGATCCAGTCGGCAATCCACCGTGCGAAGGCCGCGAACCCGGCGCTGAGGATCGAAATCGAGGCCGACACCATCGCTCAGGCGAAAATCTTTTTTCAAATGGTCGGCGTCGATGTCGTCCTGCTCGACAACATGCCCCCCGACATGCTCCGCGAAGCGGCCGCCCTGCGCCCTCCGCACATCCGCCTCGAGGCCAGCGGCGGCATCACCCTCGCCAATATCCGTGGAGTCGCAGAAACCGGGGTCGATTATATTTCCATCGGCGCCATCACCCACTCAGCTCCGGCCGTGGATTTCTCGCTAGAACTTTCTACTTCGTAGAGGCCGGTATCTGGCAACGCAATGTTCGCGGCCGGCGATCTCAGCCAATGAGCAGAACGACAAAGGAAACGATCCTCCCGTTTTGGGTGTCTCGCCAGGCGAAAATGTGCCCGCAATCGAGCCATTGCGTGAATCCTAGAAACCGAAATGGGAACTCACACGAAGACACAAAGACACGAGAGTGAAGAAGTTGAGAAAAATATGAAGATCACCTTTCGGATGTGATCATGCTTTGTTTCACCCCTTTGCGGCTGCGTGGCTTCGTGTGAGTTTCAAAGATGCTTCAATGCGCCCGATGGCGAACTTTCAAGCTCTGTTCGCCCGGCACAACGCCGGGGCCGCGCTCTGAGCGCGAAGGCCATGTTCAAGACAACCAAGGAATTCCACACTGCCCGCCATCGGATCAATTTTGAATTGGGAATGCTGGATTTTGAATTCAATCAGCTTTCAGTTTTCCAGTTTCAGCTTTTTCTTCCCTCGTGCCGGTCACGGCGAGCGTGAAGACGAAGCTCGGCAAAAGCGGATCCGCGGAAGATTGATATTCAGTTTTAGGAGCGGATCATCGTTAGAATCATCTTGAACCGCGTGAGCGCCTTGAGGGCGTGTGGCTGGCCTGCCGGCATGAGAATCATTTCGCCGGTCTGCAAGCGGTGGGGGTGGCCGGAAATCTCAATTTCCGTTTCGCCTTCCACCACTTGCACCAATGCGTCGAATGGGGCCGTGTGTTCGCTCAATCCCTGTCCTTCGTCGAAGGCGAAAATCGTCACGATGCCGGTCGACTTCTTGATGATCTCGCGGCTCACAATGGAACCGTCTTGGTAGTTGACGAGATCAGAAACCGTCCCTGATTGGCCGCCGGAGAGTCCTCTGGATGAGATTTCTGGGTTCATTTTCAACTGATTCATAAGACGCGGGCTGCCCGTGAGGGCCTATCCGCAAGAACGACTCCGTATTGGGCGGAGTCTCGTTCTGAATCACCGAAGTGAAACAAGCGAACTAACAAACACACCATATGGACAAAACTGAAATCTACATCGGGCTCGATGTCCACAAAGAAACGCGCGATCCTCGCGGCCTGTAGCGGCGGCCTGTGACCGCCGGTCGCTGAAAGCAAGGGCACCGAGTGCCC
>JBAWVC010000193.1:0-4278 GCA_037147455.1 Verrucomicrobiota bacterium | reverse complement strand
GGGGGAATCGGTCTTTCTGATTCCGGTGATTCCATGCCCATCGTTCTACATGGTTAATGCTGATACTCGAGTGTTTTTGCCGCTTTTTCGCCGTGTGTCCGGAACCACCGGGACTCGACCTGAAAATATTCATTGCCAGAATTCGCGCTCAGGCCCGAATGTTGCGGGCATGAATTTCACCAAGATGAACGGGGCGGGAAACGACTTTGTCGTCGTGGACAACCGCCAGGGGATGCTCTCTCTCTCAAGCGGAGATATCAGGCGGCTTTGCGACCGCCACCGCGGCATCGGGGCGGACGGGCTCCTCGCGGTGGAGCCGTCGCTTTCCGGCGCGGACTTCCGCATGCGCTACTACAATGCGGATGGCGGCGAGGCGGACATGTGCGGCAACGGGGCCAGGTGCTTTGCGAGGTTTGCGGCACGCCTGTTGCCCGCGGAGCCGGAGGAGATTTCTTTCGACACCGCCGCCGGCTTGATCCGCGCGAAATTCTCCGGCGGGCTTGTCGCCATCACCATGAGCGAACCCCGCGACCTGCGGGAGCCCGCGGACCTTGAGGTGGCCGGCCTGGGAGCCTGCCGGGTCCATTTTCTCAATACCGGCGTCCCCCATGCCGTGGTTTTCGTCGGGGATGTCGGAACGGTGGATCTCTCACAATCCGGCGCCTCGCTGCGCTGGAACCCCGCCTTTTCGCCGCAGGGCGCGAATGCCAATTTCGCGCAGGCCCTCTCGCCGGGGAACCTCGTTCTCCGGACTTTCGAGCGCGGCGTAGAGGGCGAAACCCTCGCCTGCGGCACCGGCGTCTGCGCGGCAGCTCTCCTCCATCACCATGCCACCGGAGCCCATCCGCCGGTTTCTGTCCGGGTTCGTGGAGGGGAAACCCTCGAGGTCGGATTTGATGTTTCTGCCGCTGGCGAACCTCAGAATGTGACCCTCAAAGGGCCGGCAGATTTCGTCTTTGACGGCGCGATCGATCTCTGACGACCCCCCCCCTGCGGATTTTGTTTCCGTGGAGCGAGTTTCATTGTAGGAATTTTTTATGTCATTTGCAGGAACCCATACAGCGCTTGTCACACCGTTTCGCGGCGGCAAGTTTGATCCGGACGCCTTCCGCTCGCTCATCGAAGATCAGATCGCCGGCGGAATCACCGGCATCGTCCCCGTGGGGACGACCGGCGAATCGCCGACCTTGGACTACAACGAGCACAACGAGGTCATCCGCGCCGCCATCGAGGCCGCCGCAGGAAGATGCCCGGTCATCGCCGGCACAGGATCGAACTCCACCTCGGAAGCGATCGCGTTGACCGTGGAAGCCGAGAGGCTCGGAGCCGATGCGGCTCTCCTCGTCGCCCCTTACTACAACAAGCCCTCGCAGGAAGGGCTCTACCGGCATTTCCGGGCAGTTGCGGAGTCGGTGCAAATCCCGGTGGTCCTCTACAGCATCCCCGGACGTTGCGGCGTCGAAATCGGCGTCGAGACGGTCGCCCGCCTCGCTGGGGCTTGCTCGAATATCCGGACGATCAAAGAAGCGGGCGGCTCCGTCGAGAGGGTCAGCCAACTGCGGGCCTCGCTGCCTGCGGACTTTGAAATCCTCTCCGGCGACGACTCCCTCACCCTCCCGTTCCTGTCGGTCGGGGCCGTCGGGGTGATCAGCGTCGCCTCGAACCTCTTCCCGGCCGAAATTTCAAAAATGGTCCGTCTTTGGCTGGATGGCGACCCGTCGAGCGCTCAGGATCTGCACCGGCGCTTCTACGCACTTTTCAAAGACCTCTTCATCGAGCCGAACCCGGTCCCGGCGAAATACGGGCTTTCGCTCCGCGGAAAAATGTCCGCCGA
This sequence comes from Verrucomicrobiota bacterium, assembly GCA_037147455.1. Classification (GTDB taxonomy): domain Bacteria; phylum Verrucomicrobiota; class Verrucomicrobiia; order Chthoniobacterales; family Terrimicrobiaceae; genus QYQL01. The sequence continues at coordinate 2,444 of JBAWVC010000193.1, read as the reverse complement.
AGTCCGGCTCCCGCTCTGCGAAATGTCCGAGGCCAACGCGGCGCGCGTCCGCAAAACGCTGGAGGCGCTGCAATGATCCGGCTGCTGATCAACGGGTCCAGGGGCCGCATGGGGAAGGCGCTCGTGGCCTGCGCGGCGGAAGACCCCGAGCTCTCCGTCTCCGCAGAAATTGACGAGGGGGATGATTTTTCCGCCGCCCTCGCCAACTGCGATGCGGTCATTGACTTCACCCTCGCTCCCGCAACAGCCGCCGTGGCCGAAGCCTGCGCAAGCGCCGGAAAAATCCTCGTCATCGGAACAACCGGCCACACGGACGAAGAACGCTCCCGGATTTCCGCCTGCTCCCAAAAAACCCCCATCGTCTTCGCCCCGAATTTCAGCGTCGGCGTCAACACTCTCTTCTGGCTCACTCAAAAAGCCGCTGAAATCCTTGGGCCCGACTTCGATCTCGAAGTCGTCGAAATGCACCACCGCCTGAAAAAGGATTCGCCGAGCGGCACAGCCCGCCGCCTCGCCGAGATCCTTGCCGGCGTGCGCGGGCTCTCCTACGAGAAGGACGTCCTGCACGGACGCGAAGGAATGGTCGGCGAACGCACAAAAACAGAGATCGGCATGCACGCCATCCGCGGGGGCGATGTCGTCGGAGACCATACCGTCATCTTTGCCAATACCGGAGAGCGCCTCGAACTCACCCACAAAGCCTCCAGCCGCGAAACATTCGCCAAGGGAGCCCTCCGCGCCGCCAAATGGGCGGTCTCAAAACCCGCCGGCCTCTACGACATGCAGGATGTCCTAGGGCTCCGCTGACGTCGGAACGGAAACCCATGAGAGCCGGCATCGCATTGGGATCCAACCTCGGCGACCGCCTCGGCCAACTCCAGGAAGCCAGGCGGCGGCTCCTCGCCCTCCACGATGGCTCCGGCCCGTTCCTTTGCTCGAAAATCTACGAAACCGCCCCCGTGGACTGCCCGGACGGCTCCCCGGCCTTCTACAACGCCGCCATCGAACTCTCCACCCAATCCCCTCCCCTCGACCTCCTCGCCAGCCTCCAACTCCTCGAAACCGAATCCGGAAGAACGCCAGACCGTCAATTTCATGGACCCCGAACCCTCGACTTGGATTTGTTGTATTACGGGGACATGCAGCTATCGCATGCTTCGCTAACATTGCCACATCCCAGCGTTTCCTCGCGCCTCTTTGTCTTGAAACCTCTCGCCGAAATCTGCCCTGAACGGAGACTCCCGAATAAAATTTACTCAGTTCGCATGCTATGCGACATGCTAGAAATGCAAGGCGATTCATCCAATGATATAAATTTTATATCATCCTTTTAGCAATTATATTAACATAGTTTTTTACTTTTGAAAAATAAAAACACATTTTTGATAGAAGCAAAGGAATCCGGCCGACGGATTGCCTCTTTAACCGCGTATGATTATCCGATGGCGAAGTTGTTGGACGATGCGGGATTGGATTTCATTCTGGTTGGAGATTCCTTGGGGATGGTGGTTTTGGGATATCCCGACACAACGGAAGTCCGGATGGATGACATGCTGCATCACACGCGGGCGGTGGCGCGCGGCGCGACGAAGACATGGATTGTCGCCGACCTGCCTGCGGGGAGCTATGCCTCCCCCGATGCGGCGGTCGAGAACTCAGCCCGCCTGATCGAGGCCGGGGCCGATGCGGTGAAGATTGAGGGAGGGAGGGAATGCCTCCGAACCGTCCTGGCGATCCGGGCGGAGGGAATCCCGGTTGTCGGCCACCTGGGCATGCTACCCCAGCGGGTGCGGGAGGAAGGCGGATACCACATCAAGGGGCGTTCGGAAGCGGAAGCCTTGGGCTTGGTTGCGGACGCGGCGGCCTTGGACGGGGCGGGCGTCAGCGCCGTGGTCCTGGAACTCGTGCACCCCCCCATCGCGGAAAAGATATCCCGGTCCGTAAAAATCCCAACGATCGGAATCGGCAGCGGGCCCTCGTGTGACGGCCAGATTCTGGTGCTCCACGATGTGGTCGGACTGTTTCCGTGGTTTCGCCCGAAATTTGCAAAAGCGCGGGCGGATCTCGCAGCGGAGGTGACGCGCTCGGCGGCGGAATTCGTCGCCGCGACACGGTCGGGGGCGGAGGGGTAGAGCGGCATTGTGGAGCCGGAGTTTTGCTAAGCTGGCGTTCTCCCGCGCCCGCAAACGTGAGGAACTCCTCCAGGCCACGGAGAAAAACCTCGCCAAAATCCGTGACGCCGCCAACCGCACCAAAGCCCCGCTGCGCGGACGGGCCAAGATCGGACTGCGTGCCGGGCGCATCATCAACAAGCATAAAATGGCCAAGCCCTTTTCCGCAAACCCTGTATTGATGAGCCTCTCCGTCTTTTTTATCCCTCGAAGTTCAGGCTAGAGCATTTTAAACAATAATGTGGCCGCTGATTTGCGAGCGCCGGGGATTGC
>JBAWVC010000192.1:0-4280 GCA_037147455.1 Verrucomicrobiota bacterium | reverse complement strand
CGCAGGATGATGTTGTTGAGCGTGCCGACGACCGCGGGGTTTCCGGAATCGGATGTCTCGAAAAGCAGGGCCCCCTGCGAGGGGAATGTCAGCGCGAGCGGGATGGAAACCTGCGCCGGACCTGGCAGGGCCAGGCGGGAATCCTTGGGTGCGACAAGGTCCAGGTGGAGGGAAGCGAACTTCGCGCCGGGCGGAAATTCCGCCGGCGGCGTCCAGCTTTCGACATACCGGGCGTCCCACTCCGGCGAAAAGATGGCGAGCCGGTCGTTCATGGCGTCGAGGGTCCGGTAGAGAGGGACCATCGTATCCTTCCACCCGGCCTCGAGTTTTGACCAGCGGTCCGCATCCTCCGCGTCGAGAGCGGCCTGAGCGGCGTTGAACAAGGAGGAGATCTCCGCCTTTTTGGCCTCCGCCCGGCCAAGGATTTCCGTGAGCCCGGAGGCGCGGGCGGCCTCGACGCGCTGCAGTTTCGGAACAAAAAGGCGCTCGTTCATTTCCAGCAGCCGGGGGGACTGGCTATCGATTTTGTTCCGGATTTCCTCGGTAAACGGCCCCTCCATTTCAGCGGCATTTGCCCACTGCGCGTTCACTTCAACGCAAAGCCGGTCATAATCCCTCTGGAGCCTGCGGCGGGCCGCATCGTGTCTGACCTTCGCTGTTGACGAGGAGACGGAGATCAGGCTTCGCGTTTGCACCAGCTCATCAACCAAGCGCCCCGCTGCGTCCACGGACCGGGTGTTCCCCAGGCGATGGAGGACGAGAAGCCCCGCCGTCAACACGACGGCCAGCACGCCCGCGACCGCCATGGTCCCGGCGCCAGGCCAAAAACCGATTGCGGCGCAGATCAAGATCACAAGAGGAATGGCGGCGTAGAGGGGAAGGAAGCTGAACAGCTTCGGCAGGAATTCCCGGCGGAACACGAGCAGTTCCCCCTCGAGGGATTGAAGGCGGGAACAAATGTCTTCCAACATTTTCTTCTGGTCGCCCGCGACCGTCACCGTGACCTCGCGCGGATGCCGGAGGAGGCGTAAATAATCCTCGCAGCCGCGGAAGGCGCCGCTCACGCGACGCTCCAGCTTCACGAAATCCGCCTGCCGGGCCGCCATCTCTCCCGAGAACGCGGCAAAGCTCTCGTCCCCGGCTTTCAGCTGAAGGGGGAGATTCCGTGTGGCGCTGAGGTGGCGCATCTGAAGATCCATCAGGCACCGGTCCTTCGCCCGCTTCGCCTGACTCTTCAAATCCTCCACGCTCCGCCGCCTGGCCTTTTCAATCCGGCTCCGGCGCCCGTTGTAAACCGCCCGGATACGCGCTTCGTTTTCCGCAAATCGCGCCTCAACCTTCGAGGTCTCGTCAGCGAGCGAGTTCTCCACCCTCTCCGTTTCCTCACGGTGCTTCCGGGTTTCCGCCAGACGGCGGAGCCTGAAGTCGCGGGTGAGCTGGGCTTCCTTTTGCGCGAAGTCCGCGGCGGTGTCCTTCAACCCCGCCATCAGGTCGAGGCTCCGGTGGACCTGCAATTCGACGGGGCTATTCACAATCGGCTCGAACCTTTCTCAAGACGGTTTCGATTTCTTCCATGGACTCCGCGGCCCGCCGGACGTGCTGCGGCAGCTCGGCGAGATACTTTCCCTGGAACTCCAGGCTCTTCGCGTCGCGCCAAGACGAACGTGCCTGGTCCCACTCCGCGGAAAGCTCCTTCATAGCCTGGATGAGGGCCGCACCGCCGGCAGATGCGCTCATGGCTGCACCGCAGGGGTTGTTGCCGGGGCCAAGGCAGTTTCATCCGCCACAGGGGGAGGGTTTTTCACATCGCGTGGCGTTCCTGTCTCCGCATAGGACTCGAGGGCTTTCTGCGCCTCGAGGAGATAGGAGACGGCCTTGGGAAGCTCGTGGTCGAGGACGCCCCGGAGGCTTTCCAGCTTCTTCGCCAGCGGCGCGATGCCGGACTCGAAGTTGCGGGACCAACGCTTCACGTTCTGCAGCTTTTCCTCCGCTTCGGCGAACGCCTTCTTCGCCCGCCGCATGGCCATCATTTCGACGGAAAGATTATCGCGGAGGCTGGACATCTTGGCATTGAGGAGCTCCGCTTCGGCCTGATCTAAAGCCCGGCGCCTCCCTCGGATTTCCCGCTCCCAATAAAGCCGCTGGTCGTTCTGGAGCCATCCCTGCATCCGCCGGATCCCGCCGCCGGCCTCGTCCACCTGGACGCGCGCCTTGTTGAGGAAAAGGATCAGGTTTACGCGAAAAATTTCGAGCGCATCAAACGAGGTGACATGGGCCTGATCCGCCATGGGGTTACCTCTGGTCGAGGTATTGCTCGATCCGCTGCGCCTTGCGCAGGAGATACGGCGTGTGCTTCTCGGAAACCTCCACGAACTTTCTCAATACCTTCATGGTCGTGACAAATTCCTCGGAAAATTTGTCATGCTCCTGATCCTGCCACGAGCCGCCAAGGGCGGTGAACCGCGCCTGCAGGGCGGAGGCGCGGCCCTGCACGTCGTCGTTGAATCGCTTGAGCTCGCTCGCGAAGCGACGCACCTCCTCGGGATCCATGATTGCTTGAGCCACGCCGTGATTGTGGCCCGAAGGAGGAGCAAAATCAAGAAGCGTCAACGCGCGCGCATCATCGAGAGCGAGACAGAAAGGGGTCACGAGACAGAAAGGGTCAGGCCTATAATTTAAACATTCATTGGATCATCATCTTCGCCGAAAGGCAAAGGGATGGGAAATCTTCACCGCCACTCGTGTTTCGGGTATTGGCGTTGGAGCTGCTGTTTGAGTTTCGGATAGGTTTCGGACCAGAACGACCGGAGGCTCTTTGTGACCTGGACCGGACGGTGGCTGGGGGCGAGGATGTGGAGAGTGAGGACATGACGGCCCATGGCGATTTTGATGTCGTCATCGACCCCGTAGAGGTCCTGGATGCGCGCCGAGAGGAAGGGCTCGGCGGATTCCGCATAGGTGATCTTTGCCTTGCGACCACCGGGAAGCGGGAGCCGTTCGGGGGCGTGTTTGTCCACGAGCTGCTGCTGGGCGTGAGTGAGCAGCGAGCGTGCGTGCGGGAGGACCAGGGAGTCCTTGATGTCGCGGTAGCAGGTCGCCCCGTCGCAAACGAGCAGGATGATGTGGTGCCGCTCATCGGCTCCCAGCGGGGGAATCCCCTGCTCGGGGAGCAGGCGGGAGAGGAAATTGACGCGATGGATCCACTGCTCGACGGCATCGTCCCAACCGTTCAGGCGCAGCTCGCCGGATAGCACCTCGCCGGCGAGGCAGGAGGCGGCAGCCGGCCCCGGCTCGGCGTCGCGGTCCTGGTTTTCCAGCAGGAGGTCGCGGAACATTTTGGCGCGCCGCATCACCACGCGCTTCTGGCTGGAGTCGAAAAAATATTCCGTGGTGTCGGAAAAATCGTCGGGAAACAGCTCGTGCAGCCAGGCCTCCTCGATCTCGGTGGCGAGGTTCAGGAGAACCTGGGCGTCCCCGTCGCGGCCTTCGACTTCGGTGATCTCCGCCGCGACGAGAATATTGCTGTGCGAGGCCACGCTGCTGCGGGCGAGCATGCCCCGCCGCCCGTGAACAATATCGCAAACGAGTGTCCCCTCGCTCCTGCGCCGCGCGACATGGTCGGCAAATCCGGCGAGGATGCAGCGCGCGATCGCCTCGTCGGAGGCGGGGGCCGAATCGATGTTCAGGGACTCGGCGTGGGCGATATCGAGGAACTGCTCGAATAGTTTGCCGACCTGCCGCGCGGAATCCGCATGGATGGCGAGCGACCGGCATTCATTTGCGCGGAATTCCTTGCGCTTGGCATACGAGAAGACCCGCATGAGAACCTGGAAATCCGAGACCCCGGCACCGAACAGCTCGGCGCGCTCCTCCTCGATTTTTTTGTCTGCGCGCATGAGCATCGAGCGGGTCTGCGTGAGCGCGGCGATCAGCGCGGCGGCGCGCACGCAGCCGAGTTCCTCCGCGGCGAGGAACATCCGGGCGTAGCGCGGGTGGACCGGAAAGCTCAGCATCCGGCGGCCGGTCGGAGTGACCTTGCCGCCGTGCGTGGCCCCGAGATCGTCGAGCAATATTTCCGCCCGCGCCAGCGCCTGGGGTTCGGGCGGCTCGATCCAGCGGAAATTCGCCAGATCTTCGATGCCCGCCGCCTTGAGCGTGAGGACCGTCTCCGCCATGTCGAGCCGCTTGATTTCCGCAACCTCGCGCTCGGGCCGCCGCTCGTGGTCGCGCTTTGTCCAAAGCCGGATGCAGACGCCAGGAGCGGTTCTCCCCGCCCGGCC
>JBAWVC010000191.1:0-4389 GCA_037147455.1 Verrucomicrobiota bacterium | reverse complement strand
CGCCGTCCACCATTTTCATGATGCGCTCGACCTCGCCGCCGAAGTCCGCGTGGCCGGGGGTGTCCACGATGTTGACGTGGTAGCCGTTCCAGCGGAAGGCCGCGTTTTTGGCGCGGATTGTGATGCCTTTTTCCTTCTCCAGATCCATGGAATCCATCATGCGGATTTCGGTCTTCTGGTTGGCGCGGAATGTTCCCGCCTGCTTGAGGAGCTGGTCCACAAGCGTGGTCTTTCCGTGATCAACGTGGGCGATGATTGCGATGTTGCGAATTTTATCCATAGGTCTGCCGCTGATAGGCGGGGCCGGACTATGCTGACGCAAATGCCGCCTGTCAACCTGCGGGCGATTTCTTTTCAAACCGGGACGGCACGACGATTTCCTGTTGAACCGGAACGGGAGCCTGCAAGACTGGGAGCGTGAACAGAAAAACTCTTTTGGATATTCTTGCGACCCCCTCCCCCTCCGGATGGGAAAAAGCCGGGCAGTCGAAATGGATGGACATGGTCCGGCAGGTTTCCGACCGGGTGAAGACCGACGCCTACGGCAACGCGTGGGCGGAGTTCGACGGGGCTTCGAAGTCCGCACCCCGCGTGATGCTGGAGGCGCATTCCGACGAGATCGGCTTCATCGTGCGGCACATTGACGAGAAAGGCTTCCTCTCGATCGGCCCCATCGGCGGGTCGGACAAAACCCTCGCGGCCGCCCGCCGCATTTCGATCTTCGGCTCGAAGGGCTTGGTTCCCGGAATCATCGGAAACACGGCGATCCATCTGAGAGATACAGCGAAAGACAAGCTTCCTGAGTGGAAAGACCACTTCGTCGATGTCGGTGCCCGTTCCGCCGCCGATGCCGCCAAGCTCGGCGTCCGCGTGGGAAACCCAGCGATCTTCGAATCGGCTGCCACAGAATTTCAGGGTGATCACATTGTCGGGCGCGCGCTCGACAACCGGATCGGAGGATTCGTCCTGGCGCTCACGCTCGGCAAGCTGCACTCGATGAAGAAGCGCCCGCAGGCGACAACCCTCGCCGTCAACTGCGTCCAGGAGGAACTCGGCAGCCACGGGGCCAAGATGGTCGCGCACCGCCTCGCCCCCTCGGCCGCCGTCATTTTCGATGTCACCCATGCCACCGATACCCCCGGGATCGCGGCCAAGGAACATGGGCTGGTCGAGCTCGGAAAAGGCCCGGCCCTCTCGCACGGAGCAGCCAACCATCCGCTCGTTGTCGAACGCCTGATCGCGGTCGCCGCAAAAGAAAAAATCCCCCTCCAGCACGAGGCGGTCTCCCGTTCCACGCGGACCGATGCCGACGTGATCTACACGGCCCTGGACGGAATCCCGTGCGCTTTGATCTCGGTCCCGCTGCGATACATGCATTCCCCGGTCGAGATGGTCTCCATGAAAGACGTCGAGTCGGCCGCGCTGCTCGCCGCCGGATTTATTGCCGGGCTGTCCGCCAAGGACACGTTCCGGATCCACGGATGAGAGGCTTCCTTGCTTTCGCTGTCCTCCTGCTCCTCGTCTCCTGCGCGACTCATCCGCTGCCGGAAGCGAGCGAGCCGGTCGTGGCATTAATGGCCGGTCGCCTGGAACTCTCGCGCGATATTGCCTGGGCCAAATGGGCGAACGGCCTGCCCGTCCGGGATCGCATGCGCGAAGCCGAAGTCCTCGAGGGACTTGCCCGGCAGGGAGAGGCAGCGGGCATCGAGGAGCCGTTGGTTTTGCACTTTTTCAGGGCCCAGATCGAGGCCTCGTGCCTGGAGCAGGAGGCCTGGATGCAGAAATGGCGGAAGGGGGAACCACTTCCGCCCGGCGAGCCACCGACGCTCGAAAGCCTCCGAAAGCAAATGGATCGCATGTCTCCTCTCCTCCTCGCGGAATGGGCTGCGGCGATCAACACCCCACGCGCCGCCGCCAAACAGCGTCTTTTGAAATCCGTGACCAGCCCCCGATCGGCAACCGTGGCCGCTTCGGGATTTCTGGCCGTGGATTTGTAGGCGCTCGCGCATCTGCGAAAGTTGCAAAAGTGAAAAAGATGGCGGCGAAGCCGCGCCCACGCCCCAACAGAGTGGTGGGGCGGCTACATCAAACGCACAGCGTGACAGGGACGCCAGCGCCTTGCGCCAACCAGTGAAAGTCGAACGTGAAGGCGGGGGGCCATCTCCGAAGCGCCAGCGAAGCATCGGATAGCGCGGCACGACGCCTTGCGCCTGCAAGCCACGGCACTTTGACTCGCTCGCTCCCGGTTGCCGCGCCGCATCCATGCGGCTGCGCCCTTTGGGCTACCTCTCGGCAGGCTACCTTCATGCCTCCCGGCCTTTGGTTGTCTCGCGCTGCGCGCTGCCATTGGCAGTCTTCCCCGCGCGTTCCCAAGCGCCAGTTTTGCTGCCGTGTTCGTTATCCACCGCGCGAAGCGCGCTCGCTCGATCATCTCAAAAATTACACCTTTCGCGGAGCGCACCGGATATTTGCTCAGCGCGCGTGAAAAACCGGCACCAAACCCTTCGCGAGCAACTCCAGTTCCTTCGATTCCTCCGGGCTAAGCGGCGACACATTTGCCGCCAGATCCAGAGCAAGCCGGAAGAGGGATTCCTCTCCTGGCGGCAGCAGTGACGTGACCGGTTGCCCCAGCGTGAACCTGAGCGCGAGTTCCGCCTCATGCCTGTCCGTGACCGGTTGATACCAGCACTTGGAATACCGCTTTTTCTCCGGGTGATTCTCGGGCCACTTTTGGAGGGCGAGGGATTTCAGCGCGAGCCGGGCGACGCCCTTTGCCAGCGCGCGCTCCATGATTTGCGGGCCGAAATGCCCGGCGTAGTAGGTGGCGAAGTTGACGGGGAAAAGAACCGAATCGAAATCGAAGCGATCCATCGCGGTCATCGCCGCCTCCACGGAATGCGCTGAGAATCCGAGATGGCGGACCCGTCCGGCCCCCTTCGCCTCGATCAGCACCTCCATCGCCCCGCCTTTGGCGAAGACGGCGTCGATGTCCTTGGCTACATCCGTCACGCCATGCAACTGATAAAGGTCGAAATGGCTGGTGCGGAGCTTTGCGAGGGATCTCTCCAGATCCTCTGCTGCTCCCTCGCGCGTGCGCTTGTCGGTTTTGCACGCGAGGAAGACATCCTTCCGATACGGTTCAAGAGCGGGGCCAAGCCGGTCCTCAGCGTCGCCGTATGTGGGCGCCACATCGAAGTAGTTGACTCCCCGCTCGACAAACTCCGCGACGATGCGATCGGCATGCGCCTGCTCCGCACCCATCACGACGATGCCGCCCATTCCGATGACTGAAAGTGAAACCCCGGCGCCGCCGAAAGGCCTGCGGGGAATCCGGGGTTCGTTGGAGGAATTCATTTTTAAGCCCGTGTCGTCATGTCCCACGCGTTTGTTTGATGCCATGGAGAAGAATCTCGCAGGAATGCTCCGCGGCGCCACGCAGATTTTTCTCGATGGCGAGATCGACCCCGAGCGTCGTCGAGAGCGTGTGGCGGTTCGAAAAATAGATCAGGCAAAGCCCGATGAGGCTCGCCAGAACGCCGCGCGGTTCGAGCCCTTTGCGGAAGCGGCCTGCCGCCGCCCCCGCCTTGAGCAGGCGGGTGAGGGGCGCCAGCATGTGGCTCTTCGTCACCGGCCTTTCAAGCATCTTCAGATGCCGGCCCTCGTTCAGGTTTTCCCATAGCAGCAGCCGGACAAAAGCGGGAGTCTTTTGAAGAAATGAAAAATAGGCGAACACGGTTTCCCTCATCGCGGCTTCCGGATCCTCCACGGCCTCATCGCGCGAAAATAATGCCGCCTCGATGGCGGCGCCGGCCGGCGTGCTGGGCGCGGGCGGGAAGATGGGGCTGCACGTGGCGGCGATGCTGCGCAAAGCGCTGGACCGCGCGGGACGGCCCGAGGTTCCCGTTTATGCCGTGTCCCGTTTCGGGTCGGTGAATTCCCGCGAGGAATTCGCGAGGTTCGGGGTGGACATGATGCCGACGGTGGCATGTCAACCCCGTCCGATCCGCTCCACGGATTCAAGAGTGATCCACAGCCGGACTTCTGCGTGCCTGGTGACGGGGATGCTATTGACGTCAGCGGTTTTTTCCACCGGAGGAACTGGGGGCAACTCTTGCCCCCCATCCTCGAGTGCTGATTTACCCCCACCGGGTTTCCACGCACACCCGCTTGCGAAAGTCATTCCTTCCGCATTAAAATTGGCGCTGACTCCGCTGCTGTGGCGTATTGATTCGGCATGACCGCGGGGTTTGGGAAGCAGGTGTGACGATTGCTTCACCTGTCCTGCGGCGAATACCCTGCGAGACGATGCGAATTCTTCATGCAGATTTCATGCAAATCGGAAGTATTCCACGCGAAATCTTGCAACACCTCAAAATCTTGATATCGTAT
>JBAWVC010000190.1:0-4465 GCA_037147455.1 Verrucomicrobiota bacterium | reverse complement strand
CCAATACCCGGTCCTCGCCGAATAAGCCATGCTGGGCGACCTCGTCGGGTCGTCGGCCGTTGTCGAACAGCCAAAATTTGTCGTGAGCCTGACGGGCACTGATCAGATCCGGCATGTGATCGTGAAATTTTCGCCTCCGATGAAACAGGATGTCGGCCGCCGCTGGGCGGATCTTCTCATTGCCGAGCAAACTGCCGGCAGGGTGCTGGCCGAGAACGGATACGAAGTGCCGCAGACTGAAATTCTTGACGTCGGAGGCTGCCGGTTTCTGGAGGTCGAGCGATTTGACCGCACGTCAAATGGTGGACGGTTCCCAGTCCTGTCCCTGCGCTGCTTGGCGGCCTCGTTGCTGGAGCGGAAGGCTATCGCCCTTTGAGCAGAGCCCTTGCGTGGGGCAGGGCGGAAGCGGGATTGCCGCCGAGCATGCGGGCGATCTCTTCTTCGCGGGAGGGGCCGTCCGCCTCGATGAGGCTGGTGCTGGTGCGCTTGCCTGTGGTGTCTTTGGCGACGATGAAATGCGAGGCGGCGAGGGCGGCGACCTGCGGGAGGTGTGTGATGCAGAAGACCTGGTGCGAGCGGCCGAGCTCCTTCATTTTCGCGCCGACTTTCGCGCCGATTTCCCCGCCGACGTTGGCGTCGATTTCGTCGAAGATGAGCACGGGCACGCTGTCCTGCGCGGCGGGGGCGGTCTTGATGGCGAGCATCACGCGCGAGATTTCCCCGCTCGAGGCGATGGCGCGGAGCGGGCGCTCGGGCTCGCCGGGATTGGGCGAAAAAAGAAACTCGGCGGCCTCGCAGCCGAGCGGGCCCGGGCATTCGAGCGTGTCGAGCGAGATTGAGAACCCGGACTTCGCGAATCCGAGGTCGGCGAGGTGGCCCTTCACCAATGCCCCGAGCTTCGGGGTCGCGGCCCGGCGGGCGGACGTGAGCTTTTTGGCGGCGGCGGTCATGGCTGCGGAGGCGCGGGCGATCTCTCCGTCGAGCCCGGCTTCGCGCTCGCCGCGGTTACGGAGTTCCGCAAGGCGGGCGGAGGCGTCCTCCCCGAACGCGATCACGTCCTCAACGGTCGCGCCGTATTTGCGCTTGAGAGATTGGAGGACATCCAGGCGGGCTTCGATTTTGGAAAGCTCCGCGGGATCGGTCTCGAGCGCCGCCGCGTATCGGTCCACGTCGCGGGCGAAATCCTGCAGGCTTTCGAACAGCGCGGCGGCCGACTTTTCGAGTTCACCGCCCTGGGGATCGAGGCGGTGGAGCTCCCGTGCGAGGCGGTTGACATCGCCGAAGCGTGAGGAGAGGGAATCATCCGACTCCGAGGCCAGCGCCGAGAGCTCGGCGCAGATTTCGGAAATCCGCTGCCCGTTTGCGGAGGCTTTCTGGCGGGCGAGAAGCGGCTCCTCTTCGCCAGCCTGGAGCGCGGCCTGCGCGATTTCTTCCGTCTGGTGGGAGAGGAGGTCGAGCTCGCGGGCCAGCGCGGCCGCGTCCTCGGTGAGGCGCTGTTTTTCCTCGGTCAGCCTCATCCATTCTTTTCGTGCGGCGGAGTAGGAAATCCGGATTGCATCCGCGCTGGCAAACCCGTCCACGAGGAGAAGCTGCTGGTCCCTGGAGAACAGGCTCTGGTGGTCGTGCGGGCCGTGGAGGTCGAGGAGTAGATCGCCGATCTGCCGGAGGAGGGCGAGCGTGCAGGGGGAGCCGTTGGCGAACTGCTTTCCGGAGCCGTTGGTGGAGAGGGTGCGCCGGATGATGAGCCGTCCCTGCTCGCAGGGTTCGACTCCGCCAATGTCGAGGATCCCGTGGAGGGGCGAGGACTTTTCGAGGTGGAAAACTCCCTCGACCGTGCAGGCGTCGCATCCGGAGCGGATCACGGATTTGTCGGCGCGCTCGCCGACGAGGAGCTTGACCCCGCCGACGAGGATCGACTTTCCGGCTCCCGTCTCCCCGGTGATCGCGACGAACCCCGCGCGCGGTTCCCATAGGAGGTCCTCGACCAGGGCAAGATTTCTGATTCGCAGAGAGGCCAGCGTTGCGGACATCCGCGGAGTATGCCACTCTCGCCCGCAAAAGCAAAGCGATGGGCGAGATGGAAATCACATTTTTGGGAACCGGCACATCGCATGGAATCCCGGTCATCGGCTGCGACTGCCGGGTCTGCCGCTCGACGGACCCGCGCGACAAGCGCCTGCGGACGGGTGTCCTCGTCCGGACGCCGGAGGCGGTTTTCTGCGTGGACACGCCGCCGGATTTCCGCACCCAGTGCCTGCGCGAGGGGATCTCCCGACTCGATGCAGTGGTCTACACCCACTCCCACTGCGACCATGTCCTCGGGTTTGACGATCTCCGGCGGTTCTGCGAACTCGAAGACAAATGCATCCCGGTCCATGCCGCGGAGCAGACGCTCAAAGATCTCGCGAGGGTGTTCAAATACGCCTTCGATGACGGACCAAAATTCCGGAACTATGTGCGGCCGGAGCCTCACATGATCGAGGGGCCGTTTGTCTTGGGCGGGACCACGCTCGTCCCCGTCGAACTCCCGCATGGCCGCGCGATCACGACCGGGTTGATCTTCCAGCGCGGAGGCCGGCGTCTTCTGGCTTACATGACCGATTGCCAGGCCGTTCCGCCGGAGGCTGTCGAGGCCGCGAGAGGCGCCGATGTGCTCGTGATCGACGCGCTCCGCCACACCGCGCACTCGACCCATCTCACCGTCGCTCAGGCGATCGAAGTCATCGGGCGGATCCAGCCAAAAATGACCTATTTCATCCACATGTGCCACGAGCTGGGGCACGCGGAAACCGAGGCTTCGCTGCCGGAAAATATCCGGCTCTCCTACGATGGATTGCGTATCACGGTTTAGCTTGTCCAGGTGCGGTTCCCTTGGCCGCATGGGCCTCGTGGGGCTTCTGGTGCTGGCTGCGGGGCTGCTCCCGGCCCGGGCCGGCTCGCGCGTCTCGTCGGCCACGGTCGTCCTCTACAACACCAACGATCCGGATTCCAAAAACCTCGCCCAGTATTATGCCGGGCGCAGAAACATTCCGTCGGCGCAGGTGGTCGGGCTGAATTGCCCACACATGGAGGAGATCCAGCGCGGCGACTACGATTCGTCGATCGCGGCGCCGCTCCGGAAACTTTTTCGCGCGCGGGGATGGTGGAAGACGGGGAAGGATCAGACGGGAGCCACGGTCGTCACCTCCTCGACCATCCGCTATCTGGCGATCATGCGGGGAATGCCGTTGAAGATCGCTCCGGACCCGTCGATCCCTCCATCGGACTTTGTGCGCGGGCTCCCCCCGGAGATCGCCTCGCGCAACGACGCTTCCGTGGACAGCGAATTGACGACGCTGGGGATGCCGCTGCCGAGTCCGGCCGGGATTTTTCCGAACCCCTATTTCCGTCGGTTCACGCCGATCCTCGATGATCCGGTGTATCCCGGGCTTCTATTGCCGGCGCGGCTGGACGGCCCGACCCCGTCGATCGTTCGCGCCATGATCGACGACGCCCTCGCCACCGAGCGCACGGGGCTCTACGGCTGGTCGTATGTGGACGGGCGGGGCATCACGAGCGGAGGCTATGCCGAGGGGGACCGGTGGATGGGAGCCCTCGTCGTCTCGATGCGGGGAGAGGGGCTCCCGGTTATTTTCGACAACAATCCGCCGACATTTCCCGCCGGGTTTCCGGTGACCGATGCGGCGGTGTATTTCGGCTGGTATGCGGGGTCGGTGGATGGGCCGTTTGCGGACAGCAAATTTCAATTCCGACCCGGGGCAATCGCCGTGCACCTCCATTCATTCAGCGCGGCGACGCTGTTGAGCACGACGGCGAATTGGTGCGGACCGCTCCTGGCTCATGGGGCTGCCGCCACACTCGGCAACGTTTACGAGCCGTATCTGTCGCTCACGGCGAACTTCGATGTTTTCCAGGACCGGCTCATGGCGGGATTCACGCTCGCCGAATGCGGGTGGATGTCCCAGCGGGCGCTTTCGTGGATGGGGGTTGTTGTCGGGGATCCGCTCTACCGCCCCTATGCGATATGGCGCTCCGTCGACATCCCCACCAAGCCGGATGCGTGGCAGCAATACCGGAGCATCGTGCTCAAGGCGTCCGGAAACACTCTGCAGGCCGGAGACGCGCTCCGGCAGGCCTCCGAACAGACGGGCAACAGCCTTTTTCTCGAAGCCCTCGGGGCCGCGCGCATGGATGCCAAGGACTGGTCGGGAGCAGTTTCGAGTTTTGAAGAAGCCGGGAAATTGGCCCGCAACCCCGCAGTCCGCTCCCGGATCGATCTCGAATCCATCGTTTCCCTCAGGGCGCTCGGCAAAAAACAGGAAGCGTCCGCCGTCGCACAGGCGGCCTCGTTCGGGCTGCCGCCCGGTCCCCTCAAAGAGTTATTATCTCCATTCGTGACCGGCCCCGTGCCTGCCCCGTCGGCTGAACCGATCGCTCTCGCGGGACCGGTTCCGGATTCCACTCC
>JBAWVC010000189.1:0-4469 GCA_037147455.1 Verrucomicrobiota bacterium | reverse complement strand
CCGATGTTGCAGTCGATCCACTTGATCTCCGCGTCCTCGTGGGCAAGCCCGCGCTTCGTGACGAGGTTGAAGACGTTCCCCGACCAGTTCTGGACGGTAATATACTGGATCTTTGCCCCCTTGAGCGCGACGAGCTCCACGACCGCGCTGTGCAGGGTGGATGTCTCAAATTTTGGTGCGGTGCAGCCCTCCATATACATGACCTCGCTGCCTTCATCCGCGATGATGAGCGTGCGTTCGAACTGCCCGAAGTTCTCCGCGTTAATCCGGAAGTAGGCCTGGAGCGGATGTTTCACCTTCACGCCCGGCGGGATGTAGATGAACGATCCGCCGGAAAATACCGCGCTGTTCAGCGCGCTGAACTTGTTGTCTCCGGTCGGGATGACCTTGCCGAACCACTTGCGGAAAATCTCCGGGTGCTTCTGCAGTCCGTCGGTCGAGCCCACGAAGATCACGCCCTGCCCGCCGACCGCCGCCTTGATGTTCGAATACGCGGCCTCGCTGTCGAACTGGGCCTCGACACCGGCGAGAAATTTTCTCTCCTGCTCAGGGATTCCGAGCCGCTCGAACGTGCGCTTCACATCCGCCGGAACCTCGTCCCACGAGCGCTTCGGCGCGGTCCCCTGGGACAGGTAGTAGCGGATGTTTTCGAAAACGATGTTGTCGAGGTCGTGGCTCGCCCAGTGGGTCGGCATCGGCATGCCCTGAAACTTTCGCAGCGCGTCCTTCCGGAACTCCCGTATCCAGTCCGGGTCCTTTTTCACATCGCAGATGTAGTCGATCGTCCGCTCGGTCAACCCGAGCCCGGCATCGAACTCGTAGTCCACGTCGTAGCTGAAGTCTCCGACCGAGCGGTCGATGTTCAGATCGTGTTTGGTCTCGGTGCTCATGGCGTGATCAGGCGCTGGCGAGAACCCCTTTTTCGACCCAGTCGTATCCCTCGGCCTCGAGTTTCAGAGCGAGATCTTTGTCGCCGCTGAGGACGATCCGTCCATCGACCATCACGTGGACGACATCGGGCACGATGTAATCCAGGAGCCGCTGGTAGTGGGTGATCACCAGGAACCCCCGGTCCGGCGAGCGCAGCGCGTTCACGCCGTCGGAGACGATTTTCAGCGCGTCGATGTCGAGCCCGCTGTCGGTCTCGTCGAGGACCGCATACTTCGGCGCGAGCATGGCGAGCTGCAAAATCTCGCAGCGCTTCTTTTCTCCGCCCGAGAACCCTTCGTTGACCGCGCGGGAGGTGAAGTTGCGCGGGATCTTCAGCGAATCCATCTTGGCGTAGAGCTCCTCGTAGTATTCGACGGCATCGAGTTCCTCGTCTCCGGTCAGCCGCGCCTGGCGGGCGGCCCGGATAAAGTTGGCGATCGTCACCCCCGGCACTTCCATCGGGTATTGGAAGGCCACGAACAGCCCGGCGCGCGCCCTCTCGTCGGGCTCCGCCAGCTCGAACAGAGATACGTCATCCAGTGTCACCGAACCCGCCGTCACCTCGTAATCCGGGTGGCCGGCCATGACCTTGGCGAGCGTGCTCTTGCCCGATCCGTTTTTGCCCATGATGGCGTGGACTTCCCCTTTCGGGACTTCGAGATCGAGTCCGCGAAGGATTTCGCGGTCCCCGATGTTGGCGTGCAGGTTTTGGATGTGGAGTGACATGGAAATGGAGGTATTTTTCAGGTGTTGCAATCGGGGCAGAGGCCGCGGACGGTGACCTCGGTCTGGGTGACAGAAAACGATTTTGGAAGCTGCCAGACGTCGCCGGCACGGGCTCCCTTGGCGACGGAAATGTCCTTCACCTTGCCGCACCGCTCGCAGACGAAATGCCCGTGCTCCTTGAGGTTCGGGCAATACCGCGTGGCGTCGCGGTCGACGTTGACCTGCCTGGCAAGGCCGCAATCGACCAGCGTCTCCAGGCAGTTGTAAACCGTGGCCAGCGAAATTCCCGGAATCCGCTTCTTCGCGCGCAAAAAAACCTCGGTCGCCGTCGGATGATCCCGCTCGGCCAGCAGCACATCATAGACCTCCCGCCGCTGCGGGGTCAGGCGGTGCCCGCTGTGGCTGATCAGCTCCTCATACCCGGAGATGGCCGGTGATTGCTTCAACATGATCGCGTAACTTACTGCGCAAAACCCGTTGATCAAGAATTATTCTAAATAAAAAAAGCCCCAGCCGGCGTAGGGCGGCTTTGCCCCGCAGAAACCTGACAGTGGCGGGAGGACGGAAGGACGGAGTTCCCGATCCGTCCCGGCATTCCTGAACGCATCAGGAACGCAGCGGGAGCTGCGTTCTTCGGTCCGTTTTCTGTCGGGCTCAGTAGCTGTGCTTCGTGAGGCTGGTCTTGCCCCGGAAGACCCAGTAGATGCAGGCCGTGTAGGCCAGGACGAGCGGCACGCCGATGAGGGCGATGATGAGCATGATCCCCAGCGTCTTCTGGGTGGAGGCCGCATTGTAAATCGTGAGGCTGTTGACGGGGTCCGGGCTGGAGAGGACCATGTTCGGGAAATAGGTGAGCCCGAAGGTCGCCATCATGAGGCCCATCGCCGCGCAGGAGGAGAGGAAGGCGTTGAACTCGCGGCCGTGGTGGATCTCGCGGGGGATGTTGAGCACGATCAGCACGTTCACAGCCACCACGGCGAGCACATACGGCCTTGCCCGCACAGTTTCGAGCACCCACGGCACCTCGACCAGGGTGTAGAGGTTGAAGAGGAAATACGAGGCGAGGAAAAACCCGATGAGCCGCGGGATCCAACCGCTGACGATCCGGTTCAGGTCGCCATCGGTTTTCATGGCGAGGTAAATCGCGCCGTGCATCGCAAAGAGCAGGACCGTCGTCAGGCCCATGAGCAGCGCGTAGGGGTTCAGGAGCCCGAAAAATGTGCCGGCAAACTCGTGGTCCGCATCGAGCGGGATGCCCCGCACGATATTCCCCATCGCCACGCCGATCAGGAGGGCGGAGACGAAGCTGCCCGCGCTGAAGGCCACGTCCCAGAACTGCCTCCACCACGTCCATTCCTCCTTGCTCCGGAACTCGATGGCGACCGCCCGGAAGATCAGCGAGCAGAGCAGCAGCATGAAGGCCAGATAAAACCCTGAAAACACCGTCGCGTAGGCCATCGGGAACGCGGCAAAAAGCGCGCCGCCGCCGGTGACCAGCCAGACCTCGTTGCCGTCCCACACGGGGCCGATCGAGTTCAGGAGCAGCCGCCGCTGCTCGTCCTTCCGGACAAACAAATGGAGGATCCCAACGCCCAGGTCGAAGCCGTCGAGCATCGCGTAGCCGGTGAAGAGGACGCCGACGAGGACGAACCAGACAATGTTGAGATCGAGGATGTTCATGCGCGTGGGGTTGTTCGGATCAGGGCTTTCCAGCTCTCGGGCATCTTCTCGCTCTCGTCCTCGTCATCCGGCCCGTGGTGGATCTTCCGGGTGAGAAGGAAAATAAACATGACGAAGAGGAGCGCGTAAACGAGGCCGAAGAGGATCAGCGAGGCGATGATCTGGTTGGCGCCGACGACCTTCGACAGCGACTCGGATGTCTTGAGCATCTGATAGACGATCCACGGCTGGCGCCCGACCTCGGCGGCGAACCAGCCGGCCTGGTTCGCGATCTGCGGCCCGAGGACCGAGAAGACCAGCGCCACAAGGACCCCGCGCGTCAGCGGCCGGGAAAGGTCAAACAGCCAGCCCCGCCACCAGAAAAAGCACGCGACCAGCGACAGCGCCAGCATCGCCACGCCCGCGATGATCATGACATGGTAAAACTGGAACACGGCCGGGACATTCGGCCAATACTGCTTCCGGATCCCGGCCAGATCGCCGGCGGCGGCATTCGGATGCCGGGATTTCAAAAACGCATCGGACGGCAATTCGTTCAGCCCGGGAACCGGCTTCGTGAACGACCCCCACGCCAAGAAGCTCAGCAGGCCGGGAATTTTCGGACCCACCACCTTTTCGGAACCGGCATCGACATAGCCGAAGAGCGTCATCGGCGTGCTCGGGACCGTCTGGTAAACCCCCTCCAGCGCGGCGAGCTTCTCCGGCTGGTTGCGCGCCACACCTTTGGCCGTGAAGTCGGCGCTGACCATCTGGAGCACGCAGGCAACGGTCGCAAAGGCCAGGCCGATTTTCAGCGAAGCCCTGGAAAATTCCACATGCCGGTTCCGCAAGAGGTAATACGCGCTGATGCTCACGACGAGAAACGCGCCCGCCAGCCAGGCCCCGAGCACGACATGGGTGAGGCGGTCGATCGTCGAGGGGTTGAGGACCATCGCCCAGAAATCATCGACGACCGCACGGACGCTCGTGAGGTCCGCGGTCGTGACCGCATGGTCCGGCGGCAGAACGACGGTCTTCCCGCCGACAACGCTTTCCAGATGGTATCCCGCCGGCGTCTGCATCCACGAGTTCGCCACCACGATCCACACCGCGCTGAAATGCGCCCCGAAGGCCACCATGCATGTCGCGAAGAA
>JBAWVC010000188.1:0-4475 GCA_037147455.1 Verrucomicrobiota bacterium | reverse complement strand
TGAAGGCTGAAGGAGTGCGCAAACCAGCCTGCCCTTTCAGCTTTCCAATTTCAGCTTTCAGCTTTTTCTTCCTCATGTCTGCTGCTGCATGCCGGTGATGATGCTGATGAGCGGCAGGAAGAGGGCGATGACGATGGTTCCCACGACGATGGCGAGAAAGACGATCATGACCGGCTCGAGCAGGGAGGTGAGGCCGGTGACCGCGTTGTCCACCTCGTCGTCGTAAACCTCCGCCACCTTGAGCAACATTTCCGGAAGCTGGCCGGTCTCCTCGCCCACGTCGATCATGCTGATGACCATGGGAGGGAAAACCCCGCTGGCCTCGAGCGGCTGAACGATGGACTCTCCCTCTTTGACGCTGTCATGAACTTTCGAGATCGCATCGGCGATGATCATGTTGCCGGCCGTCTCGCGGGTGATGTTGAGCGCCTGCAGGATCGGGACGCCGCTGGTCACGAGCGTCCCCAGCGTCCGGGTGAACCGGGAGATCGAGCTCTTGCGGGTCAGGTCGCCGAAAAGCGGGGACTTGAGCTTGATCGTGTCGATGACACGGATGCCCTTCTGCGTGCGCCCGACGATTTTGTAGAGGATGACAAAAACGACAACGACCGCGACGATGACCAGGGAGTTGTCCTTCACCAGATTGCTGGCCCCGATGACAAACTGGGTCAGGCCGGGGAGCGGCTTGCCGCCGAGCATGTCCGCGAAAATTGCCTCGAATTTCGGGACGATGAAGACGAGCAGGAACGCGAGGATCACGATCGCGATCACGAGGACGATGATCGGATAAAACATCGCCGCCACCACCTTGTTTTTGATTTTCTGCGCCTTTTCCTGGAATTCCGCCAGGCGGAGGAGGACGAGCTCGAGCACGCCGCCCAGCTCGCCGGCCTTGACCATGTTGACGTAGAGTTTGTTGAAAATCCTAGGGTGTCCGGCGAGGCTTTCAGAGAACGTTCCGCCGCCCTGCACGGATTCGGCCAGGTTCAGGATGACTCCCTTGAGCACCGGATCCGGCTCCTGCTTGGCCAGGACGGTCAGCCCGCGCAGCAGCGGCAGGCCGGCATCGATGAGGGTCGCAAGCTGCCGCGTGAAAATCATCAGGGTTCTCGGCTTGATCGTCTTCTTCTGCAGGAAGGGGATATTGATCTTGATTTGCTTCTTGCCCGCAGCCTGGGTTTTCGCAGGAGCTTTGGTTTTCGGCTTCGGCCCCTTGCCTTCCTCGGAGATGCTTTTAGGGAAATATCCCGACTGCCTCAGCTGGCCGACGGCATCGTTCTGGGATTCGGCTTCGATAACTCCCGAGGATTCCTGCCCTCGGGCATCAAGTGCAACATAGGAATAACGAGGCATATATAAGTTATGGAGGGAGACTAGGGTTGGCATGGCGTTATACCGCAGCCGTTTTCCTGTGTCGAGCAAAAGAAAAACGGGCATTGCCCTTGACGCCCGGGCCAATCTAGGACAACTATTGTCCCATGCCACGGAAACTATCCCCTTCCACAGTCCGCCTGCCGCGCGGCGACGAGCGCCGGCGGGTTCCCGCGACCCGCGCGACGCGCCCGCCCTACGCGCGGATGATCAAGATCCACGAGCTGCTGTCCGCTGGGAAGTTCCCGAACTGCACGACCCTTGCCGACACCTTCGAGGTCTCCTACAAAACCGTGCAGCGGGACATCGACTTCATGCGAGACCAGATGCTGTTACCGATCGACTACGACTCGGGGGCGCACGGGTTCCGCTACTCGAAACCGGTGAGCTCGTTTCCGGCGGTGAACATCACGCAGGGCGAGGTGGTCGCCCTGCTGGTCGCCCAGAAGGCCCTGGAACAATACCGGGGGACGGCCTTTGAAAAGCCGCTGCGGGCGGCGTTCGGCAAGATGACGAGCGCGCTGCAGGACGAGGTCTCGCTCTCGCTTGACGATCTGGGCAGCGCGTTCTCGTTCCGCCCGATGGGAGCCGCCGGGCAGGAGCTCGCGGTCTTCAACGTCCTGGCGGATTGCGTTCTCGCCAAACGGACGTTGGAATTCGACTATCAAGCCCTCAAGAAGAACAAATCCGAGAAGCGGAGGATCGAGCCTTATCACCTCGGCTGCATCAACAACCAGTGGTATCTTATCGGCAACGACCTCCAGCGCGGGAAGATCCGGACGTTCGCGCTCACCCGCCTGAGCCGCCCGAAGGCGCTCAAGCAGACGTTCCGCAGGCCGGCGGATTTTTCGCTGTCGAAAATGATGAAGGACAGCTTCATGGCGTTCGAGACGGGGAAGACAAAAACCGTGCGGCTCCGGCTGGACGATTTTGCGGCCCGCCTGGCGTCGGAGCGCCTCTGGCACAAGTCGCAGAAGCTGAAGCCGCTTCCCGGCGGCGGGGCCGAGATGACGCTGGAGGTCGGGGTGGCGCCGGACTTGGAGAATTGGATCCTCGGCTGGGGGAGCCATGCCGTGGTTCTGGAGCCCGCCGAGCTTCGCTCCCAGATCGCGTCCACCGCCCGGGCGATGGCCCTGCAATACCCGCGGGGAACATGAGAGCGCTGCCGAACACGGCCGGGCTTGGGCCGCATCATTAACATGAGGGCAGCGCGAAACACCAAGCGGGAGCTTCCGAACCGGTCAGCCTATGCGGTGGCCGAAGCGCTCAAGCGGAGCAGCGGGCTCCCGGTGGGCGATCTGGCCACCCGTCTCGGGCTGAGCTACATGGGAGTCAAATCCCAGTGCCTCGCCCTGGAGAAAAGCGGGCACATCACCTCGCGGAACCGGCACAATGGAAGCGGCAGGCCCCAGCTGATTTACCGCCTGACGGCAAAGGGGCAGCGGCTTTTCCAGAGCGATGACCATGGCGTCGCCATATCGATCCTCAACGAGGCGCGGACGCTTTTCGGGGCGGCGGCTCCCGAGAAGCTGCTCTTCCTCCATTTCCAAAAACAGACGGCGGAGTATCTGAAAGACATTCCCGGCAAGGCCCCGCTGGAAGAACGGCTCGCCGCGGCCGCGGCCCTGCGCGATGCCGCGGGGCACATGGCGCGGGTCGAAGGCGGCGGCCTCGTCGAATCCCACGCCCCGCTCGCCGCGGTTTTTGAGGCGTTCCCCGCCGCCGCCGCCATGGAGGAAGCCATGATCTCGAAGGTTCTCGGCGTGCCCGTGACGCGCATTGCGGAGACTTCCGGCGACCATTGCCAGATCCGGTTCGAAGCATTTCGTTGCGGAGCGGGGGCAGGCTGAAGTAGAGTCTCCGCCGATGAAAACGATTTTTGTCACAGGCGGGGCCGGATACATCGGCAGCATTTGCGTGGAACAGCTCCTGAACGAAGGGTTCGAGGTCTCGGTATTTGACAACCTCAGCGAAGGGCACAAGAAGGCGCTCGACCCGCGCGCCCGGTTTTTCCAGGGCGATCTCGCCGATCGGGCGGTCATCGGCCGCGCCCTCGGCGAAACGAAGCCGGATGCCGTCATGCACTTCGCCGCGAACGCGCTCGTGGGGGAATCCATGCAGAACCCCTCGAAATACTTCCGCAACAACGTCTGCTCGGGGATCAACCTTCTCGATGCCGCGGTGGAGGCCGGGGTGAAAAAATTCGTTTTCTCCTCGACGTGCGCGACCTTCGGGATCCCCGACCGCATGCCGCTCGACGAGTCGCTCCCGCAGAAGCCGATCAACCCCTACGGCGAGTCGAAGCTGATTTTCGAGCAGGTGCTCCGCTGGTATGAGGAAATCCACGGGCTCTCCTACGTCGCGCTCCGGTATTTCAACGCGGCCGGAGCCTCGGAGCTTTACGGCGAGGACCACCGGGTCGAAACCCACCTCATCCCGAACGTCTTGAAAGTCGCGCTCGGGCAAAAAGAATCGGTCAACATCTTCGGCACCGACTACCCCACCCCGGACGGCACGTGCATCCGCGACTACATCCACATCCTCGACCTCGCCCAGGCCCACATCCTCGCGCTCGGTTCGGAAAAAAGCGCGAAATACAACCTCGGCACCGGCGGAGGAACCTCCGTGAAGGAGGTCATCGACACCTGCCGCAAGGTCACCGGCCGGGAGATCCAGGCCGCCGAAATGCCCCGCCGCGCGGGCGACCCGCCCCGCCTCGTCGCCGCCTCGGATAAAATCCAGGCCGAGCTCGGATGGAAACCGCAGTTCGAAAATATCCTCCCCATCGTCGAAAGCGCCTGGGCGTGGCACCTCAAAAATCCGGGCGGCTACGGGGACTAGATAGCCCAACAGATTGCCGGCTATGTTGATCGGAAGCCACAAAAACTCCATGGTCCGTGGAATGGTTCCATTGATCGCAATTTTGCTTGTTTTGTTCGGAGCCCGAGCTCACTCGGAAAATGTCCCGACAAAATCAGACGCGGAGATCCAGCTCGAGTGGCTTCGCAAGGCTGCCGAACAAGGAGATGAAGTTGCCCAAAACTGGCTCGGCAACCCTGTCACAGATTTTATTAAAGATAGCATTCCATGAGAGGGCGCAGAAG
>JBAWVC010000187.1:0-4503 GCA_037147455.1 Verrucomicrobiota bacterium | reverse complement strand
GATCCCGGCTTCCCCGAGCCTGGAAAAGAGGGCGGCGGATTCCTTTGCGGGATGCCGGCAGGTCAGGATTCCGGACCGCAGGGGGTCCGTTTCGTCGGGTGAGAGAAAGGCAAATCCCATCTCCCGCAATTGGCGCTGCAAGGCATCGCGCACCTGCAGGATCGAAAGCCGGACATTCCCCAGGCCGACCGCCAGGAGCATTTCCAGGGAGGCCTTCATCCCATACATCCCCGTGATGTTCAGGACCCCCGGCTCGTAGCGCCGCGCCGTTTGTTCGAACACGATCTCCTCCTGCGCTACAAATTCCGGCGAGAGGACATTCCACGCCCCGAGCAGCGTCGGGCGGCAGAGCTCGAAATTACGCTTCGCCACATAGACGATCCCGATCGCGAGCGGGCCGAGCATCCACTTGTGCGCATCCGCGCTCAAAAAATCCACGTTCTCGACGCTGAACGGCTCCGCCCCGACGGTCTGGATCGCATCCACGGAAAACAAGATTCCGCGGGAATGAAGCAGCCTGCCAATCGCGTCCACATCAATGCGCCACCCGCTCAGGAAATGCGCGGACGCGAGGGCGACCAGTTTGGTCCTGCCGGTCAGCGCCGCCTCGACCGCATCGGGCGTGATCCTGCCGGGGGATTCGGGCCGCACATGCCGGATCACCACGCCGCGCGAGGCGAGCGCGGTCCACGGATAGACGTTGGACGGATAGTCGTCGGCGTAGCAGACGAGCTCGTCCCCGGGCTTCCAGTCCAGGCCGTTGGCAAAAAGGCTCAATCCCAGCGAGGTCGGGCCCAGCAGCGCGATCTCGTCAGCGTGCGCGCCGATTACCTTTGCGCAGACCCCGCGGGCGCGGGCCACGTCGCGAAGGACGTCGCCGAATTCCTGGTGGTGCAGGCAGCTCGCTTCGATATGGTCCCGCATGGCATCGGCCGCGCACCGCGGCAGGACCGTGACCCCAGCATGGGCGAGGAAGATCCGCTCGCGGGCGACCGGAAACGATTCCAGCCGGAGCTTTTCGTCCGTGAACGAGCTCACTTCCTCGCTTCCTCCGCCTCGTGGATCAGCGTCCAAAAATCTTTCGTCCCCGCCAGCCCGCCGTCCTCGTCGTCGAGCGGGAGGCTCGACCGGAAAAGAAAATCCCGGATCGTGTTTTTGTGCAGAACGCGGTGGATCACCAGCCCCTCGGGGTGGCGTTCGAAATAGATTCGGTAATCCCTGGCGCGGTAGCGGTGGAGCGTCCGCCCCTCCCGCGTCACACGCCCGAACGCCTCCTTGTCGGGCAGCTCGGAATCCTCGGGCAGAAAATGGAACTCCGAAAGCAGCTCGAGCTGGAGATCTTTCGGCAGCGCAGCCATCTCGGCGGCGCTGATCTTGTTGAAGATGACCTGGAACACGCCCCCATCATTCGCGCGGATCTGGCGCGGATGGCAAGCAGGGAAAATCAATTTCTGCTGGCGCGCGGCCCGGATGGTGGTATGAGTTCCGAAACATTTTAAAACCATGAGCGTTCTTGTTGGAAAACCCGCACCCGATTTCAAAGCCGATTCCGTCCACCTCGGAAAATTCACCGAGACCGTGCTCTCGAGCTACCGGGACTCCAAATACGTCGTCCTGTTTTTCTACCCGCTGGACTTCACGTTCGTCTGCCCGACCGAGCTCCACGCGTTCCAGGAGAAGCTCGGGGAGTTCCACAAGCGCAACGTCGAGGTCATCGGCTGCAGCATCGATAGCAAATTTTCGCATCTCGCCTGGCTGACCACCCCGAAAAAGCAGGGCGGCATCGAGGGGGTCGAGTATCCGCTCGTCTCCGATCTCCAGCGCACGATCTCTCGCGATTACGACGTGCTCTCGCCGGATGGCGTCGCCTTCCGGGGGCTCTTCCTGATCGACCGCGAGGGCATCGTCCGCCACCAGCTCGTCAATGACCTCCCGCTCGGCCGCAGCGTGGACGAAGCGATCCGCATGGTGGACGCCCTCCAGCATTTCGAAAACCACGGCGAGGTCTGCCCGGCAAATTGGGCGAAGGGAAAAGACGCCATGAAGGCGACGAAGGAAGGCACCTCGGAGTATCTCGGCAGCCACTAGCCGGCAGGATGGCTTCCACGGATCTTCTTGCCGAGATTCTCGAACTCAAGCGCGAGAAAAACGCGGTCGTTCTGGCCCACAATTACCAGACGGCCGATATCCAGGATCTGGCGGATTACGTCGGCGATTCGCTGGGGCTGAGCTACAAGGCGGCCGAGACCAGCGCGGATGTCATCGCGTTTTGCGGGGTCCATTTCATGGGGGAAACGGCGAAGATCGTCAGCCCGTCAAAGACCGTCGTGATCCCGGACCGGGAGGCCGGGTGCTCGCTCTCGGATTCCTGCCCGGCGGACAAGCTGGAAGAGTTCCTGGAGGCGAACCCCGACAAGAACTATTTTGTCATCGCCTACATCAACTGCAGCGCGGGAGTGAAAGCCATCGCGGATGTCATTTGCACGAGCGGCAACGCCGTCAAAATCGTGGAGTCCGCGCCCGCTGGACGGAACATCCTCTTTGTTCCGGACCAGAACCTCGGCGCGTGGGTAATGGAAAAAACCGGGCGGCCCATGGATCTTTGGCAGGGGAATTGTTACGTGCACGTCGAGTTTACCCGCGACAGCATCGGAAGGATCCGCACGGAATACCCGGATGCCAAAGTCGTCGCCCACCCGGAATGCACCCATGCCGTCCGGCTGCTCGCCGACGAGGTTTGCTCGACGGAAAAAATGGTCGGCTACTGCCGCGACAACCCGGCGCGGGAATTCATTATCGTCACCGAGAGCGGGATGCTCCACCGGCTCCGCCGCGAGGTTCCGGACAAGATTTTTATCCCGGGCCCCACCGAGCTCTGCTCCTGCGGCAACTGCCGCTACATGAAGCTCAACACCCTGGAAAAGTTGCGCGACTGCCTCGCCTCCCTGCAGCCGGAGATCACCATCCCCCAGGATATTCTCGTCAAGGCCGGGCGCTCGGTGCGCCGGATGCTCGACCTCTCGCGCTGAGGGGCGGCGAGTTCAGGACGGCAGGGTTTCTCGGATGCGCCGGTATCTCCGGATCTCGTAGTCCGCGCCGCTTCCGATCACCTCGCCCCCGTCAAATTCGGTTTCGAAAACCGGGAACCACGTGTCGCCCTCGACGACATGGTTCACATGCGTGAGCAGGATCTCGCCGCACCGCGGCAGCAGCGCCGCATAGAGCTCGGCGCCGCCGATCACGAATACCTCGCGCCCGTCTCCCGGCGGAACAATTTCCGACGGATGCCGGAAAACCCGAGCCCCCTCGAACGAGGCGGTCCGCGAAAGAACCCAGTTCTCCCGCCCCGGCAACGGCCTCCCGAGCGACTCGAACGTCTTCCGGCCCATCACGATCACGTGCCCCAGAGTCGTCCGTTTGAAAAATTTCAGGTCCTCCGAAATGTGCCACGGGATCTTCCCGCCGGCCCCGATCACCCGCTCCCGCGACATCGCAGCAATGGCTACCATAAAAAAATCGAAATTCGAAATGCGGAATGCGGAATGGCTGAAAACTGAAAACTGAAAACTGAAAACTTGCTTTTCATACCGAAATCTCCGCCTTGATCGCCGGGTGCGGGTCGTATCCTTCGAGCGTAAAATCCTCGTATCGAAAACCCTCGAGGGCCTTCACCGCCGGGTTGAGGATCATGCGCGGAAGCGGTCGGCACTCGCGGGAGAGCTGTTCGCGCGCCTGGTCCAGATGGTTGGCATACAGGTGCAGGTCGCCGAACGTGTGGACAAACTCCCCCGGCTTCAGCCCCGTCACCTGCGCGACCATCATGGTGAGGAGCGCATACGATGCGATGTTGAACGGGACGCCCAGAAACAGGTCCGCGCTCCGTTGGTAGAGCTGGCAGCTCAGTTCCCCGTCCTGCACGTAAAACTGAAAGAGCGCGTGGCAGGGCGCGAGAGCCATGAGATCGATCTCGCCCGGATTCCATGCCGCGACCACCAGCCGCCGGCTGTCGGGGTTCGAGCGGATCTGCGCGACCACCGCGCCGATCTGGTCGAGCGACGAGCCGTCCGGCTTCCGCCAGTCCCGCCATTGCGCGCCATACACGCGTCCGAGATCCCCGTTTTCATCCGCCCACTCGTTCCAGATCGTCACCTTGTTCTCGCGCAGGTAGCCGACGTTCGTGTCGCCTTTGAGAAACCAGAGCAACTCGTGGATGATTGAGCGCAGGTGCAGCTTCTTCGTCGTGACCAGCGGAAATCCCTCCCGCAGATCAAACCGTTCTTGCGCCCCGAAAACCGAATGCGCCCCCGTGCCGGTGCGGTCGGATTTGAATTTCCCTTTTTCAAGAACCAGCCGGAGAAGTCGATGGTATTGTTCCATGCCTGAGCCGGAAACTTACCGGCGGACGCCGCGCAGCGCACGGAGAAAATCCAACGCGCGCTCCGAAGAACTGCACCCCCCCGGGCTCGAACCGGGAACCAATTGATTAAGAGTCAACTGCTCTAC
>JBAWVC010000186.1:0-4538 GCA_037147455.1 Verrucomicrobiota bacterium | reverse complement strand
CGCCGACGTTGATGAGCACCGGCCGCGGCAGAAACGTCAGCAGCTTCGACGCATACAGCGTAAAATCCACGCCCTGGTTATACCCGAGCCCGATCGTCGTCAGCGCTCCGCCCAGCTGATTGTTAATCGAGCTGATCCCGCTGTTGACCTTGTAGTGCACGCCGCCGGTGATCGCCGGAATCCACTTCTGGCCCCAGTCGTTTTCTTTGATGAACTGGAACCGCGCGTTGAAGTTGTGCAGCGTAACCGATGTCGTCCCGAGGCTGATCCCGGTCGCGTTGTGGATCGCTCCGGTCAGGCTCCCCAAGGCATACCAGTCGAACCCGTAGCCGAGCTCGATGCGCTCCCACGGACTCCACGTCGCGGTGACCGGCACAAGAGCCCGACCGTCTCCAAGGCTGATGAAGCCTCCTCCGATGGCCGGCCGTCCGACCGGCTCCCCGTTTCGCGGCGGGTTCACGATGTAGGCGGAGAGCGTGGTCAGCACGCCGCCGTTACCTTCGATTTGGTGTAGCGGAAGGGGGGGGGCCTTTTCCGGCGGCGCCTCTCCCTTGACGATGACTTTTTTGTCGGTCTGCCCAGCTTGGGCGACCGGTGATAGGATCGCGAGCGAAACCGCCGCAATCCACAGGTATTTTTGTATTTTCATTGTTTGTATTTTTGTCACTTTAATCACGACTACGTCGATCGTTATTCAAATTATAGTTTTTGGTCAAAGGAAATTTCAAAAAAATTGAATGCGCCGACGGATGTCCGCGTCAGAACGTGACTTTTGCGCTGACGCCGAGGATCAGGTCGTTGTCGACCGAGTTGTTGCCCGCCGGGTTGATGATGAGCTGGGCGTAGGGCTTGATGGCCGCCCATTTGTTGAGCTGCACGTTGTAGAAGGCCTCGATGACCTCGGTGGACGTGAACAGTGGCTGGTAAGCGTAGTAGTTCTGGTAGGCGACCGCGGTCGAGCCGGGCGAGGGCGTCGCGTTTGTCCCTGTGCCGGGGTTCACCGGCTGCTTCACGGCCGGGCCGTTGTAAACCGTCGCGTTGTAGGCGCTGCCGGAGGGGTTCTGCAGCTGCTTGTTTTGCGAGTCGATGTAATTGTTATAATACGAGCTGTAGATGCCCATGCTCATGGCCACGCCGACGCTGTCGTTGTCGCGGTGGGGGATGAGACCCTTGTAAACCAGGCCGAGCTGGAAGTAGAAGGGAAGCTGGTTGTTTTGGGGCGGCGTGAACGTGGCCTCGCTGAAAAAATAAAGGCCCTTGTCGCTGAGCTTTGCCGGCGCGGTCACGGCTTTAGGTGCGA
The DNA here is from genome assembly GCA_037147455.1 of Verrucomicrobiota bacterium. Lineage (GTDB taxonomy): Bacteria > Verrucomicrobiota > Verrucomicrobiia > Chthoniobacterales > Terrimicrobiaceae > QYQL01. The sequence goes on along the minus strand of JBAWVC010000186.1, from coordinate 3,238 downwards.
GCGATTTTCCGTCCGGCGCCGGCGCGTCCACATGCTCCTTCACCCGGTAGAGCATCTGGTCCGCCTGGAGATAAAGCCCCCAGGTCACCTGGTTCTCTTGATAAGCGGCCGGTCTGGTTGCGGCGTAGGAGGTGTAGGTCGGGGCCGTGTAGTTGCCCGGATACGTCGCGCTCGATTTTCCCGATGTCTTCTTGTAGGTGGCGGGAAACGTGGACGACGTGAATGCGGTCGGCGTGTAGGACGTGTTCTTCTGCCCCCAGATGTAGCCGCCGATCGCGTATTTGCCCTCGAGCTTGTCCTTGCCGAATTTCGGGGTCCACCCGATCTCATTCACGTTGTAGAGACCGTTCTGGTTGTAGTTCCCGCCGCTTCCCTGATTGTAAGGGCTCGCCGCGTAGTAGGCCGGAGCGGAAACCTTCTGCCCTTTGGAGTTGACATACGACACGTTGACCGGAGCTGATGGCCTCTTGCCGATGTTTCCGGTATTAGGATTGAACTTCGGAGAGCCCGCAAAGTTGAAGCCGTGGTTGTTTGTGGAGCCGGGCACCCAGCCCACATTCTGGCGCGCCCCTGAGATGAGCCTGCCGTTCCCGTCCACCACGCCGACGACCTGGCCGGATTGCTTGAACCTTCCGATGTAGCTTTGGGGCACGGAGGTGTAAGGATAAACATTAGTGGCCGAGTATTGGGTGTCGGAGATGCCTCCGGATCCGGAGATCGCGAGGTAGAGCCCGCTCTGGATATACGTCTCCTTGGTGGGCTTGATTTTGAGCGTGGCACCCCAGGATGCATAGGAGCTGCCCCACGGAACCGGGCTGGTTTTGTAGAATGAGACCGACCCCTTGGTTGGTATGCCAGCCGCGTTGACCGAGGAGGCTTTGTTCACGACCGCTATCCCTGGCCCGGGAGTTCCGCCGATGCCCTTGCTCGAAGTGATCGAGTTGTTTTCGAACATTTTCGAAAGCGGCTGCTGGAGGAACTGCTCGTAAGGGTTCTCCCAGCCGGCATTGATGGTGAACATCTTGTCCGGCGTCGAATACTCGATCTGCTGCGTCAGGATCCGCACCCCGGTGCCGCTCGCGTATGTGGTCGGATTAAAGTTGCTCGGAGTTCCTGCAGCCCACTGCGGATTTCCCCCGCCACGGTAGCGCCAATTGGATTCGATCGTCAGCCCCTTGATTCCAAAGAGCGGCTGAAAGTCATAAACGAATTTGATCTTCTCTTCATTCAGCCAGTTGCTTTTGGGTTGGTTGGGGAGACCTCCCGCGACCTGCCCGAAATAGACCACCTTCGCTTCCCCGCTCACCTTCAAACCGCGTTCGGCCAGCGTGTCGCGGACGCCGAACCAGTTCCCGGTCGCGTATTTTCCGTTCCACCAGGTTTCGAAATTCTTGTCTCCTTCGGCAAACCCGGTTGCCGCTGTAAATAGAACCAGTCCCGCCATTAATTTAGTTTTCATGTTTTTATGACCTGATTCTTCGAAGTACCCTTCTGGCGTCCTCCAGTTTGTCTGGTCGGTGTTTTGTTTACGGATTAAGCTGAAAGCGCGATCAATGTAGTCGTTATTAACAGACTGTCAACACAAAAAATATAAAAACTGGATTCCTCCCAAAGGGAGCCTGTTTTTACACTTCGAAGAAGAGGCGGATCTTGCCCATGAATCCCGCTTTGTAACTGCTTTTTGTCGCCTGGTTGGCGGATCCGGCGGCCTCGGCAACGAGCCCCTCGTTTGACATCCGACGCCGGGCGAGGAGTTCGCTCAAGGATTCCAGAAATTCCGGGCTCGCGCTGATGATCGGGGCGAGGATTTCCTTGTCCACCTCGACCGCGAGGCAGTCTTCGAGGGCGAGGATGGTGGCCGTGCGATTTTCGCCGGTGAGCACCGAGATTTCGCCGATACAGGCATCCGGGCCGAGCACCGCCACCGAGGTTCGCTGCCCGTTGGATTCCACCCAGACTTCGGCGCGGCCGCTGACGATCACATACATGGGGCCGGCCGCCACGTCGTCCTGGCGGATGATGCTCTCGCCCTCGCCGAACAGGACGATCTTCGCGTTCCCGACAATTTCGTCGAGTTGCGCTGGGGAAAGAGCCGGGGCAAAAACCGCTTTCTGGATCGAGCGCCGGATCAGGTCGCGGTCCTCGCTGTGCGGCTTCGGCCTGTCAAGCCAGACTTCCTGCTGGATGGGATAGGGGATCTTGATGTTGTGGCGGCGCAGGGCATACCAGAGGTTTGTCCGGATCTGGCTGTTCGCCGGGTTGTAGTTCACATGGTCGTTCAGCCAGAACCGGAGCTGGTAGGTGACGCTCCAGCTGCCGAATTCCGTCAGATATACATCCGGCGCGGGATCGCGCAGGACGAGCGGGCAGTCGAGAGCCGCCTTGATCAGCACTTTGTTCACGAGGCTCGGCGGGGCGTCGTATTCGAGGCCGATATCCATGCGGATCGCGTGGATGCTCGTCGGGTAGTTGTAGTTGACGACCATCTGCTTGGTGATGCTGCTGTTCGGGATGTCGAGGCAGACGTCATCGGTCGTGCGGAGGCGGGTCGAGCGCCAGTTGATTTCGACGATTTGCGCGCGCTGCTTTTCCACGAGCAGCCAGTCCCCCGCCTTGAACTGGCCTCCAAAATAAATCGCGAACCCGCTGAAAATGTTCCCCAGCGTATCCTGGAGCGCGAGGCCGAGAACGATGCCCAGGATCCCCGCGCCCGCCAGAAGGCCGGGAACCTGGATCCGGTAGAAAAACTGCAGGGCGAAGAGAACCGACGACACGATGATCGCGATCGAAACAAACTCCCCGAGAAATTTCGGGACCTGCACCCCCCCACCCCTGCGGAGAATCTGATCGAAAAAGTAATGCCTCACGAGCCCGACCAGCACGAAAGCCGCCGCGATGGTCAAAGCCGCGCCGATATGGTGTTCTCCCGGAAAAGGGATGAAGTCTAATAGCGTGGGCAGGTAAAGCGCGGCCAGGATGCAGAACAGGTGGTAGATCCAGTTCAGCGGGATCCGGAGGCGGCGCTTCAGGATCCGCCCGCCGAAAAGCAGGATCAGATACGTGACGCCCGCCACCCCAAGGTAAATCGCCATAGTCCTCGTGAAGCGCAGCCCCGTCTCGATCATCTGCTGCGTGTCGGTCGGTGACGCCGCCTGCGCCAGGGGAAGAATCGTACACAACATGCGGCGCATTTTAGCCTGAGAGGACGGGGCGATGCAATCCCAACAGTCTCCCAACA
>JBAWVC010000185.1:0-4669 GCA_037147455.1 Verrucomicrobiota bacterium | reverse complement strand
CTTGAGATAAGCGAACGTCGTTTCGTCCGGGTTCACATAGCCGACCCGGGCCCCGCCCTCGATGGACATGTTGCAGACCGTCATCCGCTCTTCCTGGGTGAACGCGTCGAAGGTCGAACCCCCGTATTCGTAGGCGTAGCCGAGCCCGCCGTTGACGCCGAGCTTGCGGATGATGTGCAGGATCACATCCTTCGAATAGACCCCGGGCGACAATTTTCCATCGACGTTGATCCGGCGGACTTTCGGTTTGCGGATTGCCATCGTCTGGGTTGCGAGGACGTCGCGCACCTGGCTCGTGCCGATGCCGAAGGCGATCGCGCCGAAGGCTCCATGCGTCGAAGTGTGCGAATCTCCGCAGGCGATCGTCGTGCCGGGCTGCGTGATCCCCTGCTCGGGACCGACGATGTGCACGATCCCCTGCTGGCCGGTCGGCAGGTCGAAAAATTTGACCCCCGACTCTGCGCAATTTTTTCGCAGCGCCTTGATCATGTCGTCCGCGAGGCTGTCGCTGAACGGCTCCTCCCGCTCGTCTGTCGGAACGATGTGGTCCACGGTTGCAAACGTGCGCGAGGGGTAAAGGACCTTCAGCCCCAGGTCGCGCAGCATCCCGAAGGCCTGCGGGCTTGTCACCTCGTGGATCAGGTGCGTGCCGATCAGGAGTTGCGTGGATCCGTTCGGGAGCGTCCGCACCGAGTGCGCCTCCCAGACTTTGTTGAGTAACGTCTGGCTCATGTGTAGTCCGACAATTTAGCGAAGACTCGCGCCGTGGCAAGAAAAGCGATGCTGCTTGTCAAAGCGTTGGAAAATTGCAAGAATCTCATCGGTTTCCATGGCAATCGACCACCCAGAAAATTGGTTTCTCAAAAAGCACGAGACGGCGGAAGTCTTCGGGCCCATCCGTTTCGAACAACTCCGGGCGTGGGCCAAGGCCGCCCAGATCAACCCCCAGGACATGGTCTCCACCGACCGCGAGGTTTGGACCAAGGCTCCGATGATTCCGGATCTCGCGATGGATTGGCTGATCGAGGTCTCGGACAATTTGCTTTACGGCCCGACAACCACCGAGGCTCTGATGGAGTTCAGCCGCCTCGGGGAAATCACCCGCGACACCCATATCCTGAACTGCCGCACCGGCGAGATCATGACGCTCGGCCGCGCGCCGTTTTACCGCGAAGAGGCGATGCAGCCGGCGGTCGAGGATTTTCCGCAGCCTCCAAAGGGGGGCATTAAAATCAACCTGCAAAAGCGCATCCGGGATTTGGAATCCGGCCTGATGGAGAAAACCCGGCAGCTCACCGCCGCAAGGGAAACCATCACCCGGCTCGAAGCGAAAATCCGCGACATGGAATTCCAACTCCCCGTCACACGCAGCGGGCGGAAATAAAGCCCGCCCGGAATGTGATTATTCAGAGCTACACGTCCAAAGCGACCCGCTTGGCATCGCTCCAAAGGTTTTCCAGATCGTAGAACCCCCGCTTCTCGCCGTAGAAGAGGTGGCAGATGACGTCTCCGTAATCGAGGACCACCCATTGGCTAGCGGGATACCCGTCCTCGGCGAGAGGACGCTGGCCGAATTTTTCGCGGACCGATTCGCGGATCGAGGACGAAATCGCTTTCAGCTGCGGCTCGGACGAGCCCGAGCAGATCAGAAAAAAATCGGTGAAGCCCGAGACTCCCCGGAGGTCCAACAGGACCGGATTTTCAGCTTTTTTGTCGGCGGCCGCCACGGCGCAGGCCCGGGCGATGGTTTCGGAATCAATCATTCCGGTAAAGTCGGTGTTGGGAAATCATCTCGCATGCTGAGTCGGGAAGGAGATACCTCACGGACTGGCCGATGGCAATGCGATTCCGAATCCCGGTGGATGAAATCTCGATCGGCCTCGAGATGACCGGCCCCCCTGGATCCGGGATCCCGAGCCCGCGGGACAGGATCACGAACGTCACCAGCGTCCGGAGCGCCGCGATGTCCTTCCACGTGTGACGGCTCGCCAGATTGTCCTCGCCGATGAAAAAATACAGCCCGGCCCCCGGATACCGCGCCGCCATTTCCCGGACGGTATCGATGGCGAACGACGGGCCCTCGCGGCGGATCTCGCAGTCGTCCCAATCCAGCCCGGGCTCATCGCACACGGCGGCCTCCACCATTTGGCACCGGAGCCCGGCCGGAGCAGGCGGGCGGGCGAGCTTGTGGGGGGAAATTCCGCTCGGGATAAAAATCACGCGATCCAGCCCGAGGGATTCCAACGCCTCCCGGGCGAGGATCAGGTGCCCGTGGTGGATGGGATCAAAGCTGCCCCCGAAGAGGCCGAGTTTTCTAAGCGGATTCATTTGAACACTTGGATCATTATGCCATTTTTCCCAGGTTGAACCACTAACTTTCACTAAAAATCGCCAAGTGACTTTCAGCGGCCGTTAGTGGAGTCTTGGCCCATGCCAATCCACGATGCAGGTCAACTCATCCTCGTCGGCGTGCCGGGGACGGAACTCGATCCCGAATCCGCGCGCCTTTTCCGGAAAATCCAGCCGGGAGGGTTTATCCTATTTGGCCGGAACATCCAGGCGCCGGATCAACTCCGGAAGCTCATCGACGATCTGCGCGCCATTTCCGCGGTCGAGCCAATCATCACGATCGACCAGGAAGGCGGGCGGGTTTCGCGCCTGAAGCTGATCGGGAACGAGCCGCCGAACGCTCAGCAACTCAGGGATCGCGACGACCTCGAATTGATCAAAAAGCACGGCGACATCACCGGCCGGCTTCTCCGGGTTTTCGGGTTCAACCTCGACCTCTGTCCGGTCCTCGACATCTCCTACGACGACGAGGCCGACAACTCGCTGCGCGGGCGCTGCTACGGGAGGAACGTCGCGGAGGTCATCCGCAAGGCGGGGGCTTTCAACGAGGGGCTTCGCGCCACGGGCGTCCTCTCGTGCGGAAAACATTTCCCGGGGTATTCCTCAGCGGGACTCGACCCCCACCACGAACTCCCGCGCCTCGAACGCTCTCGGGCACAGATGGAGGAAGAGGAACTCGCGGTCTTCCGGGCATTCTCGGATTCTGTGGACAGCTTGATGATCGGCCACATCGCCATCTCGGGCCTGGATCCCGTGAACCGCCCCGCCTCGCTGTCACCGGCCATCATCGACGATCTTCTGCGCAAAGACATGGGGTTCCGCGGACTGGTGATGACCGACGACCTGGATATGGGAGCGATCCTCAACCACTACGGCTTCGACGAGACGATGCGGCTCGGGATCGAGGCCGGAAATGACATGCTCATGATCTGCCACCGCGTGGAGATGGCGCTGACCGCGAAATCCGCCATCGAATCCCTCGGAGACCGGCTCGATCCCGCCTTGGAATCTGTCGCGCGCTGCAAATCCCGCCTCGCACCACCGGCCCCGTTCTCCGTGGAGGCCTTTCAAAAAATCGACGCGGAAATCCTCAGCCTTCGGGTGGCCACGCTCGGCGAGGAGCTGGCCGCGAAGCGAAGCCCGGAGGACGGAAAGCGGTCGCCCGTGGAGCTCTATTGAATCCGAATGCCAGCCCTTTGCATAATCCCGAAAACTCTGCTAATTAAATCGCACACCGATTCTCCTTCCTATGAAAAAGAACATCACTTCCTACCTTGGCGACAAAGCAGACTACCTTCTCGGGCACACGTCCAAGACCATCTCCAAAGACCTTCTGCACCTGCCGGGGCCGGATTTTGTGGACCGGATCTTTGCCGCGACCGACAGGAACCAGCGGGTGCTGAACAACCTGAATTGGATTTACAACACCGGCCGCCTGGCGGGCACCGGATATGTCTCGATCCTGCCGGTTGACCAGGGGGTCGAGCACTCGGCGGGGGCGAGCTTCGCGAAGAACCCCGTGTATTTCGACCCCGAGAATATCGTCAAACTCGCGCTCGAGGGCGGCTGCAACGCCGTCGCCTCGACTTTCGGAGTCCTCGGTGCGGTCTCAAGAAAATACGCCCACAAGATCCCGTTCCTCGTCAAAATCAACCACAACGAACTCCTCACGTATCCGAACGCGTTCAAGGAAATCTCCTTCGGGAAAGTCCGCGAGGCCTATGACATGGGGGCAGCCGCCGTGGGGGCCACGATCTATTTCGGCTCCGACGACGCCAGCCGCGAGATCATCGAGATCGCGGAGGCGTTCGCCCTCGCCCACGAGCTCGGCATGGCGACCGTCCTCTGGTGCTACCTGCGCAACCCCGCCTTCAATATCAAAGGCGACAAGGATTACCATGTCTCCGCAGACCTCACCGGCCAGGCCAACCACCTCGGCTGCACGATCCAAGCCGATATCATCAAGCAGAAGCTCCCCGAAAACAACGGCGGCTACAAGTCGCTCAACACCGGCTCCTCGAGCTACGGAAAACTTGATGAGCGTATCTACACCGAGCTCACCAGCGACCACCCGATCGACCTCTGCCGCTACCAGGTCGCGAACTGCTACATGGGACGCGCCGGGCTCATCAACAGCGGCGGCGCCTCGGGAAAGAAAGACTTCGAGGACGCGGTCTTTACCGCCGTCGTCAACAAGCGCGCCGGCGGAACCGGCCTGATCTCCGGACGCAAGGCCTTCCAGCGCCCGATGTCCGAAGGCGTCCAGCTCCTCAACGTCATCCAGGACGTCTATCTCGAAAAGGAAATCACGATCGCCTGA
>JBAWVC010000184.1:0-4740 GCA_037147455.1 Verrucomicrobiota bacterium | reverse complement strand
CTTTCGGCTCTCCGGTTTTCAAGACCGGCGCAATAGACCACTCTACCACCCCTCCATAAGCTGTTTATTATTAATTATGCGAATACGCGTAAGGCTTGTGTATTTTTTGCAAGCCAACATTTTACAGATAGAGGCATGGGTAAGCTCGTCCGCAAAACATTTTCAATATTCAGGCTGGTAATCATCATTACCAGCGAAAGGCTCTACCAGATCGACAGTCAAAAGCAAGGAACCAATGGCAAACGGGAACACCGAAAATCCCGCAAGGATGCCGAAACCCAGGCACAGTCAATAGGCGCCTGAAAAATCGAGCGCATTGCTGCGGTGGAGAGCTTCTGAAGCCCCCTCAGATCCCAAAGTCTCCATCAATCCCTTTGCCAGCCGGGCTTGTTGTCAAACACCCAGCGGTAGTAATCGCGCCGTGCGAGTTTGGAGGCGGACTTTTCGTCGAGGTAGATTTTCGCCGTCTGGTGCATCTGGAGGATCGAGGCGGGGTTGCTGGCGGTGATCGGACCTTCCACGGCACCGGCCACGGCATCGGCTTTATTTTCTCCGAAGGCCAGGAGAACGACTGCGCTTGCTTCCATGATCGTCCCGATGCCCATCGTGATCACATGATGCGGGACTTCGTCCTCCGATGCGAAGAAATGAGCGTTGTCGGACCGGGTGCGCTGGGTGAGCGTCTTGATGCGGGTCCGCGAGGCGAGCGATGAGGTCGGCTCGTTGAATCCGACGTGCCCGTCACTGCCGATGCCGAGCACCTGTGCGTCGATCCCGCCCGCCTCTGCGATGCTTTTCTCGTAGGCGGCACAATGGGCCAGAATATCCGGGGTTAGCCCGTCCGGAATATGGATCCGGTCGGCAGGCAGGTTGATCGAGGAAAACAGGTTCTCCTGCATAAACCGCCGGTAGGATGCGGGATGGGCTGCGCCGAGGCCCACGTATTCGTCGAGGTTGAAGCTGGTGCAACCCGAGAAATCGAGCCCCTCCTCGCGGTGCATGCGGATCAGTTCGCGGTAGAGCGGGACCGGGGTGCTGCCGGTCGCGAGTCCGAGGACGGCACCCGGCTTTTTCCGGATGATCGCGGCGAGGAACCGCGCGGCTTCTTGTGCGGCGGCGGCGGGATCGTGTGAGATGATGATTTCCATGGTGGGATTTAACCGAGGCGTTTGGTGAGCTTGCTGCGGACGTCGGCTTCGAAGCGGCGGATGAACCCGAGCACGTATGCCACGATGTCGAGCGAAGGGTCGGCGACAAGCGGGGTGAGGTCCATGGCGAACGAGACGCTCTCGCACTCGTCCACGGCGTGGGACTCGAAGAATGTGGCGTTCGCTCGCCTTCTGCCGAGGGTGGCGAGGTCGTAGCGCTTGCCTCCCGCAATCTGGGAATCAAAGACTCCGTTCAGGGCGGCCGCCAGATTCTCGTGCGCGGCGACATGGTGGGCCACTTTTTCATTGTCCATCATCCAGTCCAGCCCGCGCCAGACCTCGCAGCCGTGGACGGCCTTCGGCCTGTCAGCGGCCGGCATTTCGCGCAGGGCCTGGATCGTGGCGGCAAAAACCCCGATATGTGTATCATGCTTGTCCGCCGGATTGTGGGTATAGACGACCTCCGGGCGCGTGGCGGAGAGGATTTGCAGAAGATCGTTTTTGAGCGAGGGATCGGCTGAACTTTTCGCCGCGCTGCTCGGGTAGCCGAGCTGGATCATGGCCCCGTAATTTCCGACGACGGCGGCCGCCTCCTGCTCCTGGATCCGAACCTGCTGCATTTTCTCGTCGGTGAATTCCGCGTAGTCCCCGGCGCGGGAGCTCCCGGCGCCGTCCGTGCAGGTGACCCCGCCAAACCATTTCTCGTTGCTGCGGAAGCAGGTGAGGATGCCGTGAAACGCCATGAACTCGAGGTCGTCCTGATGGGCGCCGATTCCTAAGTGAGTGATGCGCCCGAGGGGTTCCGATGCCTGGTCGGGCACAAAAAGGCGGGCGCTTGTGTTGTGGAATTTCATGGGTCTATTTGAGTTTGGGAAGGCTCGCGGCCGCCACTGCCTGGCCGTGCCGCTTGTCTTTTTCATCGGGTGTGCGGAGCCGGATGGCAAGCCCGGGAAATTCGTCACGGAGGACGGCGGAGGCATTCTCGAGAATGACCTCGCCTCCTTCGCCGGAGGTGACCCTGCCGAGGATGAGCAGGTTCCGGATTTCGTAGAAGTCCGAGTAGTGGGCGACCGCGTAGCCGAAACAAGTGCCGATCGTCTCGTAAATCGCGCGCGCTCTGGGATCGCCTTCGGCCATGAGCCTCTGGACCTCCACGAGCTGTTCGGCAAACGGCATTTCGGCGGGCAGCGCGATGCCGGCGAGCGGCACCAGGCGGGCGACTCCCTGCTGCGAGAAATACTGCACGCCGCAGCCCGCATCGCCGGACCATTCGTCGGCCGGGGCGTTCTCGCGGTAGTCCACCGGCGCGAACGCCAGCTCGTTGAGCCACGGGCGGATGTGACCCTCGGGATCCACGTAGCCGGCCGCCAGGCTCGTGCCGAGCGAGATCCCGAGAACGGCATTGGCGTTCATCGACATCGACCCGGCGAGCGCGGTCACCTCGCCGTCGTTCACGACCTCGAACGGGATTCCTTCCCACTCCTTTTGAAGGTCAAAAAAAATCCTTCGCACCCGCTTCTCGAAGTCGTCGGCCGAAACCCCGCGGAAAAGCGATGCGACGCGCACCTCGTTGTTCACATAAACTCCGGCCGCGCTGCCGCCGATGGCATCCACCCTCGGAAGGTGTTCCGCCGCGCGGCGCAGGGTTTCGCGGATCCCGTCGTAGTGGTATTGCGGGTCGCTCTGAAAATACGGATCCCACCGGACCTCCTCCGAAAAGACGACTTTGCCATCCAGCAGGGCCGCGCATTTCCGGTCGCTTCCCCCGAGATCAAACCCGATGCGGCAGCCGTCGAGGTTGCGCCCGAGCGCGATGGAGAGCTCCCGCGGTTCCGGCAGATCCTCCCACTCGCAAGCCTCCACCTCCATCGGACGACCATAGACTTTGCAGCCCATGAAATCGTGATCGAAGGCCCGTTGTCCGCCCGGCGAGTAGATCGCCTTGATCTCGGCCGCGATCTCCGGCTCCCCGGCAATCAGCAACCGGTATCCGCCGCGCTGCCAGAGCAGGAACTTCAGCAGGCGCTCGACATACCGGATGTTCAGTCGGCTGTTTTCCGCCGTGTGCGCAAGCACCGTTGTCCGATAGACCGACACCGTGGAATCCCCCCGCTCCAGGCTGATGGCCAACGGCTTTGAACCCGGAGTCTTTGCCGCCTTGGCAGCGTAGTTCCTGTTCCAGAGGACGGCCGGAAGAAAATCCGGATCAAGAGGCGGGCGGTGTTTCATAGGATGATTGAAGAATTCGACATGGCTTCCGATGAATCCGCCTCCTCCAGGCACATGGGCTTTCACTGCTCAATCTCCCGGACAACCGCGTTCATCGCCTCTTCCTGATCCTCGATGCTTTTCACCAGCGCCAGTTGGGTCCGGCAGCGGTCGAGGTTGTGGTTGGGGCGCTTGGTCTTGAAATAGACGTCTCCCTCCAGGTGATCGGTGAGAAACCGGATCCCGATTTCCAAGGCGATCAGTTTCCCGGAAAACGCGAGGTGAGATTTTTCCTCATCGTTGAGGAAGCTTCCGGCGGTCGAGAGATATCCTCGAACGAGGGCCTCGAACATCGGCATCTGCATGCGGACTTTGGAAAGATCGGTCTCATCCTCTGCGGCCGGGCTCGTGGCCGTCCGCACCATGTCCCCGAAGTCGTAGAGCGCCAGCCCGGGCATCACGGTATCGAGGTCGAGCACGCAAATTCCGGTCTCCGTGGCATCGTCGATCATGACGTTGTTGAGCTTCGTGTCGTTGTGGGTCACCCGCTCGGGGATGCGTCCCGCCGCCTGGAGGTCGAGCAGGACATCGACCAGGCCCTCCCGCTCACGAATGAAATTCCACTCCGGGGCCGCGGAGGCCAGCCGTCCCTGCGGGTCGGCCGCGGCCGCTTCCCTGAGCCGTTCAAACCGGACGCGCGTGTTGTGAAAATTCGGGATCGTTTCGTGAAGTCGGGGACCTTCCAGCCCTGCGACCAGCTTTTGAAACTCCCCAAAGGCCCGTGCCGCCTCATAGGCCTGGCGGGGGTTCTGGATAATGTCGTAGGTCCGGGCGCCTTCGATGAACGGATAGCACCTCCAATATCGGCCTCCCCCGTCTTTGTGGAAGGGCCTCCCGTCGGTTGCGGGAATCACGCTCAGCGAACGCCGCGAGGCATCCGGCACGCCCTCCTTGACCAACTGATGCTGGGCCTCGCTGGTCACGCGGAGGATATTATCCATCAGCGCTTCCGGACCCTTAAAAATCCGGCCGTTGATGCGCTGGAAAATATACCGCACCCGCGTTCCTGCCTGGCTGAAGGAGGCAACCAACGTATCGTTGATATGCCCGTTGCCGTAGGGAGCGCTTTCCAGGAGGGATCCGTGGATCCGGAAATTCTGAAATACGGCAGAGAGATTTGCATTCATGAGGTGCGGCTCCAGAGCGGGGTTTTATAGAGGCCCTGCTTGAGCAGCCGAGGCCAGCAATGTCAGGCTCATATCAGCCAATTACACATTGGTCAGGGGGTTGTGCAAATAAAAATATTATTGCAAATAGAATAGCTGCCTGCTAGTTGAGGCTCGCATGCCGCGCAAGCCGACCCTTCACGCCCGACACGCCCGCG
>JBAWVC010000183.1:0-4755 GCA_037147455.1 Verrucomicrobiota bacterium | reverse complement strand
AGCGCGAGCACGTCAAACCGCCCTCTTACTACCTGCGCATCGACGCACAGGGACAGGCCGCAGCCAACTTGGGCGTCACGCAACTCACCTTTGAGGGGATCGCATGAGGGATCTCTCCCAGGTCAGAACCGCCTATGAGCGGGGAGAAGGCAGCCTGCGCGAGTTGGCCGAACGGTTCGCGGTGCCACTTGATACAATCAAGAAGCGGTGTGGTGCCGAAAAATGGCACCGGCCCGATTCTGCTGGTGCCACTTCTGGCACCAAGAATGGCACCAACGACAAAACTGGTGCCGTTTTATCCGAAGAAATGGCACCACAAAATGGCACCGGTGCCGATTTGGATGATGGCTTGGTGCCAAAAAGTGGCACCGGTGCCGATTCGTCAATGGGTTTGGTGCCAGAAAATGGCACCAGCTCAAATGAAAATGGCACCAAAACGGCGGAGGCCAATTCTTCCGGTGCCAAAAGTGGCAGCTCCTCAATTTTCGCCGCCGAGGTCACGACCTTCCCGAACGCCATGTCCCCCGACTGCCCGGCGGTGGATACGGTGGCCTCCGTCCTCGAGGCGATCAGGACCGGCGAGTTCCGCGCCCAGATCGACAACCTCCGGCGCATCCTCGGGCGAGATGGCAAGACAGCATACGACCGTGAAAAAACGAAGCTTCCCGCGTTCTGTGTGTCCGGCACGACCGCCGACCGGAAACGCCTCCTCAAGCACAGCAACCTCCTCCAGATCGATTTCGACGGACTCAATGGCACGCTCGCCGACGCCCGGAGCAAGGTGGTTGGTGATCCCCATGTGGCCGCCGCCTTCACCTCCCCTAGCGGCGACGGCCTGAAGGTTCTCTTGCGGATCGACGGATTCCGGCACGACGAAAGCGTGGCCGCGGCGGTCGAATACTTCTCCCGCGTCCACGGCCTCAAGCACGACCCGCAGGTCAAAGAACAGACCCGGCTCTGCTTCGTCTCCTACGATCCCGACATTTTTGAGAACCCGGCGGCCACGGTATTCCCGTTGCCCGAGTTGGCCGGCAAGGCAAAGAAAAAGGAAAAACCATGGTGGGAGGCGTTCAAGGGCGACCTGCATACCCTCGACATCGTGGCCGCTTTTCGGGAAGCAGGACTCCTGGGCGAATGCATCAATCCCGACGACGGAAAATGGGTGGTCAAGTGCCCGTGGGCCGACACGCACGGCGACGAAGGCAAGGATTGGGATGAAGCCAACAGCTCGACGATCATCTTCGAGAAAACTGCGGCCTTCAGTTGCTTCCACTCCCACTGCGTCGCCCGCACCCAGGAAGATGCCGTCCTCTGGCTCGAAGCCAATCACCCCGGCATTATCGAGCGGCACTGCGCCCGGATGCGTGGCAAGTTCGCCGCCGAGGCGCTCAAAAAGGAAGGCATCTACTCCGCTTGGGGACTGCCGATCGAGGGAGCCGAAGCGACCCTCATCGCCCAGAACGGCGAGCCATTCTACTTCCGGACCAAGAGTGACGGCGAGCGTGAGGTCGCCGACTTCAACCCCCACTACTGGGTCGCCCGGTTTGCCTTCGAGAGCCTTGTCATCTTCGAGCCCCACAACAACCAGTTCTACACCTACGTGCCCGAGTCCGGGATCTGGCGCTGGCAGACGGACGCCACGATCCGCGCCGACATCGCGGCCTGGATGCTCGAATACTCCCGCCTCCTCAACCAGCCACTTCTGGAAACCGGGCGCACCGGCGACCGTCTCACCCACATGATCACGATTCTGCGGGCGGCCTCCGAAAGGCGCGAGCCGTTCCGCAAGTTCGAGAACATTATCCATCTGCAAAACTGCATGATCCATCTGGATTTCGATCCTCCACAAATTCACGGGTTCTCGCCCCACTACTTCAGCCTGAGCCAATGTCAGGTTACTTTCGACCCTGACGCCGACTGCCCGAGATTCTTGGACGAACTCATCTATTCCTCTATGAGCGAAGATGACGCCTTTCTCCTCCAACTCGTGGGCGGGCTCTACCTGACCGGCCGTAACAACTGGCAGAAAATGCTTATCCTCACCGGCATCGGCGGCGCAGGCAAAGGAACCATCGGTCGAATCATTGGCCACATTATCGGGAGCCAGAACGTGAAACAGCTTCGCACAAGGCTTCTCGGTGACCGCTTCGAACTCGATGACCTCGACCAGGTGAGCCTGCTGGTGGGCTCGGACGTGCCCGGCGACTTCCTTTCCTGTTCCGGGGCCAAGGTGATCAAGGCGCTCACCGGCGGCGACCCGCTCACGCTCGAATTCAAAGGCGGGCGCAAGCGCCAGCTCAACGGCGACCACAACCTCTTCATCACCTGCAACGACCGGCTCCGCGTCCAGCTCGACGGCGACGAAAGTGCCTGGCACCGCCGCCTTCTCATCATCCCGTTTCTGACCAAGCCGCTCAAATGCACCCCGGACCTCGACCGTATCCTCATGGCCGAGGAGAGCAGCGGCATTCTCAACTGGTTCATCCTCGGCGCAATCCGTCTCGCCAAATTCGCCCGCGAGGGCACCGGCTGGCCGCTCACCCCGGAGCAGCAGCAGCGGGTGGACGACATGCTGGCGGAAAGCGACTCGCTCCGCGCGTTCATCGGCCAACGGATCATGCGTGTTCCCGAAGCTTCGCTCACCGTCGATGAGCTTGTCGCCGAATACGAAAACTACTGCGCCAAGCTCGGCTGGGTCGCCCTCACCAAGGCCCAGGCGGAACGCAATCTCGGCCCGCTCATGATGGAGATCCACCGGGCGGCCAAACGCAACGACATCAAACGCGGCATATCCCAAAGGCGCGGCTACATGGGCGTCTGCCTCACCGAAACCGACTAACATGAAAACACCCGGAATCTTTATCGCCTTGCTCGATGCCGACGCTCTCGAACGCCGGTTTCTTCCGCCATCCCAACGCGCCTCCTCGGACGGCTCGGACGGGTCCTCCCACTCGCCGCGCCCTCGGCGTGTCATTTTTCCGCTGAATCCCGAAAAGTGCCGAAAACAGCCAAAAACACCCTCTACGGACGGCACGGACGTATTTCTAAAACCCTCGCGGGTACGCGAGAATAAAAAATTAAGAGCATCTGCTCTGACAAAAAACAATTTTCTCCGGCAGCCGGATGCAACTCGAAACCCGTCCGTGGCGTCCGAACTCCCGAAAGTGGAAGTGTCCCCGGAGCGATTCCCCGAAATCGCCACCGCGATCACCGCCGCCGGATCGGTCGCCTTGGACATCGAGACGTTCGGCCCCGGCAAGAAGGACGGCCTCAACCCGTGGCGGGGCGACATCCGGCTCCTCAGCCTCAAAGTTCCCGGCGCCAGCCCCTGGCTGATTGATCTCCAGGCGACCGGCTACGACCTGGGCGAGTTGGGCCGCGCCATCGAGGCGGTCGAGGTGATCGCCCACAACGCGAAATTCGATCTCCTCTGGCTCGCGGTGAAGACCGGCGTTCGCCCGCGGCGCATTTTCTGCACGCTCACGGCCGCCCGGTTGCTTTCGGCCGGCACGAAACCCGGCAACAACTTGGACCAGTGCCTGGAACGGTTCCTCGGAGTCGCCCCGACAGCCGACCAATCCCGATCCGACTGGGGAGGCATGTTCCTGACCGATGACCAACTCGCCTATGCCGCGAGGGACGTGATGCACTTGCACGATCTGGCTGGCCGCTTGGATACGGAACTCGGCGGCGCGGATCTCGAAACGGTCCGGACACTCGAAATGCAGCTTCTCCCGGTCGTGGTTGCGATGGAAGCGGCAGGAATCGCGATGGACAAGCCGCGGCTGCAAGCGATCCGGGATTCCTCCAGGGGAGCGACCAAGGCGAGATCCGACGAGCTTCGTGTCCTCCTCAACTCGCCCTCGCTCAACCCCGGCAGTCCGGATCAGTTGAAGGCGGCGCTTTCGCGTGCCGGGATTGAACTGGCGAACACGAACGAGGAAACCCTCAAGGCGTCCGACGACGGGACGATCATCCCGGTGATCCTCGCGCTTCGGGGCGCGGAAAAGGCGGCCCAACAGGCCGAGAGCCTCATTGATTGCATCGAGGGCGACGGGCGGATCCACGGGCGATTCGAGCCGACCGGCACCGACACCGGCAGGTTCTCAAGCAAATCACCAAACCTTCAAAATATCGGCCGGGGCGAACTCCGGGAATGCTTCCTCGCGCCAACCGGTTCCCGGCTCGTCGTGGCCGACTATTCGCAGATCGAACTCCGGGCGGCGGCTGCGATTGCCGGCGAGGCGAAGATGATCGAAGCGTATCGGCGCGGCGACGACCTCCACAAACTCACCGCTGCCACCGTGCTCGGGAAGCCAATCGAGGACGTGACGAAGGCGGATCGGCAGATCGCAAAAAGCTCAAATTTCGGGTTGCTCTACGGCCAGTCCGCACGCGGCCTCGTCCGCTACGCGGCATCCTCCTACGGCGTGGCGATTTCCGAGGACGAAGCCAACGAAATCCGCAGGGCGTTCTTCCGAACCTACGGTGCCCTGCGCCAATGGCACGGCGAGAGCCACAATATTGCCGAACGCGGAGTGGGCGAGGTGAGGACCGTGCTCGGCCGTCGTCGCCTGATCCCGAAAGACGCCGATGCCTGGCAGCGGTTCACGGCGCTCGTCAACACCCCGGTTCAAGGCGGCTGCGCGGACGGCATGAAACGCGCCATCGCGCTCATTGCCTCCCGCCTCCCGTCCGGGGCGCGCCTCATCAGCACCGTGCATGACGAGGTGATCGTCGAATCCCCGGAGGCGG
>JBAWVC010000182.1:0-4773 GCA_037147455.1 Verrucomicrobiota bacterium | reverse complement strand
GTCCTCTCCACTCGCTGGCAACCGGGACGGCCGCCCCGATTCCGTCACGCTGCGAGAGTTTTTTTTTCGGCCCATGAACGATCCGGCAACCCCGATGGCGATGATGCTCCCGACCAGAAGCACCACGCCCGCAGGGTCGTGCCAGCTCTTCTCGGCCGGAAATCCCATGGTCGTCGCCACGAACGAAAGGAGGGTCATCCTCAGCGTGTTGCCGGCGAGCGTCACCACCAGCGCGACCCCGACCAGCACCCAGCGCCGTCCGGCGCCCAGCCGCAGAAGCTCGCCGTAGCAGAGCGCCGCCACGATCCCGCTTTGCAGAGACCGGATCCCGCTGCACGCCTCCTCCACCCCCAGCAGCCCGCCGGGCAACAGGATCAGGTTCCCCTGCTGTTCCGCCGCATGCCCGCACCAGTTCAGGGCCTCCACCACGATTTGGGAATTCGCCTGGATCAGCACGCCCATGATCCCCTCCTCGAACTCGCGCGGCCACGGGATCCCCGTCAGCAGGAGGGCGGACGGAAACGCAAAATGCCGCAGCCACGGCAGCCCGCCCGCCAAAAATGCCGCGCCCAGCGTCCACGCGACCGCCGCCGAAAGCGCCAGCCCGGACAGGAGCCGCCAGCCCGGGTTCGCCTCGGAGACCGGCTGCACCGCGCAGATCACCAGCGTCGAAATCCCCATCACCAGCCAAGCCGCGGCCGCAGGCCTCCCTGCGACGATCTCCCCTGCCGGGCGGTCCCTCCACCGCAGCACAAAAAATACGGCGCAAAGAACCGGCAGGGCCAGGCCGTATTGATATTGGGGGTTCAGCTCCCACTCCGACCACGCCACCCTCACCGCCAAAAACCACACGAGCCCGAAAGCCACCTCTCCCGCGTATCCGCGCTTTCCCGTCCGCAGTGTCTCCACCAGCTTTGTCATCCCCTCATCAGGCCTTATACCAAGGATCCCCTGTGGACTGATGGGCGAGAACGATCCGGATTCCGGCATTGTTGCGGCCCTTGTCCGGTTGGGATTTATCCCGGCAGGAAGACCTGAGGAGTTCGGGGTCGTCATTGAAACAGGACGCCCCTCTCAAAACCCGGAGGGAGCTTCCTTTTTCATATTCATCCACACACCACTCCCAGACGTTTCCGCCAAGGTCGTAAATGCCAAATTTGTTCGCGGCAAAACTGCCTACCGGGGAGGTTTCCATGAAATCATCGACTTTGAGCCGGGGATGGTAATTGCCGACCCCGTGCGGCGGCGGAAAATCCGACCCCCAGGGAAACTCCTCGATGATCCCGCTGCGGACCCGCGGATTTTTGCCATATTCGTAAGGCAATCCGACCGCCGCGCTCCACTCCTCATCCCTGGGAATGCGGTATTGAAACTGCGGGTTGATCGAACCGAGCAAGATCTCCCGCTTGGTAAGCCATTCGCAGAACCTGTGGGCGTCCGTCCATGAAACGTTGACGACCGGATGGTCGGGCCCCTGCGGAAAATCCACTGCGGGCATCACCGCTCCCGTCTCCGAACAATACTGCTCGTAATCCCGGACTCTCAGCAGCCAGACACAAAACAGGGTTTTGCTGCGGGCGGTCGGCACGAACGGCATGCCGAGGCTGTTCAAAAAGGGATGGCCCAGCGCGGCCCGCGCGGGAATTTCGGCGAAGTTGCCCTGGTCCTTCGACTCTTCCACGGAGGGCGGGGCCGCCGGAGCGGGGTCGGGTTCCGGGGTGGCGGGCGACCCGGTCGCCGCGAAGGGTGTCGAAGGATCCGAAAATGCGGCCAGCAACCGCTTGCGGTCGCCGAGCTTCGCAACCCCGACTTCCCGGAGATCGGAATCGGTCAAACCGGCCAGCAACGAATCGTCGATCTTCTCCTTGCGAAAAGAAGGATAAAGGACGCTGAGCCCGAAGTGGGCCAATGTTTGTTCGAGCCGGGATGCCATTTTTATATGCCTCCGGAATATTCCAAAACGATCCGGCGCTGGCAAGCCGGGTTACAAGCCAAGCGCAGGATTGGACAGGACCTTCAGGGCCTTCTTGACGTCGCTGGGGCGCAGGATCAGGAGGCCTTTTTTGGCGGATGGCATGGACGCGAGGTAGGCGTATTCGATGTTGACCTTCGCGGCCGAGAGGGCCTTGGCAAGTTTCGAGAGCCCGCCCGGACGGTTGTCGTTCTCCATCATGAGCACGTCGTTCTCGACGACCAGCGTCCCGTGGGATTCGAGGAGGGCGATGGCGCGGCGGGTGTCGCTGACCACCATGCGGACGACCGCGTGATCCACGGTATCCGACACGGTCAGACCGTAGATGTTGATCTTGTCTTCAGCGAGGGCGTCGCAGACTGCGGCGAGGGTTCCGGGTTTGTTGGCGATGAAAATGGCGAGCTGCTCGACGAGGCGGACGGATTTCATGAATGGACCATCGCACACCGCGGGGCGGGAGTCGAAGGAATTTGCAATCCATCATTGAGCGTCCGCGTTCCTCCGCTAGGTTGGGGGCCTTGGAAATTCCAATATCCATCGAGAGCGTCGCATTCGGCGGGGCGGGCGTGGGCAGGCTGCCCGACGGCCGCGTCTGCTTCGTGCCCTTCACGCTGCCGGGCGAGCGGGCATTGGTCCGGGTCGTCCGGGAGAAAAAATCATTCCTCGAAGCCGAGGTGGTCCGGCTCACCGAAGCGTCCATGGGGCGGGTGGCGCCGCGCTGTGCGATCTTCGGAAAGTGCGGCGGGTGCGCCTACCAGCACATCGCCTACCCGCGCCAGCTCGAGATCAAGGGCGCGCAGGCACGCGATCTCCTACGAAGGATCGGCGGGATCGCGGATGCGGAGGTGCGGCCGGCGCTCCCCTCCCCTTCCGAGTGGGAATACCGGAACCGGATCTCCGTGCATGTCGCGGACGGCCGCGTGGGATTCCACGGGCGGAAGTCCCACCGCATCGTGCCGGCCGCAGCGTGCCCGATCGCCACGGCGCCCGTCAACGCGCAGCTTGCCGCGCTCGCCCAAGACCCGCCGCGCGAAGACGGGCGGATCACGCTGAGGGAGAGATCGGATTTTCACGGGTTCAGCCAGGTGAATGCGGGGGCGGCGGAAGTTCTCGCCGGGGTTGTGGCGGAGATGCTCGGGGAGGAAACCGGGCTGCTGGTGGACGCGTATTGCGGGGCCGGATTTTTCTCAAAAAAGCTGGCGCCCCGCTTCAACAAAATCATCGGCATCGAGTGGAGCGCGGGCGCCGTGCGGGCGGCAAAAGCCTCGGCGTCGGAAAAAGAAACCTATCTCGCGGGAGCGGTGGAATCCCATCTGCCGCAGGCTTTGGAAAACTCCTCCTCCTCGGACACCGCCCTGCTCCTCGATCCTCCGGCCGAGGGTCTTTCTCCCGAGGTCGTGGAGATCCTCGGCAAATTCCGCCCCGCCACCGTCGTGTATGTCTCGTGCGACCCCGCGACCCTCTCCCGCGATCTCAAGAAGCTTGGCGCCTGGTATCGCGTCGATTATATCCAGCCGGTGGATTTGTTTCCGCAAACCGCCGAAATCGAATCGGCCGCAAAACTGAAATTACTATGATGCCACGAAGACGATTCGGCCGCACCGGCCTCGAGATGCCGGTCATAACCTGCGGGGGAATGCGCTTCCAGAATTCCTGGAAGGACGAGGAGGAGGCCCCGGACGAGGCCCAGAAAAACCTTGAGGAAACGGTCCTGAAGGCGATCGGCTCCGGAATCAACCACATCGAAACCGCGCGCGGCTATGGAAGCTCGGAATTCCAACTCGGAAAAATCCTTCCGCGGCTTCCGCGCGAAAAGATGATCGTCCAGACCAAGGTTTCCCCGGAGGGCGGCGGCGCCAAGTTCCGCGAATCCTTCGAGCGGTCGATGTCGCTTCTGCACCTCGACCATGTGGACCTCCTCGGCATCCACGGGATCAACAACCAGGCGGTCCTCGACGAAGCCCTCGCGCCGGGCGGGGCGCTGGCCGTCGCGCGCGAAATCCAAAAGGAAGGCCGCGCGCGGTTCATCGGGTTTTCGACCCACGGCGACTGCGACGTGATCTGCCGGGCCATCGAAACCGGGGAGTTCGACTACGTGAACCTCCACTGGTATTGGGTGAACCGCTCGAACGGGCGCGCCATCGCGGCCGCCACCCGCCACGACATGGGCGTCTTCATCATCAGCCCGAACGACAAGGGCGGAAAACTTTACGAGCCGCCGGAGAAGCTCAGCCGGCTTTGCGATCCCCTCACCCCGATCGCGTTCAACAACCTGTTCTGCCTGCGCCGCCCGGACATCCACACCCTCTCGGTCGGCGCCGCCAGGCCGTCGGATTTCGACGAGCATCTCCGGTCGCTGGCGTCCCTCCCGGACGCGGACAGGCTCGTCGCCGAAATCGAAACCCGCCTCGCCGCGGAGATGGAAAATGTCCTCGGGGCCGACTGGTGCCGGAACTGGGAAACCGGAATTCCCAAGTGGGAGAACTGCCCCGGAGAAATCAATATCTGGGAAATCCTCCGCCTCTGGAATTTCGCCACATCGCTCGACATGGTGGCGTTCGGGAAAATGCGCTACAACCTGCTCGGGCAGGCCGGGCATTGGTTCCCGGGAAAAAATGCCGCCGAAATCCCCGATCTTTCCGCCGCGCTGGAATCCAGCCCGTTCCGCGAAAAAATTCCCGGGATTCTGCGCGAGGCGCACCAACTGCTCTTCGACAAGCCGGTCGAGCGGCTCAGCAAGTCGGATTAGCCCCAATACTGTTCACTTTGCAGAGAAAATGTGGCATCGGCGTCCCGCCGAT
>JBAWVC010000181.1:0-4783 GCA_037147455.1 Verrucomicrobiota bacterium | reverse complement strand
TCCTCGGGAATTGTGGCCGAGAAAAGCAACGTCTGCCGGTCTTTCGGGCATTGTTCGACGATCCGTCGCACGTCGGGCAGGAACCCCATGTCGAGCATGCGGTCCACTTCGTCAAGAATGAGAACCGTGAGCCCGCTCAGGTCCACGGCACCCTGCTGCATGTGGTCGAGAAGGCGTCCGGGCGTGGCGACGATGACATCGCATTTCCGCGCGAGATCCTCTTTTTGTTTACCGTAGCCGACGCCGCCGTGAATCAGCGAGACCTCGGTGTGCATGAACCGCATGTAGTCGCGGAAGGCGGTTTCCACCTGCATCGCCAGCTCGCGGGTCGGTTCGAGAACGAGGCAGCGGATCCGCGGTTCCGGGTGGTCGAGCTGGGAAAGCACGGGCAGCGCGAAGGCGGCGGTTTTGCCCGTGCCGGTCTGCGCGGAGGCCACCAGATCCTTTCCGGTGAGAATGACAGGGATGGCGCGGAGCTGAATAGGAGTGGGTTCGGAATATCCCATCCGCTGGGCTCCATGGAGCACCGTTTCGGACAGGCCGAGATTTTGAAATGACATGATCGGGGAGAAAGTAGCAGCTTTCATAATTGAAACCAGCCTTTTACCTCGACGGGTTCAAATGAAGCCACTGCACCAACTATGTTTTCGAACGAAAAACCAGTGATGTGGACAGGGTTTCCGCGAAGATTTCCGGTCCCGGCATCGCCCGGCCTGGCATCTGCCAGCCCGCCGGAAATGCCCTCGCCGGACAGCTTGAGCATGGCCTCCTTGCCGGTCCAAATCCGCAGAAATTGCTCTTCGTCTTTGATGGCAGCGGCTTCGGCCGGATGGAAGAACCGATTCGCGATGCCGGCAAAATCCCGGCACCGCCCGCGCGGTTCGATATCGATCCCGACAGCCGATCCGGAAAATGCGGCCACCACCGTGCCGCCGGTGTGGCTGAGGTTGAAATGGATCCCCACGTTCGCAAAATACGGCTTCCCGTCCGCGGCGGTCTCCCAAACAAGTTCCCCGGGCGGGATTTTCGAGTAGCGCGATGCGACGCGGCGGACGCCGGATCTCCCGGCAATGAATGCCGCCCGCGCGGGCTCGGATCGGATTTTTTTCGCGTGATCGCGCTCGGCGTCGGAAAGCAGGCTGAGATCCGCGGCAACCAGCCTCCAAACGTGAAGCGGGCCAAGCACAAGCTGCGCCGGAGGTGCCGTAAACGCCGGCTCCAGCAGGAAGGGGTCGGCCTTGAATGGCACCAAGTTAAGAGCGGTTTGGGATGCTGCCCATTCAGGGCAGGGCTCCTCATTTTTCAAGACCCAGGGCGGCGCGCACGCTTGCCCTGGGCTGTGGGATGTTGCCCCTTCGGGGCTTAACGGAGCGCCATTCGGGCCATCCTTCACATGCCCATGATCTCGTAGCCGCCGTCCACGTAGAGGACCTGCCCGGTGATGCCGGAGGATCCGTCGCTGGCCAGAAAAACACCCGTTTGGCCGAGCTCTTCGCTGGTGCAGCTCCGCTTCAAAGGCGCGTGCTCCTCGTAGTGTTTCAGCATCGAGGAAAACCCGGAGATCCCGCGCGCAGCCAGGGTCTGCATCGGACCCGCGCTGATGCAGTTCACCCGGATCTTGCGGGCGCCGAGATCATACGCCAAGTAGCGAGTGGATGCTTCCAGAGACGCCTTGGCCACGCCCATGACATTGTAATGGGGCACGACTTTGACCGATCCGTAGTAAGTCATGGCGAGGATGCTTCCCCCATCGGTCATCAGCGGGGCGGCCGCGCGGGAAAGGCCGATCAAGGAATACGCGCTGATGTCGTGAGCCATGCGGAATGCCTCGCGCGACGTGGCCAGAAAATCTCCTTCCAATGCCTCCTTCGGGGCGAAAGCGACGGAGTGGAGCATCAGGTCCAGCTTCGAAGTGTGATCTGAGACCTTGCCGAAAAACGTCGCGATCTCATCATCTTTCGACACGTCGCACGGATAGATCGCCGTGTCGGCCCCGAACTCGGCCGCCAGTTCCTCCACGTTTTCTTTCAGCCGTTCCCCCTGGTAGTTGAAAATCAATTTCGCGCCCGCCTTGTGCCAGGCCTTGGCGATTGTCCATGCGATGCTGCGTTTGTTCGCAACCCCGAAAACGACGCCGACTTTATTAGATAGGATCCCTTCACTCATTCCCGTGAGCAAAGCCTCCCCGCTCAAACTTTGTCACGCTCAAAACGCTTGCCTTGGTTTTGGAGCCGCAGGGAGCTTGAATACATTGGGCGGCGAGGAGCCCCAGCGCGAGACCATCCGCCTGAAAAAGTAAAACCCGCCTCCGTTTCCGGAAGCGGGCTTTAAGGTTTTGGCACCTGGCCGCAGTATAGACGGGAACAGCCTGATGGCAAGCGCCGGTTTTCAGGTATCCAAGCCCGAGATATTCGAAAGATACTGCGGGATGGCGAGGCGGAGGCGGCGGAGCGCGGCACGGCCGAGGGGGATCGATGTGGCGGAGCCGTTGAGGAAGACCCGGGCGCCCCGCGACGGGCTGATCTCGACGGAATGGATGCGCGTGAGGTTGAGGATGGTCGAACGGTCCACCCGGAGGAACGGGGGATTTGGAAGGTTGCGCTCATAGACTCCCAGCGACTGGCAGATCATGAGGGGTGGCGCGTCGGCCACGGTCACGCGTGTGAAATCTTTGTCCGCTTGCAGGGCGATGATGTCGCCAAGCGGGGCAACCAGCGTCTTCTCAGGAGTCCGCAGACAAATCCGGTCGGACATCCCGTAAGGGTTGACCGGATCCGGGCCGCCGAGTGCTGCCTGCAGGCGGCGGATTGCCTGGACAAGCCGCTTCGGGCGCACCGGCTTGAGAAGGTAGTCCACCGCCTGCACTTCAAATGCCCGCACGGCATACTCGGAATACGCGGTGACAAAGATCACCGGCGGGCATTCCTTGAGCGAGGAAAGAAGCTCGAACCCATCCGCCTCGGGCATCCGGATATCCAGGAAAAGCGCATCCGGGCGGATCTTCCCGATCATGGTTTTTGCCGCCTCCACGCAATCCGCCTCGCCCGCGACTTCCACTTCCGGACGGGCCGCCAGCAGATCCCGGAGCCCGCGGCGGGCGAGCGGCTCGTCATCCACCAGCATCACGCGAAGCATGGTTCCCCCCGGAGCAGAAGTTTTGCCTGAACGCGGCCGCCGTCCGCGGTGAGCGTGAACTCGTGGCGGCGCGGATAATTAAGGTCCAGCCGGCGGCGGAGCGTATCGAGGCCGAGGCCGTCCTTCGAGGGATCCGGATCCGGGAGGGTTCCCGTGTTGGTCACCTCGATGGTCAGCAGATCGCGTTGGACACCGGCCGAGATGGCCAGCTCCATCGGATGGCGCGAGTGCGACAAACCGTGTTTGACCGCATTTTCGACGAGGGGTTGGAGGAGGAAGCTGGGAACGTTTTTGCAGCGGGCTTCGGCAGTGGCCTCGATGCGCACCGACAGGCGCTCTCCGAACCGGGCCTTTTCGATCTCAAGGTAGGCCCGCATGGCGTCGAGTTCGTCGGAGAGCGGCCCGACCGCGCGCTTCCGGTGGTCGAGCGAGTAGCGCAGGTAATCCGAAAGCTCGCGCACCATTTCGGTGGCCGACTCCGGATGCGCCGGGATTTCTGTCGCGATCCCGTTGAGCGAGTTGAAAAGAAAATGCGGGTCGAGCTGGGCGCGGAGCATCTGGAGTTCCATCCGGTGCGCTTCGCGGACAGCTTCTTCGGCGAGGAGGGTTTCGCTCCGGAGCGCGGTTTCGGCCTTCAGCCAAAAATACCCGAAGCTCCAGCCCAGGAATATCGCCCACATCAAAAGCACGCGGAGCGCCGCATCTTCGAGGGGAGTAAAATGCGGGTTATACCATCCGGTGAGGACGGTGAGCGCGTGCGCAATGCCGGCCAGCGCCACCGACGACAGCAAGCTCAATGACGCGATCAGGACGGCTGTCCGGAGGTCGAAAGCGAGACCGGCGCGCCGGTAAAACGACCTCAGAACAAGCGTCAACAAGAATGCGGACGACTCGCCGGCAACAGTGAAAAACAAAGCGCGGATCAGATCCTGGTGGAGGATCCAGCGCACAAAAAGGAAGGCCGCCGCCAGTGAGAGCCACGCCAAAAGGTTCAGCCGCCAGAAAGACACCGCCTTCAGGATCCATGGAGGCAGGGGCTCCGCACGTCGGGAAATTCCGTTCACTGCCGCGCATTTTTGAATGAGATCGGAGCCCGCGTCAAAGGATTGTTCGAGGGCGTGAAACGGCTCTCCTGCGGTGCGTTGGTCGATTCGTCGAGTTTCTGGGCGGTTTTGTCGAGTCGATGTGGACAGTCCACTTCTCGCGGGAGAATGCTGCCACCCATCAAACCAAATCACCCGATGAACACGATGAACACCAGATCCTGCGCCTCTATCAAAACCGTCCTTCTGCCCTGCCTTTTTCTTTGGGCGTTTTTCCTCAAGTCACCGGATGCCTCAGCGGCATTCGCTGTCACCAACGACTGGGGAAGCGGATTCCAGGCCGAGGTGCAAGTTACGAACACCACCGGAAAGCCGATCTCGGACTGGAGGGTGGATTTCACGATGGCACCGGCAATCGCCTCGATCTGGAATGCAAGCATCCAGGCGAGAAGCGGGCTCAAATACACCATCGCCGGCGCAAGCTGGAACAAGGCGGTGCCGGTCGGCGGAACGGTTTCCTTCGGGTTCACCGCCTCGCCCGGAAATTTCAAAACCCTGCCGACGGACATCGTGATGCGGGATGCCTCGGCACCGGTGCCAACGCC
>JBAWVC010000180.1:0-4803 GCA_037147455.1 Verrucomicrobiota bacterium | reverse complement strand
TGGTTTTCCTGCCCGAACGCATCGTCTTTGGCCGCCTTGGGGGCAATGAGGCTTCCGGTCGCCGCGACCTCGTTGTTCCACTCGGCCTGAGAACGCTGCTTTTCCCAGAGCTCGTTCTCGCGCTTCAGCCGTTCCACCTGCGCCAGTGTGTTTTTCGCGGAGTAAATCGCGTCGGACAAAACGCTGCAAAGGTTGGCGTCATCCTTGTATTTGGAGGCTTCTTTCAGAAGGATGAAGGCCGCGTCCTGGTTCGCCTTCGTGGCCTTCCCCGGCGTGAGGAGGTCCATGATTTTGTCGATCGTCTGACGGTAAGAGACGTCGGCGGCATCGGTCGCGGGCGCGGCGTTCAGATATTTTTCAAACCGGGCGCGGAAAAGGCGGTTGTCGTTGATGTTCCAAAGCTTCCCGTCGTAGGACATGACGTCGTTGCCGGGATCGAAATGGGGGACATCCCTGCCGATGAACCCCTCGTTCATCTGGCCGGGCCTCGCCCCTCCCGTCGCCGCTTTGGAGTCTCCGGCCCCCGGGGGAACCTGCGCCTGCGGGAACACCGTCGCGGCGCCAAAAACGAGGAGGACAAACAGAAGGGCGACGGTTTTCATAACTGCGAGAGCTTCTTGGTGATCAACACACCTTTCGGGTCCACTTCGAGGACAAAGCGGAACTTCTGTCCTTTCTGGATATTGATCGCGTTGAATTCCGGCGTCACCAGCACCGGGATCGTTTCCTTTTCCACATCCACCGCGATGAGGCGTCCGGCCGTAGGCGACCAGGCGAGCGAATTCGACACCTCGCCCTCGGCTTTGTAGATATTCCCGCGCAGGCTGTTCGCGTTTTCCATGTAGGAGGGGACATCGAGCGCGGCGATCGTCCGGTAGGGGTCGGATCCCGAGGACAGAAATAACCTTGAGCCGACGAAGGCGACGAGGATCAGGCCGACGGCAAATAACAGCCAGACCGGATTGATCGAGGATTTCTTGCGACGGGCCATTAGGAACAGGTAGCCGCAATCAGGGGAGAGTTCAAAGGGAAAACGGCAACGAAACTTTCTTTGAATAACTTTGAATATTCATCCCGGTGGCTTACAGATTTTCCATGCGTTTTCTTCTCACCGATTACGAATCACATTGCGCGGGTTCCCTCTGGACGAAAGCGCTGCAAGCAGCGGTGGACGCCTGCGCAGCCAAAGGCGGAGGGGTTGTTGTTGTTCCTCCGGGAGAATTTCTCACCGGCAGCGTCGAATTGCGCTCGAACGTGACCCTCGATATCGCCGGCGGGGCGGTGCTTCGCGGATCTCCGGATCTTGCCGACTATCCGCCCGTCCCGTTTGTTCACAACGAGTTCGGGGAAGTCCGCTCGCTTTTCTGGGCGATCGGCCAGCAGAACATCCGTCTGCGGGGTGCCGGGGAGATCGATTTCAACCATCCGGCCTTCATGGAGATGGGGCGGCCGGACCTGCGGGACAGGGACGCGGACAACGTGCCGCAATACAACACGAGGCAGATTGCGGAGATGACCGTCGTCGCGAAGGCGAGGCCGACGCAGCCGGTCTTTTTTCACGATTGCGAGCGGCTGCTTGTCGAGGACCTCCTGCTGCGGCAATCGCCCTGCTGGACGCTGACATTCAGCGCATGTCGCGATGTCAAAGTGCGCGGGATCACGGTGCAAAACCACCTCAATGTCCCCAACTGCGACGGGGTCCATGTGAGCGCGAGCCGCGAGGTTCTTATCACCGGATGCGTTTTTCATTGCGCGGACGACTGCGTGGCGGTCGGCGGCATCACCGAGTGGGACCGCCCGTCGGAGAATGTTGTCATTTCCCAATGCACGATGGTTTCGCGCTCGGCCGCCGTCCGCATCGGCCATCTGGCGAGCAAGGTGCGGAACGTTGTGTGCAGCGACCTCGTAATTTCGGACGGCAACCGCGGGCTTCTCGTCTGCGCGGGCGATGGAGGTTGGGTCGAAAACGTCCGGGCATCGAACATCATCATGCACACGCACCTCTTTGCCGGCTTCTGGTGGGGCAAAGGCGAACCGCTCGCCATCATGGCCGTCGGGTCCGGCCGGATCGAAGGCGTGGACGTCTCGCATGTCCGGGGAGAGACGGAGGGAGGAATCGTGATTGCCGGAGGAGAGGGAAGCATTCGGGATGTTTCGCTCGACGATTGGAGCCTGCGGCTTTCCGCCGGAAACAACCGCCCGCTCCTCGGGACATGGATCGACCTGCAGCCGGCGGAATGTCCTCCGCTTGAAAAAGGTCAAATGCCGTGGCTCTATGCCGATGGTGTCAGCCAACTGCACATCCGCAACGTCCGCGCGGTGCTGAACGAATCCGATGCCGGCGCCTACTCCATCGAGCCGATCATCCGGAACTGCAGGATGGAATGACTGGGACCTGCCGCTTCAGCTGCCTCCGAAAAAGTCCGACTGCTGAAGCCGCCGTGCAGACTCCCATGAAACTTGCCTCGCGCGGGTTCGTGAAATAGGGTCCCCCCATGGTTTTTGACATTCTGAAATTTATTTTCATCTGCCTCGAGGTCGTCCTGATCTTCAACCTGCTGATCGTCGTGCACGAACTCGGGCATTTTCTGGCGGCGAAATGGCGCGGTCTGGTCGTTGAGAAATTCGCGATCTGGTTCGGCAAGCCGATCTGGAAAAAGACGATCGGCGGCGTCGAATACCGGCTCGGCTCGATCCCGGCTGGCGGGTTTGTCGCCATTCCACAGCTCGCGCCGATGGAGGCGCTGGAGGGCAAGGTCGAGCAGTCGCGCGATAACCTTCCTCCGGTCAAGCCGCTCGACAAAATCATCGTTGCCGCAGCCGGTCCGCTCTTCAGCTTCGGGCTCGCGTTTGCCATGGCCTGCGTCGTCTGGTTTGTCGGAAAACCTCAAAGCGAGTTCGACTCGCCGACGATCGGGTATGTGAAAGACGGCGGCCCTGCCGAAAAAGCGGGCATCCGCGTGGGGGATGTGATTGTCGCGGTGGACGGACTGCCGGTGAAGCACTTCGTGAGCGGGACGGACAGCGTGAAATGGCGGATCGTCCGCAGCGAGGGAGAAACGATCGCCTTCACAGTAAAACGCGACGGCCAGGAAATCACCATCCCCACCGGCTGGACCAAACCGGCCACTTCGAATTGGCGACGGCCCGCGCTGCGGGAAGTCCAGATCGGCCCCCGCCTCGTTCCGGGCATCGGCTTTGTCATCCGGGGCAGCCTTGCCGACAAGGCGGGCCTCCGCTCCGGCGACCTGATCACCGCGGTCAACGGGCAGCCGATTTTCAACCTCGATGAGATCGGGCCGCTCGTGGACGCAAACCGCGGAAAATCGCTCGCCATGACCATCGAGAGGAACGGAGCCGATGTCGCGATCGCTCTCCCGCTTCCGCCGGCAACCCCCGAGGCGAAGCCGGTGAACTTCGGTATCGAGTGGGGACGGACGACTCTGGTCTATCCTGATCCCGCTAGCCAGGTGAAGGATGCCGCGACGAGTATTTTCCGGATGGTCGGCGCGCTCCTCTCGCCAAAGTCCGACGTCAAGGCCGCGCACTTCAGCGGGCCGGTTGGAATCATGCGTCTCTACTACCAGATCTTCGAAAGCGAAAACGGCTGGCGGCTCGCGCTGGCGTTCAGCGTCCTGATCAACGTAAACCTCGCGCTGATCAACCTGCTGCCATTCCCGGTGCTGGACGGCGGGCATATCACGCTCGCGATCATCGAGGGGATCCGCCGCAAGCCGATCAATGTGCGCGTTCTGGAATTCGTCCAGACCGCCTGTGCGCTCGCGCTCATCGGGTTCATGCTCTACCTGACATTCTACGACGTGGGCGACATTTTTGTGCCGAAGCCTGCGGCTGCGGAAAAATCGAAATAGGCCCGATGGATCCGGTCTATCGCCCGTATCCAGGACGCCGGCCAACGCGCGAAGTCCGCATCGGCACGACGGCGGTCGGCGGGAGCAATCCGATCCGCGTCCAGTCGATGCTGACCAGCGACACGATGGACACGGAAGCCTGCGTGAAGGAAACGCTCGGGCTCGTCGAGGCCGGATGCGAGATCGTGCGGATCACAGCCCCCACGCTCAATGACGCGAAGAATCTGGAGAAGATCCGCGACGCGCTCCGCAAAAAAGGCTGCACGGTCCCGCTGGTGGCGGATATCCACTTCAAACCAGACGCCGCGCTCGAAGCGGCCAAGTGGGTGGACAAAGTCCGGATCAATCCAGGCAACTTCGCCGACTCCAAAAAGTTTAACGTGCGCGAATACACGGACGACCAGTATGTGGCCGAGATCGGGCGCATCCGCGAGCGGTTCCACCCGCTGGTCGCGCTCTGCAAGGAACGCGGGGTGTCCATGCGGATCGGGACGAACCACGGCAGCCTGAGCGACCGGATCATGAACCGCTACGGCGACACGCCGCTCGGCATGGTCGAGAGCGCGCTCGAATTCGCGAAGCTCGCCCGCGAACTCGATTACCACGAGCTCGTCTTCTCGATGAAGGCCTCGAACCCGAAGGTCATGGTCGAGGCTTACCGCCTGCTTGTCGCAAGGCTCGAAGCCTTGAATGAATTTAAAATGAGGAATGAGGAATTTGAAATGAAAGAGCCGCGCGATGCGCGGGATTCTACACTTCATCCTTCATCCTCCATCCTTCATCCTTCTTCTTGGAACTATCCGATCCACCTCGGCGTGACTGAGGCCGGAGATAGCGACGACGGGCGGATCAAAAGCGCGATCGGCATCGGGAGCCTGCTGGCGGACGGGATCGGTGACACGATCCGGGTTTCGCTCACCGAGGATTCCGT
>JBAWVC010000179.1:0-4812 GCA_037147455.1 Verrucomicrobiota bacterium | reverse complement strand
CACGGGCCTCGGGCTTTCCATCTCGCGGCGGCTGGCCGAGGCCATGAATGGCACGATCACCGTTACATCCACACTTGGCAAAGGCAGTATCTTTACCCTCAGACTTCCCCTTGAAGTTTCGTTTCCTGCTCCTTCCATCCCCGGCCCGGCAGTCCCCGTCCATTCAGAACCTAAGGCCCCAGCGGGGGATCTGATCCTCGTCGTTGAGGACGACAAGGCCAGTGGGGTCATTGCCGTCAAGATGCTCCAGAACCTTGGCCATCACGTCGAGTTCGTGACCAATGGAGCCGAGGCCATCGAAGCCTTCTCGCCCGGCAAGTATTCCGCCATCCTCATGGATGTCGCGATGCCATTGATGGACGGGCTTGTTGCCACAGAAAAAATCCGGGAGATCGAAGCGGCGACCGGATTTCACGTTCCGATCATTGCATTTACCGCACAGGCGATGATGGGAGAGCGCGAGCGATGCCTCGCCGCAGGCATGGACGAATTCCTCGCCAAGCCGTTCAAAAAGGCTGAGCTGGCTGCGAAAATTGCCAGCATTTCCAAGGGATCATTGCCCCAATAAGGGAGCTCAATATCCAACGCCCAACAAGGAATATCCCAGGAACAAGGACAGAGCGGTCGCACGCGCGATTCCGGGAATCTCTCACGCGATCCGGACGAACGGCGGGACCGGGCAGTCGAGGGAGTCGGAGATGGCGCGCAGCAATTCCGCCTCCTCGTCGTTGACCTCGCCGTTGTGCATGACGACGGCCCCGCAGGCGGTGAGGATCGTCCTCTTCACATCCGGGGCCGCGAGCGCGATTTTGTCCAGGGCGGCATCGAAGGCCTGAAGGTCGATCACGGCCGCGCGTTCCAGAGGGAAAGCCGAGGGCTTGACCAGAAGTTCGGCGATGCCGGAGCGGAACGCCGCGTCCTGTCGCTCGGGCGTGCCAATATCGGCTGAGGCCAGCGCGGAGAGCAAAATGCCGGTTTCCGGCAGCAGGGGCACGAGCGACTTGTAGGCGACGGCGTTGCCGGTCGCGTTTGTAAAATACAGGTCGAGGTGGCGGACCAGGATTTTTTGGAGCGTGTATTCGAAGAGGTTGATCTGGCCGTCCGCCTCCACGAGCTTTTTCACGTTGGCCCGGAAGACGGCGTATTGCTCGTGCGAGAGATGCCGGAGGGTCGGAATCGCGATATCCACCAGGCCGAGCCGCTGGGCGGAGCTCAGCCCCGAACGCTGGTCGTAATGGCCGAGGATCTCCGCGCGGAGCGCATCGTCCGCATCGATCAGCGCGATCTGGTGCTCGCGCAATTTTTCCTGGTCCGAGAGCAGCAGGGAGTAAACGAGCGCGCAGGCGCCGTGCAGCTCCCGGCAGGCGGACCTTGCGGCAACGGGAAGCCCCGCCAGCAGGGCCGCCGCCTCGACCACCCTCGGCTGCCCGGGCAGAAGCGATTCCGCCAGCCGCCCGCCGATCACGGTTTGATTTTTCGGGAGCGGCGGGGGAGAGGCGGGCGCCTTGGCTTTCACGGCGTCGGCATCGAATCCTGGCGCAATTTCCTGGATCCGCTCCTCGATCGGCGGATGGGTCGCAAACAGTGCCAGCCAGGAATCCCCGATCCCGTTGCCGAAGAACATGTGGCTGGCCTCCTCGGCGCGCGGACTCTCGAGCCGCGAGGAGAACTTCGCGATCTTCGCCAGCGCGCCCGCGAGGCCCTCGGGGTTTCTCGTGTATTGGACCGACGAGGCGTCGGCCAGAAATTCCCTCTGCCGCGATACGGCGGCCTTGATCAGATTGCCGAAGAAAACCCCGATCCAGCCGACAAGGTAAAGCGCGAGGCCGCCACCCACGAAAATCATAAATCCGGCGGCCTTGCTTCTTCCGTCCGAGGAATCGGACCGCGGCGAATAGATCCCCATGCGAAGCAGGAAGCCGCCGATCAGAGTCAGGAAGAGAATGCCGTTGAGGATTCCGATGAGGCGGATGTTCAGCCGCATGTCCCCGTGGAGGATATGGCTGAACTCGTGCCCGATCACCCCCTGGAGCTCATCGCGGGTGAGCCGGTCGACGCATCCCCTCGTCACCCCGATCGCCGTGTCGCCGGGCCCATGCCCGGCGGCAAACGCGTTGATCGCCTGGTCCTCGAGCACGTAGATCTCCGGAACCGGAACGCCAGAGGCGATCGACATCTCCTCGACGACGTTGATCAGCCGCTGCTCGGCGGGTTCCCGGCTGTTCATGTCCACCGGAGTCCCGCCCAGCATCGCGGCCACCGCGCGGCCGCCCTTCGAAAGCTCGATCGTCTTGACGACGCTGCCGAGCGCCACCATCCCCACGACTCCCACCGATACCAGCAGGAACAATTCCGGATCCGTCGCCGACGTGCCGATGAGCAGCGCGAGAACAACCTGCAGCGTCAGGATGATCCCGACGACCGCCAGCACAAAATAGCACACCAGCCACTTCGTCTTTTTGCTGGCGCGCGCCTGTTTGTCGAAGAAGTCCATCGCCGCGCTACTTGGCAGACGTGCCGGTCAGGCGAAAGTCGCCATTGGAATCGCGATAGAAGCCGCGGACCAGAATCGGAGCCTTCCCGCCGAGCTTCACGAGCCGGGCGGACTGGGAGAGATCCTTGTTGGTCCAGCCGTCCGCGATCACGCGGCCGCGGCTGTCAATGACCTCGCGCGGAGGCTTTGTGAGAGCGGCATACTTGGCGTCCGGGAGACGGACGGAATCGAGAAGTTTGAGGTTGTAGAGAGAGACCCACCAGGCACCCTCCGAGTCGGGCGCGGTCGGCGGAGTGACCTCGAAGGTGAGGGTTCCCGCGGTCGCTTTTCCCTCCTTGAGTCCGATCCTGTAGAGCGCGGCGACTTCCTCCCGGCTGCCGAGAAATCCCGCAAAATAGCCGCGCAGGGTTTTCTGGAGCTTCTCGTTGTTTTTCCGGCTCCCGTAGATGCCGAGCTCGACCCCGGCCGGCCGGTTCGGATCGCCGTAGATGTTGAGTTCGATATCGCGGTTCACCAGAAACGAAAGGTAGGGGACATTGCGGAAGTTTCCCGACGTGACCGTCGTGGCTGGAACCTCGACCACTGACTTGATCTGGTCGTGCGTGCGGAGATCGTTGGCCATCACCCGCCACGATGGCAGCGTCCCCTTGCTGATCAACTCGGTGAAGTAGGTCGTGGTGTCCGGCTCGTCGCGCACGCGGACGATCTCGCTCTTCGGAAAGACTCTCTCACCGAACTGCTCCTGGATGTGAATCGAATCCACCGAGTTTTTGATGATGAGCCCGTGGATCGTGCGTCCATCCTTGAGAACGATGCTGTCCGGCGCATGGAACGAATCGTTGGCGGCGCGGGTTGCATGGCAAACGATCGCGGCGGCTGCGAAAACGGCAATGGTCCGGGAGTTCATGGTTGAAGTGTGTCCGCGTGACCTATAGATGGCAAGTATGCGTTCCCCGAATTTTGCCGTGAAACACCTGCTGCTGATCCCTGCCCTGGCCTCGCTGCTCCTGGCCGGATGCGTCATGCCGCCGAAGCCATACAAAAAGCCCGCGGCTCCGGCGAAGCCCCTGCAGACCGGGAAGTTCTGGTGGGGCACCTCGACGGCCAGCTTCCAGAACGAGGACCTCGGCGTCGCGCCCGGATCGCCAAACGCGTTCAAGACCGACTGGGACGTTTACGCGGAGGAAGGCCATATCCCGCCCCGCGGGAATGATGCCACATTCTCCTGGACCCATTTTGACAAGGATCTCGCCGCCCTGAAAAAACTTGGGGTGAACCACTACCGGTTCGGGATCGAGTGGGGGCGCGTCGAACCGAAGCCGGGCGTCTTCAACGAGGCGGCCATCGCCCAATACGTCCGCATGGCAAAAGACCTCCGCGCCGCCGGGATCGAACCGATCGTCACTCTCTGGCATTTCACATTCCCCGACTGGCTCTACGACTCGAAGAACAAGGCGAAATCGGATTTCCTGAACCCCGGCGTCGAGAAGGCCTGGAACGGCTACGTGACCCGCATGGCCACCGCGCTCGCCCCCTATGTCCGGATCTATGTCCCGCAGAACGAGCCGAACGGCGACCTCTACATCAGCTATTTCGGCGGAACCTGGCCGCCGGGGCTTCTGGCCACTCCGGGAGCATTGAAAAAGGCGACCAACGTCGCAGTCAACATGTTCCGCGATGCGGCGGCGATCGTCCGCGGCAAGCGCCCCGATGCGGTCATCATGGGAATCTACTCGATCCCGAACTGGCGCCGCAACTACTTCCAGGATCCGACCCAGTTTGTTTACAACATGATGATGCACCAGAACTGGGACCACCTCGACCGGGTGGCCGACACGGTGGATATCATCGGCGTGAATTACTACTACTCGCAGGATGCGTCGGCCCGCCGGTTCATCGTCCGCCCGCACGGCGAACTCGCCTCGAACTACACGCAAAACGGCTGGGAAATCGATCCCGAAGGCTTCCATTCCACGCTCGTCAACGTTTACAAACGCTACGGCAAGCCGATCGTCGTCACGGAAAACGGGATCGGCACCCAGAGCGAGCAGAAAAAAATCCGCTACTTCCGCGAGCATGTGAACCAGATGCGCCGCGCGATGAACGACGGGGTTGACATCCGCGGGTATCTTCCCTGGACGCTCATCGACAACTACGAATGGGCCGAGGGCTACGCCGCCAACTTCGGCCTCACCCACCTGGACAAAAAAACCATGCAGCTCGTCATCGAACCCTCGGGCGAGTGGTTCCAAAAATTCATCAAGGCCAACCCCCAGCCCTGAGCGGCTCCGCGCGGGCGTTCCGCCGGTGGGGACGCA
>JBAWVC010000178.1:0-4917 GCA_037147455.1 Verrucomicrobiota bacterium | reverse complement strand
TGTGGCCGTCGGTCGCTTGGCAATCAAGCGGGGATCGACGCTCATAGAGCGCCGCTACAACCCGCCTTTGAGATATGCGGGCGAGGAAATTCTTTTCCTGCCGGGGTCGCGCGTTCATAGTGCGCGGGTGAGCATTTTGACCCGCGCCGAGATGATTGGGGCCGAGCAGGCGGCGTTTGCGGCGGGGGTCGAGCCTGCGGCGCTCATGGAATCCGCCGGCAAGCAGATGGCGGATTTTGTCCGGCAGAACCATCCCCGGCCCGGCAGATGCCAGGTGTTTGCGGGCAAAGGGCACAACGGTGGCGACGTGTTGGTCGCAGCGCGCCACCTGGCGGAAGCGGGCTGGGGTGTGGAAATCCTTCTTCCCGACGCCCGTCTCGCGCCTCTCACCGAAACGCAGCTCAGGCGGCTGGACGGAATCCGTCCGGGTGAAGTGGGCGTTTTTCCGCTGGTTGTTCTGGACGGGTTGCTGGGAATCGGGGCGCAAGGAAATCCGCGCGGCCCGACTGCTGCGGCGATCCTCGAGATCAACAGTCTGCGGATAAATTCCGGTGCCTGGGTGCTGGCGGCGGATCTGCCGAGTGGCCTCGATGCGGACACCGGCCAGCCGGGCGATCCCTGCGTGCAGGCCGACGCGACGATGACGATGGGGTTTGCCAAGTCTGGGCTCGTCTCCGACCAGGCGGTGGATTTTGTGGGCCGCCTGGCTGTCGCCACTCTCGATGGGCTCGGTGCGCCGGACCCTGCGTCGGATGACTCGATCGCGATTGCCCCGGGGGTTCTGCGCGCCCTCTTGCCTCCGCGCGTCTTTGACACCCACAAGGGGATGGCCGGACGCGTGGCCGTCGTGGCGGGCTCTCCGGGATTTGCCGGTGCCGCGCGGCTTTGTTCCGCCGCTGCCGTCGCCGGCGGGGCCGGCCTCATCACGCTCTTCGTGAAAAAGGATGTCTGGCCGCTCCTGGCTTCCTCGGCAATTCCCGAAGTGATGGTCCGGCAGGTGGAATCATACGAGGAGGTTCTCCGCGACCGGTGGGACGCGATCGCGATCGGGCCCGGGCTCTCGACCCGGTTTGCGGACGAAATCCTTTCGGTCGTGCAGGGCGCGCTCTCGCCGTGCGTCGTCGATGCCGACGCCCTGAATGTGATATCGAAATCGCCCGGGATCCTGAACCGGTGCGCCGGACCGAGGCTCCTCACCCCGCACCCCGGCGAGATGGAAAGGCTCTTCCCTTGCGAGGGACGGAGCCGACTCCAATGGGCGAGGGAGTTCGTCGGCCTCCATCCGGTGACGCTGCTCCTGAAAGGCGCGCGCACGATCATCGGCCAGGCGGGCAGGCCCGCCGCCTACAACACGACCGGAAACCCCGGCATGGCGAGCGGGGGGATGGGCGACGTGCTTACGGGAATCGCCGCCTCGCTCCTCGCCCAGGGACTCGACCCGCATGAGGCCGCGATGGCGGGAGCGTGGGTTTGCGGCCGGGCGGCCGAAATCGCCATGGCTTCCGGCGGAGAATCCCAGGAATCCCTCCGTGCGAGCCACGTGATCCGATATGCTGGCAGCGCCTTCCAAGGCCTGCGCGCGGGAGATTTCTAGCTCGCGGGTTTATAGCTCTCCGGCGAGCGCGGAGGCGATGAGGCCGAGGATTTCCGCGCGGCCCGTGTCGGATTTCGAGGAGCTGAGCACAAACTCCGGCGGCTCCTCGCTGATCTCCTTCATGCTGCCAAAAAACGCCTCGATGTTTTTCTGCGCCGCCTTTTCGGTGAGCTTGTCCGCCTTTGTGAACGCGATCACAAACGGGAGCCCGCATCCGACCATCCAGTGCAGAAATTCCAAATCCAGCTTCTGCGGGCTGAGCCGGACATCGATCAGGACAAACGTTCCCAGAAGGTTGGGGCGCCGCTGGAGATATTCGGCAACGAAAGCGCTGAAGCTGCTCCGCTGCTTTTTGCCGACCTTCGCGTAGCCGTAGCCCGGAAGGTCCACTAGGCTCCACGTGTTGTTGATCGTGAAAAAGTTGATCAGCCGCGTTTTCCCCGGAACGCGCGAAACCTTCGCCAGTCCCTCCTCGCGGGTCAGCATGTTGATCAGCGACGATTTGCCGACGTTCGAACGGCCGATGAACGCGAACTCCGGCAGGTCCGTTTCCGGGCACGTGGCCAGATCGGGGGAACTCGAATGAAAGGCAGCGCTCGTGATCTTCATCGGTCTTCCTTGCCCGGAACGTGCAATGGGAAAGTCTTTTTCATTCGTCCCGCACCCTACCACAGACCATTCGGAGACCGGGATAAATTTCCGCGCGGGTTTGTGTAGCGGCGGTCTGTGACCGTCGCAAGAATATGAAACGCCGCCGGTCACAGACCGCCGCTACACCCACTTTACCCGGGCTCTTTTCTGACAAGATCCTTGTCCTCGTCGTCAACCACTGGGCTATTGAGAACTGCGGTGCGTATGCGCACGAACAGGGCCGCCGGAAGATCGGGGGTGAAAGGCCATTTTCTTGCGCTCCACCAACTCCGCCATTTCGCTGAGGCTGCGGCGCAGGATCACGTTACCATCCACGGCCGTGGGACGATCCAACGGCGCGTAGTCCGCTGGCCCGAATTCGACCACCGTGTGCGGGCGCTCCCGGTTCCGCGTCCGAACCTTTTCGATTTGCGAGGTGAAGACAGTCAGCAACAGCAATTCGTCTCCCAGCGGATCGCGGTTGAGCACCACGAAAAAATGCGGCAGCTCAGACGAAAGCTCACGGGCCTGAAAATAGAACGCGCTGCCGGACCGCAATCCCAGCTTCAGCTCCAGCGGCAGCTTTCCGGGCGGCATGGGAAGCTCAACTGAGGATGCGCTCGGCGTCGTATCGCTCCTGAATGCCCTCCGCGACCGCCCGGCGTTGTTCCTCGTCGAGCTGATAACAGACTTCGATCCCCGGTGCCGGATCCTCCGAAAATCTCGGTAGCACATCGGCACCCGGGTTTCCCGCCCGCCTTCCAGCGCGGTCTCGTGGCGCTTCCATTCCGGATACCGGTGAGTGTATTCGGCAAGCTTGTAGCGGTCCATCTGCCCGAATTTCTCCCAGA
Organism: Verrucomicrobiota bacterium; assembly: GCA_037147455.1. Taxonomy (GTDB): domain Bacteria; phylum Verrucomicrobiota; class Verrucomicrobiia; order Chthoniobacterales; family Terrimicrobiaceae; genus QYQL01. Next base: position 1,842 of record JBAWVC010000178.1, on the reverse strand, counting down.
CCCAGTCCAGTGCCGTCCGGTCGGACTCCGAGAGCGCGCGGGCCTCAACCGCCGCCGTCGAGCGGAAATGGAAACGGTCCACCAGGGCCAAAAATTGAGCGCCATACGAGCGCTCGTCGTCGCTGAGAAAATCCCCCATTTCGGCGAGATCCTTCGCCCCTGAGGCCACCGGACCCAACGGCATGGCCAGATATTCGTCCCCGGTGATCGGACGACCGTAGCGCCGGAGATGGTAACGGTCCGCGAAATACACCAGCTTGAGCGCCTTCAGCTTGTTGATTTCCCCGCCCGACTGCCGAGCAAAGAAATTCAAGACCTGAGTCGTCTTGCGATGGGAAAATGGAAAGGCCATGGGGAATTCTGAACGGGGCAAAATTGCACGCCAGTCAGAAGGTTGCCAGCGCGTTCACGAAAAGTCTCGCGTTCATCAGGGCCAATTCAGCTTTCCAGCCTGTGTTTGATCTGGTTCACAGGCTGGAAAGCCCGTGTCACAAGATCAGAACCCCACAGGCCCGCTAGCATATTTGACCTTCCCGGCGGATAGTTTTTCCACGCGGATTTCCAGGGATTCAAACTGCACGGAGGACGACATCGTCGCGACGGATGTATCGGCGGCGTCGTGCCCGCTTCCCACCCAGATAAATCCGTATTGGGGGGCCATGCGGGTGGCGTCGTAATACCACCAGCGACCGCCCAGCCAGACCTCGAAAAAGGCATGGAAGTCGGGTTGCGGGAGCCCGTAGGCGTAGGCGCTGCCGTAGCGCGCGGGAATGCCCATTGCGCGGCAGAAGGCGACGCCGAGGTGGGCGAAATCCCGGCAGACCCCGGCGCGAAGGGTCAGGCATTCGACAGCGCTCGTGTGGGCGTCGGTGATTCCGGGCTCGTAATCGATGTGAGTGTGGATCCAGTTGCAGATTCCCGCCACGCGCTCGTGGCCGGGCGCGAGCTCGCCGAATCCTTTTGCGGCCAGCCGCACGAGCTTGTCGGATTCGCAATACCGGCTGGGATAGAGAAACCGCACGACCTCGGGCGGCAGGTCGATCAGCGCGGTTTCGGAAATCGTCTGGGGCCCCGTGGCCCGGTCCAGGTCGCGCTCCACTTCGGCCTCGTAGACAATTTCCAAATCGCCGGCCGGAGCGGCGATGCCATGGAACCTCGTTGTTCCTTCCGGCACGATGTGCTCGCGGAATGGAATCCCGCGGCTGTTCCGGATGCTCTCGCGGATCACCCTCTGCGACGCGTTTTTTGCGGCCGCCATGTTCAGCAGCAGCCAGCCATCTACGCTAAGCTGGTAGCAGAGCTGCGCGCGAATGGAAAACCGGTGAGTCGTTGGCATCCAGGAGATCGTAAACGACAACAGGCCAAAAAGCTTTTGATTTCCCGGAGGCTTCTTACAGAATCGCCGGGCCATGCCCACCCACTATATCGCCTGCGATTCCGGTGCCAAAGCGGCCGCGTGCTGCACGGCTCTGCAGTTTTTATATCCGAAAACAGCGAATCCATGAAATACTCCGGCAACCGCAAGCCATAAAACGTCCATGTCCAAAGAAAAGCTCTCGTTCATCCAACTCGTCAAGGCCTTCTGGAAGCCCTACGTCCACCTGCTCCAGTATCTCAAGACCTACAGGAAACGATTTATTTTGGGGTTGGTTTTCGGAAGCCTTGCCGGCGTGCTCAACGGCATCTTTCCGCTGGTCATCAAGCTCGCCGGAGATGCCATCCTGGAACCCGGACAGTCGGTCGTCAACCCCAGCCAGTTGCTGAAATCCGGCGTGGATTCGGGGCCGGGCATCGAGAAAGTCTTCTGGATCGCGCTGCTCATCCCGGCAGCCATGGTGGCCA
>JBAWVC010000177.1:0-4924 GCA_037147455.1 Verrucomicrobiota bacterium | reverse complement strand
GGGTCAGTCAAAGATATCTGACAATTCTTGCGCGATCAGATCATCGAAGCGATTGAGCAAAGTCCTGCGGATCTGGAAAAGAGCCCCTAGCTTCACACTGAAAGTCAAAACCGTCTGAGGGCCTCCAGCCCAGCGCCCGCGCCTACGACCGCATCCTGAAAGTCTCCCGCATGATCGCCGACCTCGCGGGCGCGGATATGGGACTATATTATTGCCGGCCAAGAGATTGTTTACATTTTCCAGACATTTTCAGATAGCGTGGATTCATGCAAAATCTGACCATCTGTTTACAGGCTTTCGTGGCCGCGGCGATCTTCTTTGTCTGGGTTGTGCGTTACCAGAATATCATCGCTGAGTTTAAACATTTCGGGCTGCCCGACTGGCTGCGTGACTCGGTCGGGACTTTGAAGCTGGGGCTGTCATTGTTGCTGCTCGTTGGCATCGGGCGACCTGACATCGCCGTCATCGGGGGCTGGGGTATCGCCGCGCTGATGGCCTGTGCCTTTGCCACTCATATGCAGGTGAAAAACCCGTTCTATAAAATGCTGCCATCCCTGTCACTGCTCGCGATCTCGCTTTTGATTGTTTTCATCAATCATCGTCTTCTCGAATCGAGCGCGTTGCAGCGCTAAAATTGTCCGATTCGCCTTTTTCGTGTATTGTTGTCCTGTGAAATCCACCTTCCTGCTCGTTTCGATTCTCTTCATGGCCGCGTGCTCGACCACACCCAAGCGCTCGCCGCTCGAAACCGTGAAGTCGGTGGACCTTCCAAGGTTCATGGGCTCGTGGTATGTCATCGGCACGATTCCCTGGATGGTCGAAAAGAACAATGTCGGCACGATGGATATCTACGAACTCCGTCAAGACGGAAAAATTGACGTCCGCTACGTCTTCCACAAGAAGTCTCTCGAAGCGCCGCGCCAGGAGTGGAAGGCCGTCGCAAGAGTCGTCAACAAGAAGTCCAACGCCGAGTGGGCAGTGCGTTTCATCTGGCCATTTGAAGCTCCCTATCTCGTGATCGGCCTCAGCGATGACTACGGCCAATGCGTCATCGGGCACCCGTCACGCGATCTGGTCTGGATCATGAGCCGCAAGCCGACAATGTCCGACAAGGATTACAACAACACGATCCGGGATCTCGTCAAAAACGGCTACGATCCGAAGCGCATCGTGCGGGTGCCGCAAAAACCCGGCGGCATCGACTGAAAGCAAATGGCGATCTTCTTCAAGCCGGACAATCATCCAAATCCGCAGGGGATCCGGCACCCGATTCGCATGGAAAGTTGAGCCTGCTTGCCAATCGCCGGACGCCGGACCGCAAGCTCCGGGCGCGGACGGAAACTGCCAATCTTTGACAGCGAGGGGGCTTTAGTGGTGGAATCGCGCGATGAACAAACTCCGTTTCGCCGTTGTGGCCACCATTGCGTTTGCGGCACTCGCCGCGCCAACTTTTGCATGCACCCGCGCCGTCCTGAAGCTCGACGGGGGGACGGTCCTGACCGGCCGCTCGATGGATTGGATGCAGGACATCGGCAACAATCTCTGGGTTTTCCCCCGGGGCATGAACCGCGATGGAGCCGCCGGTCCGAAATCTCTCAAGTGGAAATCAAAATACGGCAGCGTCATCACAACGATTTACGAGGTGGCAACGGTCGACGGGCTCAACGAAAAGGGCCTGGCGATCAACGTCCTCTATCTGGCCGAGTCCAACTACGGATCGGTCGGCGACAAGCCCCCGATGTGCATCTCCGTGTGGGGGCAATACGTTCTGGATACTTATGCGACGGTGGCGGAAGCGGTGCGGGATTTGGAAAAAGAACCTTTCCGGTTGGTGGCTCCGGTGCTCCCGAATGGCTCCCCAGCACACGGCCATCTCTCGATGACCGATTCCTCGGGAGACTCCGCCATCCTGGAATACATCGACGGAAAGCTCGTCATCCACCACGGGCCTCAATACACGGTCATGACCAACTCCCCAGAATACTCGCAGCAACTCGCGATCAACCGCTATTGGGAAGGAGTGGGGGGAACGGCCTTTTTGCCAGGAACGTCCCGCGCCTCCGACCGGTTTGCCCGTGCCTGGTTCGGCATCAACGCTGTCCCACGCGCCGCCGACCCCAACTACATCAAGGCCGTTCCGGGCCAGGAAGTGGCGCTGCAGGGTGTGTCCAGCGTGCTGAGCGTCATCCGTTCGGTCAGCGTCCCGCTCGGCATTTCCACGCCCGGCCAGCCGAACATCGCGTCCACAATCTGGCGGACCGTGTCCGACAGCCAGCATCTGGTTTACTATTACGATTCGGCCACCGTCCCGAATACCTTTTGGGTCGAGCTGGCGAAGTTGGATTTCAGCCCGGGGTCCAAGGTCGTGCGCCTCCTGCTCACCGGCGGAAAAGTTTACTCGGGTGAAACCTCAAGCCGCTTCCAGCCCGCCGAACCGTTCACGCCTTTGACGGCTTCCGCAAAATAGGAGGGAAAGGTATCGGGGAGCGGATTGAAGGTCAGGTGAAAGGGCCGCCGAGAGCGGCCGCCCGCACATCGAGTGCGATCTGTGCGCGCAGAGCGGCCACATCTGAAAATTTCTTCTCCGGGCGAAGGAAGCGCAGGAATTCAGCCTCGATGTCCTGGCCGTAAAGATCGCCGGAGTAGCCGATGAGGTGGACTTCGAGGAGCCGATCGCCGGCCGTCTTCACCGTGGGGCGCGAGCCGATATTGGCGACGCCCGGGACCACCCGGCCGCCGAGGTGGACCTGCACCGAATACACTCCGTCCGGCGGAAATTGCTCGTTGTGGGCCGCGAGATTGGCGGTGGGGAAGCCGAGCTTTTTTCCGAGCCCGTCGCCGGGCATCACGGTGCCGAGAACCGAGTAGTTCCTTCCGAGAAGGCGTCGGGCGGTTTCGAGGTCGCCCGATTCCACGGCCTGGCGGATGAGCGTGCTGCTGACCGTGGTGCCGTCGATTTGCACGGGTTCAACCTCGGTGGTTTCAAACCCCAACTCGGGACCGAGACGCCTGAGCATGTCGGCATCGCCGCGCCTCGCATGGCCGAACCTCCAGCCTTGCCCCACGCAGATCCTGACGAGATGCCTCGCGGAGGAACCCAGTTGCCGCAGAAAATCCTCCGCCTCCACCGCGGCAAATTCCTTGTCGAAGGGGATGACGAGGACCACGGAAATTCCGAGTTCCTCCATCAGGCGGAGTTTATGGCGGGTGGAGGTCAGCAGCCGGGCCGAATTGTGTGGCCGAAGGATCTTCGAGGGGTGGGGATCGAAGGTGAGAGCGACGGCTGTCCCGCCTGCGGCTTTTGCCGAGTCAAAAGCGGACTGGAGCACGGCCCTGTGTCCGAGGTGCATGCCGTCGAAAACGCCGGCGGCGACGACCAGAGGGCCGGGGAGCAAAGCCAAACCGTCCATGTCGCGGAACACGTTCATCGCGATGATTGCCCGGGAATCAGGCGAATGAATGAGTGGAAGTTCACGCGCCGCGGAGCCTGGAAACGGCGGGGAGGCTCATCACGCGGGCGGCGACCGCCTCGAGCGGCCCGGCTTTCAGCTCCTCGACCGTGATCGCCCCGTCCACGTTGAAACGTCCGGATTTTGTGCGGCGCAAAGATTTCAAGTGGGCGCCACAGCCGAGTTCCTGCCCGATGTCATGGGCGTAGGTGCGGACGTAAAACCCCTTGCTGCAGACGACCCGGAAATCGATTTCCGGCAGGCGGACGGCCTGGATTTCGTGCGCGTAGACGTGGACGAACCGCGGTTCGCGCTCGACCACTTTTCCCTGGCGGGCGAGCTTGTAGAGCGGGACGCCGTCCTTCTTGATCGCGCTCACCATCGGCGGCATCTGGTAGAAATCGCCGTGAAACTTCGCGAACGCGGCATCGATCTGCTCGCGGGCCAGCTCCGGAACAGGCCGGGCCTCGGTCACAACTCCGTCGGCGTCCTGGCTGTCGGTGACTTTCCCGAGCTCGAGGGTTCCCACGTATTCCTTGTCCTCGCTCATCAGCAGGTCCTGGATTTTGGTGCCGCGGCCGATCGTGATCAGAAGCAGCCCGGTAGCCAGCGGGTCGAGCGTACCGCAATGGCCGACCTTTTTCGTGTTGAGCGCCCGCCGCGTGATCGCGACGACATCGTGCGATGTCATCCCGGTCGCCTTGTCCACCAACAATACCCCGTCAATCTCGTTTCCTGATTTCATTGCTTACAGCTTTTAAAAATTCTTCCCTCACCGCTTCCAGTGTCCCGGAGACGCGCGCGCCCGACGCCATCGGATGCCCGCCGCCTTTGAACATCTGGCAGATTTTGCACACGTCGAGAGCCGGGTCTTTCGACCGGGCGCTGACCCGGACTTTCCCCTCCGGAAGCTCCTCGAAAAAAATCGCGGCGCGCACGCCATCGATCGAGCGGAGCTGGTCGATGATCCCCTCGTTGTCCTCCGGAATGACGCCGAGTTGGGCGACGTCCGCGAGGGTGAGGGAGAATGTGGCGATCCGGTCCCCGCAATGGAACTCGGCCTTGTTAAGGGCGAAGCGGAGGAGATCGAACCGGCGCTTCGGCTGGCTCTCATACATCGCGCGGGACAGCACCGCCACGTCCACCCCCGCCGCCACGAGGCCGGAGCCCGCGTCAAAGGTGCGCGAATCGGTCCCCTGGTATTGGAAGGAGCCGGTATCGGTCGAGATCGCCGCGAAGAGGTTGGTGGCGATGGCTGGAGTCAGGCCCACTCCGGCATGCCGGAAAAGTTCGTAGAGGATTTGTCCGGTGGCCGGCGCCGAGGGATCGACGTGGTTGATGTCCCCGTAGAGCTCGTTGCTGACGTGGTGGTCGACGTTGACCCAGATGGCTCCCGGCGCAACCGCCTCCACCACGGTCCCCAGGCGGTTTTTCACCGAGGTGTCGAGCGCGAGGAAGACATCGAATTTTTCCGG
>JBAWVC010000176.1:0-4970 GCA_037147455.1 Verrucomicrobiota bacterium | reverse complement strand
CACAATCCTGACCCTCTCGACCATCGGCTTCACGCTGATGTTCGCGGTGTGGCTGATGTTCGGCGTGCTGGCGATCCCGATCCGCAAGGAGTTCGGGCTTTCCGAAGCGCAGTTCGGATGGCTGACCGCGATTGCAATCCTCAACGGATCGATTTGGAGGCTGCTCTTCGGGCTGCTGGCCGACCGGTTTGGCGGGCGGAAGGTGTTTACCCTGCTGGTGCTGTTTACGGCGATCCCGGCCTGGATGGTAAGCCGGGCGAAGACGTATGAGGAGCTGATGGTCTATGCGTTCCTTGTCGGCATGGCTGGCAATTCGTTTTCGGTTGGCATCGCATGGAACTCCGCATGGTTTTCCCGGGAACGGCAGGGCCTCGCGCTCGGCGTCTTCGGGGCCGGAAACGTCGGGGCTTCGGTCACCAAACTGATCGGCCCGGCAATGATCGCGCTGGTGCCCGCCGTGGGATTTTTCGGGGGGGTTGTTCCCGGCGGATGGCGGTTCGTTCCTTTTCTGTATTCGATCTTGCTGCTGCTCATGGCGGCGGCGATGTGGCTCGGCAGCCCTTCGCACGACCATGTGCCGGGCAAGGGGCGCCCGCTCCGGGAGCTGCTGCGGCCTCTGCGCGAGGTCCGGGTGTGGAGGTTCAGCCTGTATTACGTGGTGGTCTTCGGCGCGTATGTCGCGCTTTCGGTCTGGCTCCCGCGCTACTACGTGGACGTCTTCGGGATCCCGCTCGCGCAGGCGGCGCTGCTCACCACGCTTTTCATTTTTCCGGCAAGCCTGCTGCGTCCGCTCGGCGGATGGTTCGCAGACAAATTCGGTGCCCGTCGCGTGATGTATTGGGTTTTTGGCAGCATGTCGGTTTGCCTCCTGCTCCTCGCCGCGCCGAACGGGCATATCGTTCTCTATACTCCCAGCAAATCCGACCTTGGCGCGACGATCAGCATCATGCGGTTTGTCATGAACCCCTGGCTGTTCACGATTCTCATCTTTCTGGTGGGTTGCGGGATGGGCATCGGGAAGGCGGCCGTTTTCAAATATATCCCCGAATATTTCCCGAGGGATGTCGGCGCGGTCGGCGGGCTTGTCGGGCTCCTCGGTGCTCTGGGCGGGTTTTTCCTGCCTCCTCTCTTTTCCTACGCATGGGCCGGCACGGGCGTGCCGCAGACGACATTTGCCATCCTGTTTCTTATCACCGCCACAAGCTTCCTCTGGCTGCATTGGGTGGTGATCCGCATGCTCCACACCGCAACCCCTCACCTGGAACACAAGTTTGAACAGCAATAATAATCTCATGAAAAAATACCGCTCCCTCATCATCGCCGCCGCGCTTGCGGCCGGCGCCTCACTTCACGCAGAATCTCCTGTCACCAAATGGTGGGATGGAAAATACGCCACCGGCGACTGGTTCGGCGCCCGGAGCACGCTCGAAGATCACGGGATCATTTTCTCCGGCAACTGGAAGGGAACCTACGGCGCGGTTGTCGGCGGCGGAATTTCCCGCCACGGCGCCTTTGACGAGGAGATCCACCTCGCGCTCAAGCTCGATTTCGAGAAGCTGGCCGGCATCCCCGGGCTCTCCGCGTTCGGGAGCGTGCGCTACCGGGACGGCGACAACCTCAACAACTACGCCGGAGCCAGCACGCCGTTCACTCCGACCGTCTACCAGGGCGGGAAGCAATGGAGGTTCCAGCAGGCGTATCTCACATGGGAGTCCCGCGACCTGTTCTCCGTCGAGAACATGATCACGATCTCGGGGGGATGGCAGAACCCCTACCACTTCTTCGCCCAGCAGCCGGAGTCGAAGCTCTTCACCAACAGCGCCATCACCCAGACGAAGGGCATCGGGGCCAACATCCCGTTCAACGGGACCTACGCCGCCTGGGGCGGGTATGCAAAGGTCAAGCCCACGGAGTGGAGCTACCTCCAGGCCGGGCTCTACGCTGCCGTGCCGAATGCCACGAACACCCGCAACCACGGCCTCTATTTCGAACTCGCAAATCCGCCCAACTCGAACGGGCTCTATTTCCTCACCGAAACCGGCGTGACGCCGAAGATCGCGGGGCTTCCCGGCAAGTATGCGTTCGGCTCCTATTACTGGGGCCTCGAAAACACATCGTTCTACGGGAGCAAATACGACCAGAAATACGGGTTCTACTGGCAGGCCGACCAGATGCTCTTCCGCGAGCCCTCCCCGGAACCCGCCCCGCTCGCAAAGGGTCCGTCGGACGGCAAGACAAAGTCGTTCAAAGAACCTGTCGCGCCCGCAAAGCCTGGCACGCAAGGGCTCTACTGGTTCAGCTTCGTCAACTACTCGCCGAAGTATGACAACTCGCTCCCGTTCTACTTCCACAGCGGACTGGTTTACAAAGGCCCGATCCCCGGGCGGGACAACGACCAGGTCGGCGTCGCCCTCGCCTACGGGCAATACAGCTACTACAAAATCCTCGCCAGCCGCGAGGCCGGGCAGCAGATCCAGCAGACCTACGAGGCGGTCCTCGAATGCGACTACCGGATCCAGCTCACCCGGTTCGCCTATGTCCAGCCGTTCCTCCAATACCTCATCCGCCCGAACGGCACCGGTGTCGTCGCCAACGCGACCGTCCTCGGCCTCCACATGGCCGTCACATTTTAAACAGGCGCCCGGGCCGGGAGTGGCTCAACCGGAATATCTTCAACCGTTCGAGCGAGCTGATGTTTCAGTGCTACTACCAGGCGCACCTTTACGGCGGGGCCTTCCTCCAGCCGACGCTGAGCTACATCCCGACCCCAGGCACCTCATCCTCACTGAGCGGAGCCTGGGTGGCGACCGTGCGGCGGCGCAGTTGGTTTACCCGGCTCCCCGGCCGTGCTAGGATCGCCTCCACATGAGGGTTCTTATTGTCGAGGACGACGTCCGCCTGCGCGGCATGCTGCGCGACTTCCTCCGCGAGGAAGGGTTTGCCGTGGACGAGGCGGCGGACGGCGGGGAGGCGCTCCACAAGGCGCTCGGCTGGGACTACTGCGCCCTCGTGCTCGATGTCATGATGCCGCCGCCCGACGGGTTCGAGGTCCTGCGGCGGCTGCGGGCGAAGGGCCGGACGATGCCGGTCCTCATGCTCACGGGGCGCGGTGCCCTGCCCGACCGACTGCAGGGCCTGAACAGCGGGGCCGACGACTACCTGCTCAAACCGTTTGAGCTCTCGGAGCTCGCCGCGCGCCTGCGGGCGGCCATCCGGCGGAGCGCGGTGGCTCCCCATCCCGTCCTGACGGTCGGCCCGATCTCGCTGGACACCGTGGCCCGCACGGTCGCGCTCGACGGCCGGCCGGTCGTGCTCACGGCGCGCGAATTCGCGCTGCTCGAACTCCTCGCCCGGAACCGCGGCGGGGTGGTGACGCGGGCGGAAATGGATGCGCAGATCTTCGACGAGCGCGGCGACTCGATGTCGAACATGCTCGACGTTTACATCTACAAGCTGCGCCAAAAATTCGGGAAGGAGCGGATCCTCACGCGCCGGGGAATGGGATACCAGCTCGTCGCATGAAGCCCCTGCCCGACAGCATCCGCTGGCAGATTTTTCTCTACTACACCGCGCTTTTCGTTGCGGCTCTCGCCTTCCTGGCGGCCGCACATTTCTGGACGGATCTGCGGGCCGGCCAACATCAGGCGGAGCGGCGGATGCAGGAGATGGGGTTCCAGCTTTCCCCATTTGTTTTCCCTCCGTCGGAGGATCCCGGTTCGCTCGCGGATCCCGCGAAGCGCCCCGTGCGCGCCGGCCCGGTGGACAACCCCGTCTTCCACCACCGCGTGGCGGAACTGATGAACGAGGGGATCTATCTCGTCGCGGTCAACTGGCAGGGCCGCGAGATCTTCCGCTCCCCCAACGCCCCGGCCGGCTTTCGCGTGAGCGGGCCGGCGGGCGGGCCGTTTTCCCTGGCCCCCGATGCGGGCACGCTCGGGGTCGTCGTCGTCCCCTCCGTCGTGGGCGACGTGGTCGCTCTCGGGCAACCCCGCGCAACCATCGAAAAGCAGGCGTTCCGCACGCTCCCTCTCGCCGTCGGGCTCGGCGCCGTGACGGTCGCGTTCTTTTCTTTTGTGGGATTCCGCCTGATCGGGAGCGGGCTGCGGCCGGTCCGGGAAATCAGCCGGGCGGCCGCGGGCATTGCAGGCGGGAATCTCTCCGAGCGGATTAATGCCAAGGGGCAGCGCTCCGAGCTCGGCGACCTCGCCCGGGTCCTCAACAGGACGTTCGACCACCTCGAGGACATGATCGGGCGGCAGACCCGGTTCATCGCCGACGCCTCGCACGAGCTGCGCGCGCCGGTCGCGGTGATCCTCGCCGGCTGCGAGCTTTCCCGGAAGTGCGGGCGCGATCCCGCGCGCTACCGCGAAACGATCGATGTCTGCCACGAGGCCGGCCTGCACCTGCGCGACCTCATCGACGGGCTCGGGCTCCTCGCACAGTTCGACTCCCGGGAGCTGGCGGTCAGCAGGGCCCCCTGCGATCTGGAGGACATCGCAAAACACGCGGCCGATCTCGTCGGGCCGCTCGCGCAGCAGGCTGGCATCACGGTCCTCCCGTCGCTCGGCCCGGCCCCCTGCGAGGCCGACCGCTCGCGCCTCCTCCAGGTCGCGCTCAACCTGCTCCGCAACGCCATCCAATACAACAAACCCGGCGGACAGATCCGCCTCCGGACCGGGCGCGCGGAGGGAGGTTCCTTTTTGGAGGTCGAAGATTCCGGCGTCGGGATCGCCCCGGAAATGCAGGGCCGCATCTTCGACCGGTTCTTCCGCGCCGACGTGTCGCGCGGGCAGCAGTCCGGCAACACCGGTCTCGGTCTGGCCATCTGCAAGGCCATCGTCGAAGCCCACGGGGGCACCATCGCCGTCTCCAGCGAATTCGGCACCGGCAGCACGTTCCGCATCACCCTGCCGGAATAAAAAAAAAACTCCGCCGATTCATGTTCTGTTCATGTTCGGTTTGGTAGGGTG
>JBAWVC010000175.1:0-4971 GCA_037147455.1 Verrucomicrobiota bacterium | reverse complement strand
TTCGACCTACACGAACTTTTTCAAAACCGCCACGCCTTTTTTTGAGATAAATCAATACTTCCGAGCCCCGCCATGGCACGGGAGTTGCTGCAACTTTTCTTGAAAAAGCACTTTCCGCATCAGAAAATTGTGCTTTGTTCTAAACCTTGAAAGTCATGGAACATCAACAGATCATTATTCCCCGCCGGCGGCTGATGGGCTTGATCCTGTGTGCCGGGGCAGGAATGCTCGTGGGCGCGGGCAAGGCGGATGCCATGTGGAGCATTTTTGACGTCCTCAACGGCGAGCCCGGGGAGACTCCCGACCGGTCGTCCGTCCCTCCTTCGTTGCGCGGTGTTCTGGGATACAACGGCGAGGTTTATAGAAAATTCCTTACCCGGATGGGGCTGAAAAAAATTTCCGTGCAGCAGATCATGGACACCCACGCGAAGGCGCACGGGCGGATCCACAACACGCTGCCCCCCCGCCAGCTCTGGGGAAATATCCGCAGCACGCTGCTTGCTGTAGACAAGGTCTCCGCCCGCCTCGGCGAGCCGGTCCACGAGGTAATCTCCGTTTACCGCTGCCCCGCCTACAACGCGACCTGCCCGGGAGCAAAAAGCCATTCCTACCACATGCGCAACAACGCCGTGGACATGCGCTTCAACGCCTCCCCGCGCAAGGTGGCCGCAACCGCGCGCGACATGCGCAAGGCCGGACTCTTCAAAGGCGGCGTCGGCCAATACCCCGGCTTCACCCACGTCGACACCCGCGGGTCGAATGCCGACTGGTGAAGCGCGCGTGACCGGGGAGGCTCTGGCCTCCGGCTCTTTTAAAAACTTTTGCCGGATTGTTTGCGCGGACAGGATGACGGAGCCACGGGACCGCGTTCACCCCTCCGAACCCCATCACCTTTTTATGGGAAAACTTTCCGAACCGGTGTAGGTTGCCGCTGCTATGATTCTCCGGCTGGTTGCTTTCCTCGCGATTTCCACCCCGCTTTTTTCCGGCGACGCCGGCCTGCAGGTCATCACGCTCAAGGACAGCAGCGTGATCCGGGCGCGGGTCACGGAAATGTCGGGCGGCTTCTACGTCGCGAAATCCCCCATTCTCGGAGAGATCAAAATTCCGAGCGGCGAAGTGGTTTCGATCCGGGCAGAAGGAACCTCTGCCCAAAGTGAGGGAGCGCCCGCGACAAACTGCGCGAGCCAGCCCGACGCCCCATCCGCCCAGGCGCCGGCTCCCGCAAGCCTGGAATCGCTGCGGTCCTCATTGTCTTCAAAAGTGCAGAACTTGGTGTCCACCCACGATGGCATGAATGCTGTAACGAATTTTTCCAACAACCCGGACATGAAAGCCGTCCTGAACGACCCGCAGGTGATGCAGGCGATTCAAAGCGGCGACTACAACTCCCTGATGCAATCTCCGGTGATGAAGCGCCTTCTCGACAACCCTCAAACCCAGGCCCTCATCCAAAGCGTCCTGAAACCACAAGGCGCCCCGCAACCGAAAGCCTCTCCCGGAAAACCGGCCGCCGACGCCGAATGAAATCAACCCTCCTGTCCCTTCTCCCGCTCCTGATGATGACCTGCACAGCATCCGCTGGAAACACGGCCGCCCAAGCCGTCAATGAGGGCGGGCTTCGGATCTTCCGGGCTGTGGAGAAAACGGATGCGAACCTGTGTTTGTCCCCCTACTCGATCCAGGCCGCGCTGGCGATGACCTATGCCGGGGCGCGGGGCACCACGATGAGCCAGATGGCGGCGGCGCTCGGCTTTCCCGATAACCCCGCCGAGCTGGCGGACGGGTTCGAAAAGCTGGACGCCGCGCTGTCCGCGTCGCGGGAGCGCTGCGGCAAGGACACTTCGTTTCATATCGCCAACAGGCTCTTCGGCGCGGCCGGGTTTGCCTTTCGCCCCGCGTTCCTCGAGATGTTGAAACGGCAGTTTTCGGCCCCGTTGGAGGAAATGGATTTTCAAGGCGATCCCGCGCGCGTGGCCGGCCTCATCAACCAATGGGTCGAGGGGCAGACGGAAAAGCGGATCCGGAACTTGATCCCCGCGAACGCTCTCGACCGGACGACCACGCTCGTTCTGGCCAACGCTCTCTATCTGAAAATTCCGTGGGCTGAGGAGTTTATGGCGGGGGCGACGAAGGAGCTTCCGTTTCTTGTCTGCGGGCGCGACTCGGCCGCCGTGCCGACGATGTCCCGCACCGGCTCGTTCGGCTATGCGGAACTGCCCGGATTCCAGGCCGTGGGGGTGCCGTTCCGCGGGGGACAATTTCAATTTCTCATCCTGCTCCCCGACAAGGACGGCCCCGCCGCGCTTCCTTCGGCCGGGCTCATGGAAAAGTGCGCGAGCCTGCCGCGCCGGGACGTGCACCTGTTCCTTCCGAAATTCCGGCTCGAGCCGCCGACCCTCTCGCTGGCGGACGCCTTGAAGTCGCTCGGCGTCAAAGACGCCTTCGACATCCCGCGCGGAAGCGCCGATTTTGACGGCATGGCACCCCGCAAACCCGACGACTACCTTTACCTCTCCGACGTGTTCCACAAAACCTTCTTCGCCCTCGATGAAAAAGGCGTCGAGGCCGCAGCGGCCACGGCGGTCGTCATGATGCGCGCGACGTCCATGCCGGTGCAGATGGAACCGCTCGAGGTGCGCGTGGACCGCCCGTTCCTTTTCGCCATCCAGCACATCCCGACCTCCGCCTGCCTCTTTCTCGGCAGGATCACCGACCCGCGATGAGCTCGCGGGCGGCTCGCCCCTCAGGACGAGACTGCAGGCACAACGAGGTAGAGCTGGTCGCCGGCGCGGACTTTTTCCGGCACGGGAAATGAGGCGAGAATGCCCGCGCCGGCCTCGTTGGCCGGGCGGCCGTCTTCGCCGGTGTGGAGCTTGGTGATTTTGGCTCGCACCGCCCCGGTGGTGTTTCCCAGAATCCAGACATCATCCCCGACGCGGATCGAGCCCGCCCGGACATGGACCTCCGCGACGCCGATCCGCGGGTAGTATTTGGTGATCTCTCCGGCGAAGGTTTTCTTTTCCGTGGCCTGCGAGTTCGATGCGCCCGCCCACTCGCCGAGAGGTTTCCCAAGATAATATCCGCCTTCCCAGAATCCCCGGTGGAAGACTTTCGCCAGCCGGGCCATCCACTCGCCGGTCTCCCGCTTTGCTTGGAAGCTGCCGTCCTTCCACGCATCGATGGCTTCGCGGTAGACGCGCACGACGGTGGCCACGTAATCGGCGGAACGCCCGCGCCCCTCCAGTTTCAAAACCGCCACCCCAGCGTCGAGAATCTGATCCAGGAACGGCAGCGTGCAGAGATCCTTCGGGGACATTACCTGGTGACCGTCAATCGCCAGCTCGTCGCCGGTCTCCCGGTCGGTGACGAGGTAGTTGCGGCGGCAGGGCTGAAAGCATGCGCCGCGGCTCGCCGAGGCCTCCGGCCCGTAGAGCGAGAGGCTCATCTGGCATTTCCCGGAAAATGCGACGCACAGGGCGCCGTGCGCGAATATCTCGATCTGCACAGGCTTCCCGGAAGGGCCCGCGATCCCGTTGATCCGGATGCCGTCAATGATGCCGCGGATTTGATCGAGGCTGAGTTCGCGGGCCAGCACGATCACGTCCGCGAACGTGGAAAAAAACTCCACGGCGGCCAGGTTTGTGACGTTCGCCTGCACGGAAAGATGGACAGGAAGGCCCGCGGCCCGTGCGGCCTGCAGGACGGCGGGATCCGCCCCGATGACCGCGTCCGTGCCCGCCTCCTTCGCCGCCCGGCAAAGCGATTTCGCTGCGTCGAGTTCACCGTCGAAGAGGATCGTGTTGAGCGCGAGATAGGCTTTCGCCCCACGCTTGTGACACTCCGCGACAATCTTCCCGAGGTCGCCGGCCGCAAAATTGTTCGCCGACCGGGCGCGCATGTTCATCTCCCCCACCCCGAAGTAAACGGAGTCCGCGCCAGCTTTCAGGGCGGCCGCGAGCGACGCCCATGATCCGGCCGGGGCCATGAGCTCGATGGATGGAGGCGGGGCGGGGTTCATGCGAACCACCGTAGGTGAAATTTCCCGACCGGGAGACAGAAAAATCGCCCGACTGCGGACCAAGGCCGCATCGTGCGACAGACATCCTGACGTGATTTGATAGATCTGAAGAATTCCCGTTGATTTTTCAACCGCGGATCACACCACAAAGACATAGATCAGCGAGCATCCCCATGAATACGCGCATAAAATTACACAAATATACCGACACGCATAATCTCACCTTCAGATATCCTGACGTGAGGGGAAAGCTGGTGAGCCATCATGATGGTGGGGATGGCTCGCCGAGCCGTCCGACTTCTCTCGACGGACGTCTCGGCGAGACGTCCCCACCAATAATTGGGCACATCGCCGAGGTGCCCGACTGATTATACCTATCCCGCTATGCGTTTGGCATGAGCCAATACAACCGCGCTAAAGAACACCGGACGATTTTCGCGCCAATGATCGACGGCGTGACTTGCCGGGTTTACGCAGCCGACAACCTTTGAAGGTGAGAAATTGTCCGCGCCACCCTCGCAGGCGATGGCGGCGAGAAAGTCAAGCGAGGTGGATTTCCTGCATCCGCTTGATATTGAAATAGAGCGGGTTGTTGAGCGGGTCTTTAACTTTACCCGCGCGAAAGGCGCCGGTGAGTTCGCGGATGGCATCCTCGATCGTGAAGCGCGGGGAGAAGCCGAGCTCGCGGGCGATTTTTTCGGACGAGATATGGTAGGATCGGTTGTCGTCGGTGGGGGTGTGGGCGATTTCCACATGGCTCCCTACGATTTCTCGGACCTTTTCGGCGATGGAGTCGAGGGAGAGGTTCTGGTAGCCGGCATTGAAGACTTTCCCATCAATGAGGGCGTCCGGGTAGGCGAGGCATTTCACATAGAGTTCGGCGCAGTCGCGGACGTGGAAATTCGGGCGGAGCTGGCTGCCGCCGAAGACGGTGATTTTGCCTTTGTTGA
>JBAWVC010000174.1:0-4978 GCA_037147455.1 Verrucomicrobiota bacterium | reverse complement strand
GGCCCCTCTTTGCTCTCAATTGAAAGTGTAGTCCAGCTTTTTTTGCACTTATCGGAGATGCGCCCTGCGCCGTCCTCGATGTGGGCGGGCGTTGCGTTTCCCCCGTATTTATTGACAAAATCCTGCGGGGTCGAGGGGTTGTAGCCCGAGCTCGAGGCGCCGTTGAAGAGCTGAGGGGTTGCTTCCTGCCACGAACTCGATCCCCCGCCCCACGCGTTGTCGCCGTCGGTCGCGGGCATCACCATGACCGGATGCGCGGAGTCGGTGGCGAACGGGGCGATGTATTGGCCGATTTTTCCCGTGCCCTCATTGGCATACCCGTAGCGGTAGGAAAGCACGTCGTCCGAGGGCACGGCGACCATGGTTTTTTCCGCGCCGGTCTCGGGGTTGACGTATTTGACCTTGTGGAGCTGGTAGGCGTAGGGGGCCACGTTGCGCGCCGCGTTGCCGGGGTTCGGTTCGCCATACCACCAGCCCTCGGTCGGCGAAGGCCCGATCTGGTCGGCCTTGTTCGGCGGGCTGGAGAAAATCTTCCATGCGTTATTTTCCGGGGAGGTGTAGGTCGCGTCGCCCATGTAGGTCGGGCACGTCCGGCTGAAGTGGTGGCTGGGGACGATCACCCACTGGTAGCCCTCGTCCGCCAGGACATCGATGAGGGTCTGCGAGTAGGCCATCTCGGTCGGAAAATATCCCTTCGAGTGGTCGCTGAGGTCGGCGTTTCCGCCCCACGCCTTCCACCAGGCCTGCTTGAAAATCTGCAGCTCCTTGCGGAAAACCGATTTCGGCAGCAGCGGGGCCATCGCGTGGTGATACGTAAAGCCCACCATGTCCATGCGCGTCGAACCGGACGGCGTCTTCCATCCGCGCGCCTCCTTGTAGCCGCTGTTCCATCCGCTTCCGTAGCCAAGCTGGTTATACCCTCCGAGCTGCCGGATATTATCGATCAGCGAACCCGAGTAGCTGATCGCGAACCCTCCACGGCTGTCGAACGTCGTCAGCGAATTGCGCGGGCCGCTCTGGTAGGCGTTCCGGCGGTCGTCGAGTCCGAAGATGTCGGACAGATTGTTTTCCGGATGCTGTCCGGTGACGGGCGACAAAAGTAAATAGCCATACGTCTGCCCCGGCTTGAGAACGATCGAATCCCACGCGTATTGCACCCTGCTGTTCTCGCCGCCGTTGCTGTTCCACTCCGGCCAATACGTCGGCTGGTGGTTGTGCCAAAACCGCGAAACGTAAACGTCGCTATTGGCCGCCACCGCCAGCCTGGACAGACAAATCGCCGTGAGAAAAATCACCGCACCGACAAACGATGAACAGTTCAACTCTTTCCGGACGATTGGGGGCATCGGGAGATTTGGTGGTTGCCGGTGTTTATTAACGGGGAATCGACGAAGCGACACGGGACACCTGGAATCCGTTGAAGTAGGCGTCGCTGGTTTCACCGTCCTGATTGTAGATGGCGAAGCTTTCGATCGGTTTGCCCGCATCGCCACCGAGCTTGCGGCCTTCGAGTTTCTTTGTCTCCTTGGTATCGAGCTGTGTGATTTCCAAATTGTAGGTATCGGGGGTGACGAGCGTCACGGTGACCGAAACCCCGCCCGTTGTGAATGGCACCCCGGTGTCATGATCCTCCCCGCCATCGAAGACCTGGTAATTTCCCTCGCCCTGGTAAAACCCGAACTGGAACCGCGCGCCGAGCGCGCAATCATCCCAGCCACCAACAGCAGAATCCGAACGCAGCGAAAAACCGACCACGCCGGGACGGGGGTCATCCGTTGCGAATTTCTTCACGAATTCGCCGCACTCCATGAGCAGCGAGAAGGAATCGCCGACCGCGAGTGGGGCGTCAAAGGTGCGGAATGCGCTGGCCACTTCAAATTCCATGCCATTCGCAAACATTCCGAACGCCTTTCCGGCCAGCCCTGCGTTCTCGAGGTCCGGCTGCGCGGTGGAGGTGGCGATGAAAAAACCGCAGTGGGTGTCGGATCCCACCCCCCCCGTGGTTTTGAATGTCCAGGGCCCGAAGCCGGTCCCGGAATTCTTTCCCGGCTGCCAGCCATCGTTATACGCGCTGTGAGTGGCTTCGTCTTCCGCGATATTGATGCGGTCCGATGCTTGAACGGCCGAGAGCCCGATAAGAAGAGGCAGGAGTAGAATGGATTTCATAGTTTGAATAATATCATAGAGTAAATAAACTGCCGCACAACTGTGTCGAAGCCCATTTTGTTGAACCGATCAATTTGTCCGGCAAACTCCCGCTTTTCGTCATCGAAACGCATCGGTTCAGCAACAACGCGCGAAACGCCACCAACAAACCGTGAAAGTTCACGTTATGGTTGCATGAGCGGCGGGATATCCTGTATCGGTTGGTTCACAAGCGGAGCCGTCCGCGTTCTTCCTTCTGCTAAAAACCCATGAAAACACCGAAAGAAAATGTGCGAAGCGTGCTGATGGGCGGAACGCCCGAGCGGACGCCCTACCGCATCAGCGTCGGCCCCGACATCGCGCAGCGCATGCGCGCAACCTACGGGGAGGATTTTCACGCGCGGCTGCTCGACGACGACATGCGCCACCGCTCGTTCTGGGTGCGCTGGCCGCTGGTGAAATACGTGAAGCACGGGGAGGTGACATGGATCGACGGCGTGCTCCTCAACGACTGGAGCGATCTCGACAGCTATCCGTTTCCCACCGGCTGCGAGGCCGAATGGTTTATCGATCTCGACAACCACATCGCTCTCCACGGCGAACGCTACGGGGTGGCGGTCATGTTCCCCTCGATTTTTCACGCCTGCATGGACACGTTCCGCGGGTCGGAAAATTTTCTGATGGATGTTTACGACGAGCCCGGGCGCGTGCGGCGGCTGCAGGAATCGATCATCGGCACGCTCGAAAACATGGTGGATGAAATCTGCCGCCGTGAGATCGACCTCCTCATCGTCGGCGACGACGTCTCGACCGAGAACGCGCTCATGGTTTCGCCGGATTTTCTCAAGGAGCACGTCTTCCAATACAACCGCCGGCTCGTGGAGGCAGCCCACCGGCGCGGGAAGAAGGTCTTTTTCCACACCGACGGGGTCCTGCCGGACGCGCTCGTCGAGATGGTCATCGACTGCGGCTTCGACGGGATGCACCCGCTGCAGTTCTCGTGCAACGACCTCGAGAGCTTCGCCGCGAAATACCGCAACCGCCTGCTTTTCTACGGCGGGCTCGACAACACGCAGGGCATCCCGAACAACGACATCCCCTGGATCGAAAACCATGTGCGCAAGCTCCACGAGTGGTTCGGGGAACGCATCATCCTCTCCTCGAGCGACCTCATGGGCGGCACGCCGGACGAAAACATCCTCGCCCTCCCCCGCATCATCAAAGAAATCTGCCGGTTCGGGAAATAATCATCACCGGCTCACAGGCCTTTTTGGATCAAGTGGAAAATATCGGTGTTGTCGCGAAATCCGATGAGTTCCTCCGAGCCGGGGCCCGAGCTGACCGCGATGGCATCCTCCGCGGTTCCCACGGCCGCGGCGGTGGTGAACGCGGAGGGTTCCGTGTGCGCGATTCCGGACGGCGTCATGGTCTGTCCGGATCCGGGTCCCGTGGACCAGGTGAGCGAGGGGACCCCCTGGGCGTTGATTCCAAGAACCGCGGCGCCTTTGTCGTTGCGGAAAGAATAGCCGTTGAGCCGTAGCCCGCCGGAGTTCTGTTTTCCGGCGACAACGATGAGGGCCTTGTCCCCCGCGTATTTCCTGGCCACGGACACCGCCTGGTCGAGCGCGACGATCTCCTTCAGCGTCCTCTCCGCTTCGTTCCGTGAAGAGGCTTTTCCGGCAAGCCCCGCATCCACCACGAGCAGATACCCTTTCGGGTTGTATTGGAGCTGCAGGATGGCCTGGAGGACCATCTCCGACAAGGAGGGCTGCGCGGCGGAAACCTGCACCTCATCGGCATAGGCAAGCGGCCCCGTGCTGAAAAGCCCGAGGACCTTCGGCGCACGCCAGAGCGGGGTGCTCTCCATCTCCTGCCGGTTGCGGACGATGTCGTATCCCCTGTTCCGCATTTCGAGAATCAAATCCCGCCCGTCCTTGCGGCGGCCGTCCTTGGTGTCGGGGAGAAAATCCGCGGTGCCGCCGCCCAGGAACACGTTGACATCGGCTGTTTCCGCCAGCTGCAGCGCGAGAGCCTGGAAGTCCAGCGGATCAGTGGTTTTGGCGTAGAACGCCGCCGGCGTCGCATCGGTCAGCGAGTTGTTGGAAACGATCCCGGTCGCCCGCCCCCTCCTGTGGGCCAGTTCCATCAGCGTAGGCAATGGCGTCCGCCCGGCTTCCAAGCGCAGGGTCCGGTTGTTCGGTTTCTGGCCCGTGGCGATCGCTCCGGCCGCGGAGGCGGAATCCGCCACCGCAAAATCGTTCGCCTGGGTGGTCAGCAGTGCGAGATGGGGGAACTTCTCGATCTCGAGCCGGAAATCCGCGCCCCCCGCATAGATCCTCGCCGAGGTCACCGCGGACGGGCTCAGGTTGTCGGAGAGAAAAAGAATGATGGCGAACGGCCGCTGGACAACCCAGCTCACGTAAAAAAGAACCCCGACGGCCAAAAAGACCAGCAGGCAGACCAAGGCGAGAAGCCGATTGCGCAATTTTTTGCTCACAGAAAAGCATTGTGCCCGATGCGTCCCGCAGACAACAGGAATTTTTGCTTTGCCCGGCGGGAGGTCACCCGCATCCGCCCGCTACGGAAATCCGTCCTTGCTCTTGTCTGAGTCTCGCCTGACCCCGCTTTACGATTTGTCGAGCGCGTTCGCTTAACCCGATCATTGGCGAATGCCACCAGCACGGAAAAAGCGGCGATCAAGACGCCAGCCACGATTGGTCGGCGTGCCACCGAATATTTTTAGAGCAAAGGATGGGAGAGCCAAACGCCGGGCTTAATGGTAAATATTCGGTGAACCCCGTGCGGGTTCACCCGGCGAGGATGGCGCGGAAGT
>JBAWVC010000173.1:0-4981 GCA_037147455.1 Verrucomicrobiota bacterium | reverse complement strand
CCCGAACGCGTGGCGGAAGTCCGGGTTGGCCAGGACCTCCTTGGGGGAGCCGACGCAGACGACCCGGCGGTCGAGAAAGACGATGCGGTCGGAGACCGAGGCAATGCCCGCCAGATCGTGTGAGACCATCAGAATCGAGAGGTCGAACCGGTGCCGGAGTTCGGAAACCGTGCGGTAAAAAAGCTCGCGCCCCGGCAGGTCGATCCCGGAAACCGGCTCGTCGAGGAGAAGGAGGTTTGGCACCGGGGTCAGCGACAGGGCGAGCAGCACGCGCTGGAGCTCCCCGCCGGAAAGCCTCCCCAGCCTGCGATCCAGGAGTTCGCCAGCCTCGACGTTCTCCAGCGCGGCGAGGGCGGTTTGGCGGACTCCTCCCCGGCTCCCGAGGGGGACCGGAAACCGCGAGGTGGATGCGGCGAAAAGATCGCAGACGCTGAAGGGGGAGGAGCGGTCGAAATCCAGGCCCTGCGGAACGTAGCCGATCGCCGGAGAGTCCTCGCGGCCGGGGCCGAAAACGGGAAGGAAGTGGATGCTTCCCGTGTGGGGGACTTCGCCGAGCAGGGCGCGCAGCAGGGTGGATTTTCCGGCACCGTTCCGCCCCACCACCGTCGTCAGCTCCCCGCAATGGAGATGGAGCGAAACATCTTCGATGATCGGATGGCGGTCCAGCGTGACGCTGATCCCGTCAATGTGCGTGCAGCACTGGCCGCACTGGTGCGGGGCAATCCCCTTGTGGTGGTCGTGTGAAGTTGGCATTCAATCCCTCGGGATAATAACGTTCCGGCTCACCCTTGAACAGCCAGCAAGCCCACGATTTGGCCGGAGGGATTTTCCACGACCACAGGGACGCGGGGCGGGATGGAAGCCATGGCAGCCGTGAGCGGCGTGTCGCCCTGGATTCTGGCGACGGGCTGAGCAAGAGCATCCGTCAGGCGGTCTCCGAACCCGTCCGCCGCAGCCGCTTCCAAGGAGCGGATGCTCACGATTCCGATGGCGCGAAGCTGAGGGTCAACAATGGGAAAAATCCCCTGGCTGCTCGCCCGGACAAGCGCCAGCGCGCGGGCGACCGGGGTCTCGGTTGGGATGGCGGCATAACCGGAATACATCACGTCCGAAACCTTGCGCTTCGCACCCCCCGAGCGGAATCTCGCATAGGCGAGTTCCTGCTGCGCGCCGAAAAAGACGAACACCGCGATGAAGAGCAACATGCTCTGACCGAAGAAGCTCGCCACCGCAAAGCCCACCGCCAGCACCTGGCCGACCCGTGCCGCAATCAGCGTGGCCAGCGTGTAATCCATCATCATCGCGAGCAGCGCGCGAAGAACCCGGCCGCCGTCCATCGGGAAGGCGGGGATCGCATTGAAGACCACCAGCATGACATTTACGGCCAGCAGGTTTTCCACCAGGCCGCCCCGCTCGATGTCGGTCAGATCCGACATCCTGAGCTTTGCGGCCATGAACGCGACGAGCCCGAGGGCGATCACGACATTCACCGCGGGTCCTGCGATCGCGACCACGAGCTCCTGGACCGGCTTGTCCGGCATGCGCTCGAGCCGGGCGACGCCCCCGATGGGCAACAGCGTAATATCCGGGGTGCGGATTCCGTAGGCGCGCGCCGCGAACGCGTGGCCGAACTCGTGGAGGAGGACGCACAGGAAAAGCAGCAGCGTGAACCCGACCCCCTCGACAGCGCCCCGCACGCCCCCCTGCTGCCAGTAAATTATGCCGAAATACGCCAGAACCAGCAGGAACGTGACGTGGATTTTGACTTCGATTCCGGCCACCCGGGCGACTTTATAGGACCAGCGCATAAAAATTTGGTTTTCCGTGGAGGCGGTTTGGCATTATCACACCCATCTCGTGCAGGGCTGCCGCAACCGTCGGTCCAATAGATAATTCAGAATCCCAAAAAAGAAAATGCCATTACCAAAAGTCCTCGTAGCCGATCCGGTCTCCCAACGTGGGGTCGAAGAACTCGCCGCCGGCGGCGCCCTCGAAGTCGTCGTCAACACCGGCCTCAAGGAGGCGGAGCTCATCGCCCTCATCCCGAAATTTTCCGCCCTTGTCGTGCGCAGCCAGACGAAAGTCACAGCCGCCGTTCTGGATGCCGCGAAGAAATTGAAGGTCGTCGGCCGCGCCGGGGTCGGGGTGGACAACGTCGATGTGGACGCCGCGACGCGCCACGGAGTCATAGTGATGAACACGCCCGGCGGCAACACGATCTCGACTGCCGAACACGCATTCTCGCTCCTGATGAGCATCGCGCGCAGCATCCCGCAGGCGGACGCCAGCGTGAAGGCCGGCAAGTGGGATCGCAAAAAATACGAGGGAGTCGAGCTTTACAACAAGACGCTCGGCATCCTGGGCATGGGCCGGATCGGCACCGAGTTGGCCCGCCGCGCGATCGCCTTCGGCATGCGGGTCGTGGCCTACGATCCCTACCTCTCGGTCAGCCGCGCCCGCAGCCTCCAGGTCGAGCTCGTCGAGGACCTCGACACGCTCGTGCCGCAGGCGGATTTCATTACCATGCACATGCCGCTCACCGACGAGACCCGCCATATGCTCGACGCCCGACGGCTCGCGCTCTGCAAAAAAGGCGTGAGGATCGTGAACTGCGCCCGCGGCGGACTCATCGACGAGGCCGCTCTCGGCGAAGCCCTGAAATCCGGTCAGGTCGCCGCCGCCGCGCTGGACGTTTACGAGGTCGAGCCCCCGCCGGCGGACTTCGCGCTGCGCGCACTTCCGAACATCGTCTTCACGCCGCACCTCGGAGCCAGCACGGCCGAGGCCCAGGAAAACGTGGGTATCGAAATCGCGCAGGCGATCCGGGCCGCCCTCCTCGAAGGCGAGATCCGCAACGCCGTCAACATGCCGAGCATCGACGCCAAGACCGCCGCCATCGTGAAGCCGTATCTCACGCTCGGCGACAAACTCGGGCGCTTCGCCGCCCAGCTCGCGCCCAAGCGCAACGACCGGATCGTCATCACCTACGGCGGCAAGGCGGTCGAGATGCCGACCGAGGCGATCAGCCGCGCGATCCTCACCGGGTTTCTCAAGAATGCCGGAGGCGAGGAAGTCAACAGCGTCAACGTCCGCACCATGGCCGTCACGCTCGGCCTCAACGTCGAGGAGATCCGCTCGAGCGAGCAGACCGACTTCAACGAATGGCTCCACGTCGCGGTCTTCAGCGGCGACAACAAGATCTCGGTCGGCGGAACATTTTTCGGCGCGAAAAACGACCCGCGCATCGTCCGTGTCAACAGCCGCCCGGTCGAGGTCACGCCCTCCGGCGTCGTCCTCCTCCTCGAAAACAAGGACCGCCCGGGCATCGTCGGCCACATCGGGACCCTCCTCGGCAAGGAGAACATCAACATCGCCAGCATGAGCCTCTCCCGCACCGAACAGGGCGGCAGCGCACTCACCCTCCTCAACCTCGACAGCCTGCCCGACGCCGCCGTCCTCGCCCGCCTCACCGCCGACGCCGACATCATCGCCGCCCAGGTCATCTCGCTTTAAATTTGGAACCCGCAGAGCTTGTCGCCCTGAGGCCCGAAGCCTCGGTCAGCCGAAAAAATCTTTGCACCTGCAGCCAGAGGAGCATCATTTTCTGATGCAGCTTTCCCTGGGTGGATTCGAGGAGACGTTGCCCCTCCCAAAGAATGTCGAGGTCACCCGGCATTCTTTCGGAAAAACCGAAGTTGCGATTCATGAGGGCGAATTCTGGACATCGAAGCAACGGGACGGGCACTCGATCCACGAGGTTTCTTACCGTGCGTGCTACAAGCCGCAGCTGCCGGAATACTTCATCAAACGGCATGCCCCTCCCGGCAGCGTGGTTTTTGATCCATTTCTCGGAAGAGGAACCACTCTCATCGAGGCGCGGCTGCACGGGTGCCGGACGATCGGCAGCGATGTCAATCCTCTCTCCGTCAGGCTCGCCCTCCCGCGGCTGCGTCCGCCAACTTTGGAACAGATCAAAGACCGGTTGAATTCCGCGGTCTTGAATTCAACGGAGATCGAGTCGGACGGGCTGCTGGAATTCTTCCATCCGGACACCCTTCAGGAAATTCAGGGATGGATGGCCTATTTCCAGCAGCGCCGGGAACTCGGCTTGATGGATGGCGTGGACGAGTGGATCGAGATGGTCGCCGCGAACCGGCTTACCGGCCACTCGAACGGGTTCTTTTCCGTCTATACGCTTCCGCCCAACCAGGCGGTCTCGATTGAGCGACAGAAAAAGATCAACGCGAAGCTGAAGCAACGCCCGGAATACCGGAACACACGGCTGTTGGTTTTGAAAAAAACCCGTTCCCTGCTCAGGGATGCTCTTCCGGATGGATATTCCAAACACACACCGAAACTGTTTCATGCCTCGGCAGACAGGATCCCGCAGGTCGCCAGCAACAGCGTGGACCTGGTTGTCACCTCGCCGCCATTTTTGAACGAGGTGGATTATCTGCAGGACAACTGGATGAGGATGTGGTTTTGCGGGATCGAAATCGAGAAGTCCTCACTTTGGCAGTTGCGGTCGATCCCCGAATGGACGGCCCGCATGGAAGATTCCCTTCGGGAGCTCCGGCGCGTCTTGAAAAATGGCGGGGTCATTGCTTTTGAGGTCGGTGAAGTGCGCAAGGGGACGGTTCGTTTGGAACTGGAAATTGTTTCCGCCGGAATCCGTGCCGGGCTTGTTCCCGAGCAAGTGATCATCAACTCCCAGTCGTTCACGAAAACCTCGAACTGCTGGGGCGTCGATAACAACAAGCGCGGGACGAACTCGAACCGGATCGTCGTCTTCCGGAAATAGGCGGCCCTCAAACGAGCTGCTTGACCGCGGTCGTGAGATAGACCGCCTCGGGGTGCTTGCCGCGGTATTTCGTGATCTCTTTTTTGCCGATGACGCGGAACCCGAACCGCTCGAGGACCTTGGCCCCGCGGCGGGATTCGAACGTGACCATCTGGCCGAAGACCGCCTTTTCGCCGCGCG
>JBAWVC010000172.1:0-5075 GCA_037147455.1 Verrucomicrobiota bacterium | reverse complement strand
CCGTGGACCTCTCGATGAACGGGCGCAAGGTCGGCCAGGCGACGTTGCTGCCGTCGCAGAAATTGAAGCTTGTTGCCATCGAGAAAGGCCGGCTGCTTGTTGCTGTCGGCAGCATCGCGGCGTCCATCGACCCCGAGCAGACAAATTTCTGGCAGAGCTACGACGCGCGCCAGCAGGAACTTGCCGCGGACAAGCCGCCGGCTGCAGCCACCCCGAAATCCGCGCCCATTCCCATGCCTTCCCCCTCCGCTTCCGCCGCCGTCGCGGAACCCAGCGCCACGCGTCCCCGCATGGGGTTATCCGGCACGCATACGGTCCGGCTCACGCGCCACACATCCGAGAAGAAGGGGGCCGACCTGTCGGTTGTTACCGGGCGATACTACCAGCCGCTCCCATCCCCGCCCTCATCGATGAAATCCGAACCCGCCTGCGCCTCGCCGGCATACTTTGAGATTTCCATCGCCGGCCAACAGGTCCCGCTGGTTGTTGATTTCGGATCCCCGGCGGCAAACAGCGCGAAAGTTTTTTTCGATCCGAAGGGAGGCGGAGACCTGCAAAATGCGAAAACTCTCTCCGCGCAAAGCACCTCCCACTCCCCTCAAAACAGCTCGTCGGGTTACGGCCAGTATGAACTTGGGCCGCTTGTCATGGAGACGGGGACGTTGCCGGGAAAGAAAGGCTCCCCATTCAAACTGCTGATTACGAAAACCCCTTCCAGGAGTTCCTCAGGAAAGGCCAATGGCTATTTGAGGATGGTGCCTGTGGAGGGCTTCAGCGGGTCTTCGACCTTTGCCGGCCGCAATGTGGATGTTGATCTGGTTGATGCGGATTTCGACGGCCGGCTTGCTCCGGGGTTTCGCGGGGAAAACATGCGCGGGCGCGGCAGCGGGCCGCAGACGCCTTTCGATTGCATCGCCGTGGATTGGAACGGCGACCGCCAGTTCGACTACCGCAGCGAGGTCCTGCCGCTCGTTTCGACCCTCGGGTTTGGCGGACACTACTACGAGCTGACTCCGGGGGCGGACAGTTCCTCCCTCGGCATCCGCGAGATCCAGCCGGAATTGGGCACCTTGGAAAAGTGTTCTCCCGACGTGGGGATTGTTCTCGTTTCCGAAAATGGCGTGGTCTTTCTCGATGCGGGGGAAAAAGGGGAATGGAAGGTGCCGGCCGGCGAATATTCCACGTCGTATTTCCGCCTGTCCTCAAAAAAGGGAGGAGTGGACTGGACTCTGCACGGCAACAGCGCGGGCCGTGATCTGTCGAAAATCTCCATCCAGCCCGGCCAAACCACCGCCTTGAAGGTGGGGTCTCCGCTCACTCCAAAATTTCAAGTCACCTGGAGCGGGGACACCGCCAACATCGGCTTTTCTTTGTGCGGCGCCGGCGGGGAGACTTACGAGGCGGGCGGACACATGGGCGGAAATCGTCAGCCTCCGCCGGATTTCAAGATCCTCAACCGCGAGGGCAAAGTCCTTGAACGAGGAACATTCGAATACGGGTGAGGCGGCACCTGCCGGCACTCGTGGCGAGTGCCTCCCAGCATGAAGGAAGAATTTCGCATCGAACTCGATGCGAAGCTCGGACCGTTTCCGGTCGAACAGAGCGCTCAGTGGTTTTCGCGGAGATAGCGCGTGTTTCCTTCTCTCCGCGTGACTCCGATAGCATCCAGGTAGTCGAGCAACGGCAAGGCGTATTTGCGCGTGGTGCCGACCAGGTATTTGAAATCCACGCTGTCAAGCCGGCCGTTTTTTTCGATGTGTTCCACCACTTTGGCGGCGGCTTCGCCGATCGCGTCGCTGTGAAAGACCACGCGGTCCGGGGCCTCCACCAGGCGTCCAAAATCCTTGAGGACCCTGATGGCGTGCCCGCAGGTCCCGTCGTCGAGGGCAAGTTCCCGGGCGGCTTCCGACATGGAGGGCGGATGGAAAAGACGCCCGCGAAAAACGGCTTCGACGCGCGCGCAAACCCCGGCCATTGCCTCGGGCAAACCCGGATGCCAGCCGGGTCGTGAGAAGCGCCTGGGCGTTCCCGAAAAAGCGATGCGTCCTTCTGCCAGGAGCGTTGCCGTTGCCGCCTCGAAACAGGCGGTCGGCAGCCCGGAAAGCTCGACGAGTTGAGGCTTCGTCAGCCCCGGGCTTTGAGGTTCCGTTTTGTGGTGATCTTCCATGGCCGCCAGAATCCTGCCGATCGCTTCCTGGACGGCTTCGCGGTGAAAGAAGCGCGAGCGTTCACCGGCGACGGCACGGCCTCCTGCCCTCAATCCTTCGAGGCAGGCTTCCGCCTCACCCGGCAGCATCGAAGTTTCCTGCGCCAGTTCCCCGGCGAGCGCCCCGTCGATTCCCCGGCGACGCAAGCAAAGTTCGAGCGACTCCACCGGATCGTGGACAGTTTTCGACTTCTCGGCGGCGTAGGCGATGGTTTCGGCGTTTGTCCGCTTCAGCCTGCGCGTCAGCCCTTCCAGAACAAGCCCTCCGGCGATCGTGCGGGGCGGCGTCTGCAACCGGACGATAAAGTGGTCCCGGGGGCCGGTCACCAGCGGCGTGTCCAAACGGATCTGCACCACCGCCTCTTCGCCGCTGGCCAGGCGGCCAGCGTCCAGAAGGTAAACCGAACCGGCGACATCCGCAGTCCCCGTATGAAAACGGATCCGTTCGCCGTTGCGAAGAACGTTTTTTTCCTCCGGCAGAACGCGCATCCGGCAAAGAATCCATTCGTGCGGTGAGAAAAAACCCGGCGCAACCACGGCATCGCCGCGCCGGATTCCGTCGTGTTTCCATTGCGGGACATTGAGGGCCGCGCATTGCCCCGCCTGCGCTTGGGTGGCCTGGTTCTGGTAAACCTGCACGGTCCGGACCCGCCCGCTTTCCGGCACAGCGCTTGCCTGGCGGATCAGGTCGAGTTCATCGCCGATGGCAGCCGATCCGCTGGACGGGATGCCTGTGACCACGGTTCCGAATCCCTTGACGGCAAACGCGCGGTCCACGGGCAGTCGGAAGGGCCCGCCGGTGTCGCGCCGGGGAATCTTCGGGAGGATCTGAGCGAGGTGTTCCCGCAGGCCGTCGAACCCCTCTCCGGTGATATTGGACACCGGAAGTATCGCGGAATCCTCCAGAAACGTGCCGCGAACCTGGGCGCGGATCTGGTATTCCGCCTCCAGAAGCCGGTCCGGCGTGACGCGGTCGATCTTGGTCATGGCGATCAGGCCGTTCCGCACTCCGAGCAGCGAAAGGATGTCGAGATGCTCACGCGTCTGCGGCATCACCCCGTCATCTGCCGCAACCACGAACAGCACGCAATCGATGCCGGTCACCCCGGCCACCATCGTCCGGATAAAATTCTCATGCCCGGGCACGTCGACGATCCCCACCTCGAACTCCTCGGAAAAAAACGGGGCGTAGCCGAGGTCGATCGACATCCCCCGTTCTTTTTCCTCCTTCAAGGAATCCGTGTCGCACCCGGTCAGGTTCAAGACGAGCGCCGTCTTCCCGTGATCCACATGCCCGGCGGTGCCGACCGTGATGTTCAGCCGCTCGGTCATGGGGTTCGCAGCAGGGCGGTCAGCGCGGCAACGATCTCGTCCTCATCGCCGCCGAGAAGCGTTCGCGGATCCAGGAGCACGGCATCCTGCCGGATGCGCGTGAAGATGGCCGGCGTCCCCTGCCGCAACGCCCGCGCCAACTCGTCGGCACCCATGCGGAGCGGGCGGACCGCCACCAGCCTCGTCGGCAGCTCCTGCTCGGGCATCGACCCGCCGCCCATGAACCCGATTTCGCTTTCGACGCGCAGCTCGCTACCGGAACCCATCTTGGCGACGATGCGCTCGGCCACCGCCTCCAGCTCGCCGGCTGTTTTTCTCAGCATCGCGAGCGTGGGCACATTTTCCATCGCGCGTTGTTCGTCCAAAAACAGCCGGAGCGTGGCCTCGAGCGCGGCGAGGGTGATTTTGTCCACCCGGACAATCCTCGCCAGCGGGTCCTTGCGGATCCGCCCGACCAGCCTGGCATCGCCGAGAATCAGACCGCCCTGTGGCCCCCCGATCAGCTTGTCCGCGCTGGACAGCACGAGATCCGCGCCGCCGGCAATCGCCTCCTGGATCGTCGGCTCCTTGTCAAAACTAAAACGGGAAAAATCGATCAGGGCGCCGGCGCCGAGGTCGTCGATCACCGGGATGCCGAGCGGCCGCGCGAGCGCGACAAGCTCCGCCGTGGGCACCGCCTTCGTAAAGCCGTGGATCCGGTAATTGCTCGGATGCACGCGGATGATCGCCCCGGTGCGCTCGCTAATCGCGGACTGGTAGTCCCGCAGGTGGGTCTTGTTTGTCGTACCGACTTCGACCATCTGCACCCCGCTGGCGGCCATGACATCGGGCAGGCGGAACGAGCCGCCGATTTCAATCAACTGTCCGCGCGAAACGATCACTTCCCGCCCCTTGGCGAGCGCGCTCAGGGCGATCATCGTGGCGGCCGCGTTGTTGTTGACGACAGTGGCGGCTTCGGCTCCCGTGAGCAGCTTGAGCAGCCGTTCCACGCCGGTCTCCCGCCGGTCGCGCTCCCCGCTTTCCACGTCCTGCTGGAGGACCGAATACCCGCGAAGCTCGGCGGCGATCTGGTCCACGGCCGCTTTCGGCAAAACAGCCCGCCCCAACCCGGTATGCAAAATGATGCCCGTCGCATTGATCGCCCGCCGGTAGAATGGCGCCGCCGCCGCGCCGAGCGCCTTCCCGATGCGGGCTTCGAGTTCCGCTTCGATTGGCCCCGCGTTCCCTCCGCGACCGACCAGCTCCCCGCGAAGGCCGGTAACCTCCGTGCGCAGCAGCGCCGCCAGGCGGGCCCGCGATAGACCGGCCGCCTGCGGATGGCCGCAGTATCGCTCCAAAAGCCCCTCGATGGATGGCAGTTGCCGCGCGGGATGCTCGTTAGTCTGCATGGATGCGATCTTTTCCGACCCCGGGCGAATGTCGAGAAAAGCCTGTGTCAGCGAAAATCCACGATCTCGAAACAATCAAAAACCCGGTAGTCTTTTCCGTTATTTGTGATCAACCGCCTGATGCCCGCCCGTTGGTAGGTGGCTGCCAG
>JBAWVC010000171.1:0-5120 GCA_037147455.1 Verrucomicrobiota bacterium | reverse complement strand
TTGTGATACATCTCGAAGAGGTTGCCGTAGCGCTCCTCGATGACGTGCTTGCCGAGGCGCTTGATCGCGTCGGCGAAATCGAGATAGACGCCAAGCCCGCCGGGGCCGACCCCGCGCCCGTCGTCGCAGACTTCCTTTGCCGAGCGCGATGAGATGTCGCGGGGGGCGAGGTTGCCGTAGCTCGGGTATTTTCTTTCCAAATAATAATCGCGCGCGTCCTCGGGAATTTCCTTCGGCACCTTGCCGCAGTCTTCCTTCCGCTTCGGGACCCAGACGCGCCCGTCGTTGCGGAGCGACTCGCTCATGAGGGTAAGCTTCGACTGGTAATCTCCGCTCACCGGGATGCACGTCGGGTGGATCTGCGTGTAGCAGGGGTTGGCGAAAAGCGCGCCGCGCTTGTAGGCGCGGTAGGTCGCGGTGACGTTGCATCCGCGGGCGTTCGTCGAGAGGTAGAACACGTTGCCGTATCCGCCGGTGCAGAGCAGGACCGCATCTCCGGCGTGCGAGGAGATTTTTCCGTCGGTCATGTCGCGGACAACGATCCCCTTGGCGTGGCCGTCCACGACCACGAGGTCCATCATCTCGGATTTGGAAAACATCTCGACGTTTCCGAGCGCGATCTGGTGGCTCAACGCGGAGTAGGCCCCGAGCAGAAGCTGCTGGCCGGTCTGGCCGCGCGCGTAGAACGTCCTCGAGACCTGCGCCCCGCCGAACGAGCGGTTGTCGAGCAGTCCGCCGTATTCGCGGGCAAATGGCACCCCCTGGGCGACGCACTGGTCGATGATCTGGTTGCTGATCTCCGCAAGCCGGTGGACGTTGGCTTCGCGGGCGCGGAAGTCACCGCCTTTAATCGTGTCGTAGAACAGCCGGTAAACGCTGTCGCCGTCGTTCTGATAGTTTTTTGCGGCATTGATCCCGCCCTGAGCAGCGATCGAATGGGCGCGGCGCGGGCTGTCCTGGTAGCAGAAGCACTTCACCCGGTAGCCCTGCTCGGCGAGGGTTGCGGCTGCGGCCGCTCCCGCCAGGCCGGAGCCGACGATGATGATGTCGAACTTCCGCTTGTTGGCCGGGTTGACCAGCTTGGCGGTGTTTTTGAAGGACGTCCACTTTTTGTCAAGCGGACCAGCGGGTATTTTGGCGTCGAGTGTCATTTGACAATTCCGGTAAGGATAGAAATGGGGATGGAGATGAAGCCGAGGTAAACGAGCCAGGCGTAGGCGTGGGCCACGGTGGTCAGGACCGGGCGCATCCTCCGGTTCGTGATCCCGAGCGTCTGGAAGAGGCTGCCGATCCCGTGGCTCAGGTGCATCGTGAGCAGCGTGAGCCCGGCGATATAGAGAATCGAGACCGGGACATTGCTGAAGCCGACAACCATCATCCGGTAAACATCGTGAACCTCATGACCGTCGAGCATCGTCTCCATCGTCTTGAACGAGGGGTATATGACCTGCGCGGTGAAATGGGCGAGGTGGAAAACGATGAACGCCAAAACGCACAGCCCGCTCAGCCGCATCGTCCGCGCGAACACCGTCGTCTGGATCGGGTCGGACGCGATGTATTTTTTTGGACGGGCCGCCTGGTTTTCCTTCCAGAGAAGCATCGTGAAAAGGATGTGGCAGCCGACGATACCGAGGAGGCTAAGCCGGATGACCCAGAGGATCGGCCCGAGGCTCTGGAGGTGCAGCGCGTAGGCGTTGATCCAGTCGGGGCCGAGATAGAGGGTGAAGTTTCCGAGCAGGTGCCCGGTGACAAACAAGACCAGGCAGATGCCCGTGAGAGCGACGATGGTTTTCTTGCCGATGGACGATAAGAGCCAGAGGAAGATCGGATGCGGTCCCCGGCGGGTTGTGGATGGTGCCGAAATCATGTTCGTGGAAAGAGGGGTATTAGTTCAACTAATGGCCGCCCTGTCAAGGGCCACTTCGATTTTTCGCAGGCAAAAGCAAATATCACTTGGCCTCGCGGCGCTGTCTTCCGGGGAGCATACCCGTCCCGGGTGTGGTTTCCGGCGTCCTCGCCGGAAAATCGTGTCGGCGGGACGCCAACACGCACACGCGGGACGCGTATGCTCCCCAGCAAAAGAAACTGGTGGCGGGGATCTTCTGTCATTTTGACGGATGAAACGCTCATGGGTTAGCCCCGCGCTTTTTGCGGGCGAGTTCGAGCCGGCATTCGCCTTCGTGGACGGATTGCCGCACGATCTCGAATTCGCGGGGAGGTTCGAGGAACCCGCCCGGCAGTCCGGTGAGCGTGGGAGCCAGGTGACCGCCGAAGATCACGGGGGCGATGGTGAGGCAGATGCCATCGACGAGGTCGAGCGACGCCAGCGATCTCAGCAATGTTCCGCCGCCCTCGCAGACGAGGCGGTTCACGCCAAATTCCGCCATGAGGATTTCGAGGGTTTTCCTCAAGTCCACCGCAGGCGCATCAAAAAGAAAGAGCTCCGCATTTTTAGCGATCACGGTGCGAAGCCTCTCCGGCATCCGCCGGGTGGAAAACACAACGAGCGGAGACGCGGAATATCGGAAGGCCTTCGAGCCGGGGTCGAGTCGGCCCGAGTTCGAGACGATCACGCGCAGCGGCACGGGCGGGAGCCCGCGAGACACGCGATCTTCGCGCAGATCCCGCCGCGAGATCCCGAGGCTCGTGGAATCCGTCGCAACCGTTCCCCGGCCAGCCATCACGGCATCGGCCCTGGCCCGGATTTCCTGTAGGCGGGCCTTGTCGGACGGCGAGGTGAAGCGCGAGGGAGTGAAGGCGCGGGTGCTCGTCTTGCCGTCCGCAGTCATGGCAAAGTGGGCCACGACGAACGGCCTGTTCCCTCCATTTTTCACGGGCACACGGATTCGTCCGGCGCCGGAGCGACATCCTCCTCGGCGATGGCTTCGGCGACTTCGGGCGCATAATTGCGCAGGGCCTTCTGGGCGAAGCGCGTGATCCAGACGGTGATGAGAACGGTGACTGCGAGCTCCATCGTGTAGGCCGCCCACGCCCACGGGCCCTGGTGGAGTCCGCCCTTGGCGGCCCGCCCGATCACGGCACCGCCATAGGCATAGGCGGCGCTGATGGGAAGAAAGCCGACCCACGAGGCGAGCAGGTAGCGCACCAGGGAAATCCGCGAAAGCCCGAACGCGCAGCTCACGAGGCTGTGGGGAAGGATCGGCGAGATCCGGGTGAGCAGGACGAGCTTCCACCCGTCGGTGGCGGCCGCGTGGTCGAGCGCCTGGAATTTCCTGCTCTTGGAAAATTTGCGGGCCATCCATCCGCGGAGCAGGTAGCGGGTGGACACAAAATTCGCGAGCGCCCCGGCCACGGAACCCAGAGAAACCAGAAGCGTGCCCGACCAGAAGCCATAGACGGCGCCCGCCCCGAAGCTCAGCACGGAGCCGGGGAGAAAAAACACGCAGGAAAGCGTGTAGAGAATGATGAACCAGATCCACCCGATCCATCCGCTCTGCTCGATCCAGAGCATCCCCTGCTCCATCCAGGCCGTCCAGGCTTCAAGCATCGGCGGTGGCGCGGGTATCCTGCCCGTGAGAATTGATGGCGATGGATGCCAAGGCGGAATGGCCTGCCGTCGATGCAAAACATATTGCCATAATCAGAGCACTCGGAGGTGGAACCCGCCGTCCACGTTGAGGACTTCGCCGGTGCTGTAGGGAAATGCCCCGGAGGCGATGGCGGTCACGGCGCGCCCGATGTCGTCCGGGCGGCCCCAGCGGTTGATGGGGGCGAGACCTTCGGCGAAGAGCTTGTCGTATTTTTCTTTCACGGGGCCGGTCATGTCGGTCTCGATGACGCCGGGGCGGATCTCGTAAACTCCGATGCGGAATTCGGCGAGGCGGGCGGCGAAGAGCTTCGTCATCATCGCGAGCCCGGCCTTCGCGATGCAGTAATCGCCGCGGTTCACGGAGGCGGTGTAGGCGGAGATGCTGGTGATGTTGACGACCGCGCGGGAAATTTCCGCGAGCGGCGGGCAGGCGATCATCCACTTCGCGGCCGCCTGCGTCAGGAAATACGGGCCTTTGAGGTTGATCGAAATCAGACGGTCGAAACTTTCCTCGCCCGCGTCGAGGAGGTCCGCACGGACGTTCGGGGCGACCCCGGCATTGTTGACGAGAAGGTCGAGGCGGCCGAACGACGACCTCACAAAATCCAGAATGCGGGCGCGGTCGGCGGCGATGGAAATATCGCCCTGGCAGATCTCCACCCGGATGCGACCGGCCCCGGCCTCGAGGCAGAGGGCGCGGCATTCGTTGGCGGCAGCCTCGTTGCCGGCGTAGTTGATGACGAGGTCGTGGGTGCCGGCTTTTGCGAGGGCGAGGGCGATCCCGCGGCCGATGCCGCGAGAGGCGCCGGTGATGAGGGCGGCGGGGTTCATTGTAATTTTTTCTCCAGAATTTCTCCGGCCATGGCGGGGTTGGCCTTGCCTTTGGAAAGCTTCATCAGCTGGCCCTTGAGGAAGTTCACGGCGCTGGTCTTGCCGGATTTGTAATCGGCGACCGGGCCGGGGTTGGCGGCGATAACCTCGTCGGCTAGCGCCTCGATCGCGCCGGTGTCGCTGACCTGCTTGAGGCCTTTTTCCTCCACGATCGCCGCCGCGTTTTTCCCGGTGGCGAACATCTCGGCGAAGACCTCTTTTCCCTGGCGCGAATTGATCGCGCCCGAATCAATGAGGTTGACGAGCTCGTCCAATCCCTCGGGAGGAACCGGGCACTCGCGGATGCCGAGCGAGGCCGAGGCCATCGCGCTCTGGAGATCGTTCAGGATCCAGTTCGCGACATGCTTGGGTTTCTTCGCGCCCTTGGCAGCCGTCTCGAAATAGGCGGCGAGCCCGAGGTCGTTGGCGAGGACGGAGGCGTCGTATTCGCTGACCCCGAAGTCGGCGACAAACCGCGCGCGCTTGTCCCACGGAAGCTCCGGCTGCCGCGCCCGCGCCTCGGCGACAAGGGTTTCGGTGCGGACCGGGAGGAGGTCCGGGTCGGGGAAATACCGGTAGTCGTGCGCGCTCTCCTTGATGCGCATGAGCGTGGTCTCACCGCGCGCGTCGTCCCAGCGGCGGGTTTCCTGCGCGAGGGTTCCTCCGCCGCGCAGGATTTCGATCTGGCGCGGGATCTCGT
>JBAWVC010000170.1:0-5179 GCA_037147455.1 Verrucomicrobiota bacterium | reverse complement strand
GCGGCGGCCTCGGCCTCGAACAGGGCGATGCCTTTGTCGAGCGTCCTGTTGAACGCCTCCTCCTCGCGCCGCAGCACCTCCTCGACGTGCTTCTGCTTCGCACGGATTTCCGGGAAGACGTCGCCCATGGTCCGTGCCAGGACATCGACCAGCTTGTAGAAAAAGGGCTCGTGAAAACCGAGCGTGCGCCCGTATTTGACAGCCCGGCGGAGGATGCGGCGGAGCACGTAGTTGCGGTCGGTGTTCCCGGGCTGGATGCCGTCGGCGATGGCGAAGCTGAGCGTGCGGATGTGGTCGGCGATGACGCGGAATGCGATGTCGCATTGTTCCCGGGTAGGGTGGGCGTCCCGCCCGCCCTGCGAGGCATTCTGCGTCGCATTTGTGGTGGTGCCCGGCGGGACGCCGGTCACGGCGGGCAGGATGCCCACCCTACCCGGAAGCGTGCTCGCGTAGGTTTTGCCGCTGAGCGTCTCGATTTCATCAAAGATCGGCCGGAAAATATCTGTCTCGTAGTTCGAAATATTCGCGTTCGCGAAATTGCTGAACCCTTTCGTTCCCTGGATGATCGAGGCGACGCGCTCGAAGCCCATGCCCGTATCGACATGCTGTGCGGGCAGCGGTGTGAACGATCCGTCCGGGTTGGCATTGAACTGGATGAACACCAAATTCCAGATCTCGATGCACTCGGCGCTGCCTTTATTCACGAGCGCGCCCCGGGTGTCGCCGGCGGGCGTGAGGTCCATGTGCAGCTCGGAGCAAGGGCCGCACGGGCCGGTGTCGCCCATCATCCAGAAGTTGTCC
This sequence comes from Verrucomicrobiota bacterium, assembly GCA_037147455.1. Classification (GTDB taxonomy): domain Bacteria; phylum Verrucomicrobiota; class Verrucomicrobiia; order Chthoniobacterales; family Terrimicrobiaceae; genus QYQL01. The sequence goes on along the minus strand of JBAWVC010000170.1, from coordinate 4,378 downwards.
TTCTTGTTGCCGTTGATGATGTGTGCCGCCGGATCGAGGCCTGCGGCATGGAATTTTTCCGCCCAGAAATTGTAGGCCTCCTCGTCGCGCTCCGCGGGATCGCCGAGGGATTTGTCCGGCTGGTAGATTGTCGCGTAGAGGCGCTGGGGCGGGAATTTCCACCGCCCGACCACCAGCTCCCACGCCCACTCGATCGCTTCCTTTTTAAAGTAGTCCCCGAAGGACCAGTTCCCGAGCATTTCGAAAAACGTGTGGTGGTAGGTGTCGAGCCCGACGTCGTCGAGGTCGTTGTGCTTGCCGCCGGCGCGGATGCACTTCTGCGTGTCGGCCGCCCGGGTGTCGCTGCCCGCGATGGCTCCGCCCCATTTGCTCACATCGGCTTTTCTCTCCCCGAGAAAAACCGGCACGAACTGGTTCATGCCCGCATTGGTGAAGAGGAGGTTCGGGCTGTCGGGCATCAGCGACGACGACGGGACGATCGTGTGCTGCTTCTCGCGGAAGAAATCCAGGAACGACTGGCGGATTTGGGCGGATGTCATGATCGGAAGGAAAAAGGGAATTCGGGCCATTGGCAAGCCGTGGCCGAAAGCTCCCGCAGGACGCCGGGAAATTTAGCCTTGGCGCGCATATCGCCGGATGCCTTCCTCGTTGAGGATGCCGATGAACGGCAGGTTCCGGTAGCGTTCGTTGTAGTCGAGCCCGTAGCCCACGACGAATTCGTCGGGGATGTCGAACCCGACATAATCGGCCTCGACCGGCCGGACGCGCTCGACATTTTTCCGGAGGAGGACGCAGATGCGCAAACTGGCGGCCCCCGCTTCCTTTTCGAGCCGCTCCTTGATCGAATGAACGGTCAGCCCGCTGTCGAGAATGTCGTCCAGCAGCAGGACGTGCCGGCCCCGCACATCCGCGAGCTGGGTCTGCCGGAAGTTGATCGAGCCGGATGTCTTCGTCCCGTGGTAGCTGGACACGCTCCATCCATCTACCTGCAGCGGCAGGGGAATCCGGCGGAGGAGGTCGGCCATGAAGATGAAGCTGCCGTTGAGGATCGCGATCACGGTCAGCTCCCTTCCCTGGTAGTCGCTGGTGATCTGGTGAGCAAGCTCGTCGAGCCGGCTCAGAATCGTGGATTCATGGTAGAGGACCCTGGCAATCTCGGAGACCATGTCGGTGATGGCGGCGCGCGGAACCCTCAGGGCCTCCTGAACGACTTTTGGACTACGTAGGAATTGCCGAGAATATCGAAGATGCGCTGGGCTGGCAGAACATGCCGCCCGAAATAGTCGAGGTTTCCGTCCTTGCCGATGACCGCGATCGCGAACCCTTTGTCCACCTGGAGATCGTAGGACAGGCGGGGCCCGTCGGCGGCCGTGACAAACGGAATATTCGACCGGACGATGCCGGGGGCCTGCGAGAAAGCTGCGACGCAGACGATCTTCTGGTCGGCGAGGCGCTCATACATCTTCTGCAACTGCCCGACCTGCGAGCGGAACGCCCATTCGCGCGGAGAATTCGCCACCAGGACCACCACGGGCTGGCCGAGAAAAACCTTCGAGCTCTTGTGCGCACCGGTCGAATCCACCCAGGAATATTCCGGGGACGGGCGGACGACATCGGCGTTCAGCGTGCCCGCCGCGAGGGCGAGAAAAAGGATCAGGGATTTCATATTTTCATCAATTCCGCTTCTTTGGTCGCGGTGTGCTTGTCGAGGTCGGCGACAAACCGGTCCGTGAGTTTCTGGATTTCGGTCTCCGCATCGCGGAGGCCGTCTTCCGTGAGATCGCCGTCTTTCTGCAGCTTTTTGGCGGCATCCATCGCGCTTCGCCGGCACGAGCGGACCCGGACGCGGCTTTCTTCGGCGAGCTGCTTGACCGTCTTCGCCAGGTCGCGCCGCCGCTCCTCCGAGAGCTCCGGGATCGGGATGCGGATGATTTTCCCATCCACCGCCGGGTTGATTCCGAGGCGGGACTCGTTGATCGCGCGCTCGATATCGCGGACGGTCGAGGCGTCGAACGGCTGGATGACCAGGAGCCGGGGCTCCGGGGCGGAGATCAGCGCGAGCTGCTTGAGCTTCATCGTCGAGTTGTAGGCCTGCACGTCGAGGTTCTCGACAAGGGCGGGGGAGGCTTTCCCGGTGCGGATCGAGTTGAACTCGTGCATCATGAACTCGACCGCCTTCTCCATGCCCTCCTCCGCCTCGAAGGTGATTTCGTCGAGGCTCATTCCGCGCCCTCCGGTTTGTCGGAGACCAAAGTCCCCACCGCTTCCCCGATGATTGCCCGCCGGATGTTGTCAGGATTGTTCATATCAAAAATGATAATCGGCATGCGGTTGTCCATGCAAAGACTGAATGCGGTCGAGTCCATCACCTGGAGCCTGCGCGAGAGAGCCTCGCTGTAGGTGATATGGGTGAAGCGTTTCGCATCCGGGTTTTTGACCGGGTCGGAGTCGTAAACCCCGTCCACCTTGGTGGCTTTCAGAATCACCTGCGCGCCGATTTCGTTCGCGCGAAGGGCGGCGGTGGTATCGGTCGAGAAGAACGGGTTTCCGGTGCCGGCGACGAAGATCACAACACGCCGGAGCTCGAGGTGGCGGGTCGCCCTCCGCAGGATGAACGGCTCGGCGACATTGTGCATCTCGATGGCCGTCTGCACGCGGACGCTGACCCCGAGGGCTTCCAATGCGGTCATCAACGCGAGCCCGTTGATCACCGTGGCCAGCATTCCCATGTAGTCCGCGGTCGTGCGGTCCATGCCGCGATGGCTCGCCGCGAGCCCGCGCCAAATGTTGCCGCCGCCGATGACCACCGCGAGCTCGACGTCCATTTTTTGGACTTCTGCGATCTGCGCTGCAATTCTCGAAACGATCTGCGGCGAAATGTTTTCGCGGCTGCCCACCTCGCGGAGTGCTTCTCCGCTGAGTTTCAAAACAACACGTTTGTAGCGCGGGGTGGAAATGGTGGACATGGGAATGCCCGACCATCCAACCGCATCAGGGCGGAACTGAAAAGGACAAATCGAACGCCGTTCCCGCAGGCACCGGAAACCCCCGGAGAAATTCGCCGGCGGACAGGCGCTTTTTTCCCTCGAGCTGGACCTCCCGGAGCGCGAGGCTTCCATCCCCGGCTGCCACGAGAATCCCGCCGGGACCGGCGGAGAGAACGGTTCCTGGCGGCCCGCCGTCCGCAGATTCCTCCCAATCATGACAATCTCGCGACGCTTGGGAGTGTGACACAGGCTTTCCAGCCTGTGTTTGAGCCGGTTCACAGGCTGGAAAGCCTGTGCCACTTTCACCACCCGTCTGTCGCTTCGTCTTCCTGATCGAAATGATTGGGGCGAATTCCTCCGCCGAGTGGATTTTTAGAACGCCTCCCCCGACAAATCTTGCGGACGCGCCCGGCCAGGGGGTCATGGCCCGCACCCTGCGCGCGAGCAGCCCGGCGGGCTCGCGCCAGTCGAGCCGCCCGTCCTGCCTGCCCAGCTTCGGCGCGTAGGTCGCGAGCGAGGAATCCTGCGGGACGCGGGGAGCGGATCCACCCTCAAGAAGATCCAGCGACTCCATGAGCACGGAGGGCGCAAGGTCGGCCAACCGGTCGTGCAGCGCCCCGGCCGTTTCGTTTGGAAAAATAGGAATGCCGCGAGCGAGAAGAATGTCCCCGGTGTCGAGCCCTTCGTCCACATACATGACCGTCACCCCGGTTTCGGTATCGCCGGCGAGGATGGAAGCCTGGACGGGAGAAGCCCCGCGATGACGAGGCAAAAGGGACGCGTGAAGATTCAGGCAACCGAGCCGGGGAATCTCCAGGACCGCCCGGGGGAGGATCTGCCCGTAAGCCGCCACGACCATCAGGTCCGGGGCCCACGCCGCAAGCGCGGAGAAATCTTTCCGGATCCGCTCGGGCTGCGCGACAGGAACCCCCCTCGCGAGCGCCTCGGTCTTCACGGCCGGCGGCCGCGGGTGCAGGTCCCTGCCCGCCGGACGGTCGGGCTGGGTAATCACCCCGACGAGCTCATGCCGCGCCGAATCCGCCAGCGCCTTCAACGAAGGCAGCCCGATGTCACCGGTGCCGCAAAATACGATTCTCATTGCGCTCACTCGTAGCGCAGGGCCTTGACCGGGTCGAGGCGCGCGGCGAACCACGCCGGGATGAGCGCGGCGACGGAGCAGATCACAAAGGCGCTCACGCAGATGATCGCGACGTCGGACGGGATGACCTGCGCGGGAATTTCGCTGAACTGGTAGATCCCGCGCGGGAAAATTTCGATACCGAAGAACTCGGTCATCAGGTTGCTGACCTGGTTCCTGTATTGGACCATGCTGATACCGAGCGCGAGCCCGGTGGCCGTTCCAAAAACACCGACAACCATGCCCTGCGCGA
>JBAWVC010000169.1:0-5240 GCA_037147455.1 Verrucomicrobiota bacterium | reverse complement strand
GCGAGAAATCGCGCCGCCGATTTTTCAAAGTCCCGCGCTTACGCACGGATTTGGGTGTCGAAAGAGGGCTTGCCAAATCCGCAGGTTTCCAGAGCATGGAACCTCAACCCTCCCCATCGCGATGCTCTCGATCCAAAAAAACAACGGCAGTCCCTTTTATGTCCTCCTGAGCCTTCCCGCCACCGCGATGGGCTTCGCCCTCTGCATCCAGATCTCCGCGTTGAGCTGGATCCTGAGCACCCAATACCATCTCGCCATCCATGAGGTCGGATACGTCTGGCTGGCCGGCCCGCTCGCCGGAGTCCTCGCGCAGCCGCTCGTCGGCCTGATCAGCGACAAGGTATGGTTCTGGGGCGGGCGCCGCAGGCCGTTCATCATTATCGGCGGGCTTCTCGCGGGGGTCATGGTCCTGGCTTTGCCTTATCTCGGGGCGATCGGGAAATTCACCGGCCTGCCTGTTCTCTGGGTGGCCATCGGCGTCGCCCTGACCCTCGATCTGGCGATCAACGTGGGGTTCAATCCGACCCGCTCGATCATCGCGGACGTCACCCCGGAAGGAAGCGGCCGCGCGAGGGGGTTCACCTGGATGCAATCGATCTCCGGGTTCTTCGGGGTCCTCGCCTACGTCGTCGGCGCCGTCTTTGGAAATTTTGTTTTGATCTACTGCGGCGCCGCGCTGGTGGTCCTTTTCAACGTGGTCCCCGCCCTGCTGATCACCGAGCCCGCGACGCTTTCCTCCGGCGGCGCGGACGCCGGCGCGGGAGATGCCGGCCCGCGCAAGAGAACCCCGACCGCCAGGCTCCTCCACATCTTCGTCGCACACGGGTTCACCTGGCTGGGCGTCCAGACGATGTTTGTTTTCATCTTTGCCTACATCAAATATTCCATGTCGCTCCCGGATTCCGGCGACGAGGGGATCGGCCGGATCATCAATATCGCTTTTCTCGTTCTGAACGTCGTGGGATTCGTTCTCCCGGTCCTGGTTCTCCAGCCGGCCTCCGCCCGGATCGGTCTCGTGAGGACCCATGCGATTTGCATCGCCACGATGGCCGCAGGGTATGCGGGGATCCTTTTCTTCGGAAGGACGCCCGCCGCGCTCTATCTCCTCATGGCAGTTGTCGGAATCGGCTGGGCCTCAACGGTCAGCCTTCCCTTCGCGATCATGAGCGACAACGTGGACCAGTCGCGCATGGGGCTTTTCATGGGGATCTTCAACCTCTCGGTCGTCATCCCCCAGCTCGTCGTCAGCGGGGTCATCGGAAAATTCGTGGGCGCCGCACCGGACAAAAACATCGTCTTCGTCATCGCGGCGATCTCGCTCGCCATCTCCGCAGGGCTCTGGTTCTTCGTCGGCGAAAATCCGGCCCCTTCGGGAAACCGGACTGTCCCTCGGGCGAGCCACTGAACGCCAGCGGGCGACAGGTTTTTTCTGAAACGGAAAACCGTCGGATAATGTTCCCGCGAGCGCCCGGAAATATCCTTTCGGCAGAATAACGATTGACATGATCGTCTATTATTGAATTATCTCATCTCACATGAAACCGACCACGATCCATCCTGCCGCTTCCGAAAAGACAATTTCGCGCGTTGACTCGCTGGGAATTCCGGCAATTCTTCGCGGTGGTATGCTTTGGAAACTCCTTTTCGGAATCCTTGCCTCAGCCGCCGCGCTTCCCGCGCAGCAGGTGGTGCGCGTGGGCGTGTTCCCGAACGTGACCCACGCTCAGGGGATGGTGGCTGCGAACATGACCCGCGAGGGGAAGGGCTGGTTCGAGTCCCGGCTGGGGGTTTCGGTGAAAATCGAGTGGATGATTTACAACGCCGGCCCGTCGGCGATGGAGGGGATCTTTACGAAGGCTGTGGACTTCACGTATGTCGGCCCGAGTCCGGTGGTCAACGCCTACGCCAAGGCGAACGGTGCCGAGGTCCGCGTGCTGAGCGGCGCGATGCGCGGGGGCGAGGCGCTCGTGGTCAAAGGCGACACGATCACCAAGCCGGAGGACTTCCGGGGAAAGACGATCGCCACGCCGCAGCTCGGGAACACCCAGGACGTGGTCTGCCGCTCCTGGCTGATCGCCCACGGGATCAAGGTGACGCTCGTCGGCGGCGAGGCCCGGGTGATCCCGACCGCGAACCCGGACATCCTCGCGCTTTTTCAGCAGGGTAAAATCGATGCGGCCTGGACGGTTGAGCCGTGGGTCACGCGCCTGCTCGGCGAGGCCGGCGGGAAAATTTATCTGGCCGACAAGGACGCGCTGACGACCGTGCTGGCCGGGCGCGAGGGGTTCCTGAAGGAAAACCCGGCGCTCGCCGCGAAGTTTCTGGCGGCGCACCACGAGCTCACGGCGTGGGTGCTCGCGAACCCGGACGAGGCGAAGCGCCGGGTGCGCGACGAGATCAGCGCGATCACGCACAAGGAGATCTCCGCAAATCTCATCGGCGAGTCGTGGACAAGGCTCGTCTTCAGCGACGAGATCTCGATCGACCCGTTCAGTAAATTTCTCGCGCAGGCCCGCGAGGTCGGGTTTTTGCGCACCGAAGTGAACCTCGACAAGCTGCTCTGGAAGCCTTGAACGTCGAGCGCCATTTGGAAAACGCCTCGGCCGAGCGGATCGAGGTGGACCGGGTCTCGAAGTCGTTCGCGACAAAGCACCGCACGGTGCTCGCGCTCGATTCCATCAGCCTGAAAATCTCGGAGGGCGAGTTCGTCTGCCTGGTCGGGGTGAGCGGGTGCGGGAAATCCACGCTGCTGAACATCATCGCCGGTCTCGAGCAGCCGGATTCTGGGCGCGTGCTCGCGAACGGCGAACCGATCGCCGGGCCGGGGCGCGACCGCATGGTCCTGTTCCAGGAGCACGCGCTGTTCCCCTGGCTCGACGTCATGGGCAACGTCCTCTTCGGCCTGAAGCTCAAGCCGGGGTTGACCGACAAGGAGCGTCTCGAAGTGGCCGGATATTATCTCCAGCTCGTCGGGCTGGAAAAGCTCCACCACTCGAACATCCACGAGCTCTCGGGCGGGATGAAGCAGCGCGTCGCCCTCGCGCGGGCGCTCGCCCCGAACCCCCGCGTCCTCCTCATGGACGAACCGTTCGCCGCGCTCGACGCCCTTACGCGCGAACAGCTCTACGGGGATCTCCAGAAAATCTGGGAGGCCCGCCGGAAGACGATCGTATTCGTCACCCACAACGTCCGCGAGGCCGCCTGCCTCGGCGACCGGGTCGTCCTGTTTTCCCCGAACCCCGGCCGCATCCGCAAAGAGTTTCTCGTCAATCTCCCGCGCCCGCGCGACATCAACAGCGTCGAGCTCGCCCACTACTCGACGGAAATCACGGCGGCGCTGAAGGGGTTCACGCCGGGCGAGGGCAGGGAGGCTGCGGAATGAAAAACGCGCTCATCTCCATCGTCTTTTTCGCGCTCCTCATCGCGGCCTGGGAGTTTGCCGCGCGGGCGGGCGGGGTTTCTCAGGTGATGTTCCCGCCGCCCTCGAGCGTCGCCAAATACCTCTGGCAGTCGGCGGCCGATGGGACGCTCGAGAGCGCGACGCTCGTCACGATCAAGCGCCTGCTCGTCGGCTACGCGGTCGGCCTCCTTCTCGGGATCCCGCTCGGGCTCTTCACCGCGAAATTTAAAATCTTCCAGGACACGGTCGGCGTGCTGGCGCTGGGGATGCAGGCGTTGCCGAGCGTGTGCTGGGTGCCGCTCGCTCTCGGGTGGTTCGGGCAGACCGAGGCCGCGATGCTTTTTGTGGTTATCATGGGCACGCTGTGGTCGGTCATCATCGCGACCAGCGACGGGGTGCGCTCGATGCCGCCGATCTACCTCCGGGCGGCGAAGACGATGGGCTCGACCGGGCTGCATTCGTGGGTGCGGGTAATCCTCCCCGCCTCGCTGCCCTACCTCGTCGGCGGCATGAAGCAGGGCTGGGCGTTCGCGTGGCGTTCGCTCATGGCCGCCGAGATTTTTGTCACGATCCTCACCGGGTTCGGCCTTGGACAGCTCCTCCACTACGGGCGCGAGCTCCTGGCTATGGACCAGGTCATGGGCGTCATGATCATCCTCATCGCCCTCGGCCTCCTCGCCGACAAGCTCCTCTTCGCCCCGTGGGAACGGTTCCTCCACCGCCGCTGGGGCACCGGCACGCTCAAGTAGGGCTCACCCGGGTCCGGCGGGCTTTCCGACGACGGCGGAAAGCTTGGCGGCGAGCTCGGCCTTTGTGAACGGTTTTGCGAGGAAGTCGTCCATGCCAGCGGGGAGGTTTTGCTCGCGGTCGGAGGACACCACGTTGGCCGAGAGCGCGATGATCGGAACCCGGGAGCCGGATTCCCGCGAACGGATGATTCGAGTGGCCTCCAGCCCGCCCATCACCGGCATCCGCAAATCCATGAGGATGGCCAGAAATTTTCCGGGGGCAAACGCTTCGACCGCTTCGGCCCCGTTGCCGGCAAATTCCACGCGGTAGCCCAGGCTTTCGAGCATTTTGCGGAGAATCAGGATGTTGCTTCGGTCATCCTCGACGATGAGCACCGGGAGGGCGTCTCCGGTTCCCTGGGGAGACGGCCTCCGTGGCGTCCCATTTTTTTGGATCGGAAAAGCCGGCGCTGACGGAGCGGCGCCCTCCAGATTGTCGGGGCCTTTTTTCCCATCGGAAGGCACGGCGGCCATCCCTCCAGCGCGAACAGCCCCCGGTTCCAGCGGGAGCCGTAATGTGAACGTGCTGCCTTTGCCGGGCGCGGAGACGACCGAGATCGAGCCTCCCATGGCTTCTGCCAGGCGCCGCGAGACGGCAAGCCCGAGCCCCGTTCCGCCATAATTCTGATTGATCGTCGAGTCCGCCTGCGTGAACAGCTGGAAAAGCTGGGCGAGAGATTCGGAAGAAATTCCGATCCCTGTGTCTTCGACGGCAAACTCCACGAACTCCCCGGATCCCGTCACGCGGAGGCTCACCGATCCGGCCGACGTGAATTTGACGGCATTAGCCAGAAGGTTGATGAGGATCTGGCGGATCCGCCGCTCGTCGCCGGTGATCTGCTCCGGTGCGCCATCGGCCACCTCGCAGCGGAACGCGACCCCTTTGTCGGCGGCGGATTTCCGGATAAGTTCCGCCGACGATTTCACGAGCCCGGCGAGGGCGAACGGGGCGGGGTGGATCGCAAGCACTCCCTTTTCGATGCTCGAGAAATCCAGCACATCGTTGATGAGGGACAAAAGATGGTTGCCGCTGTCTCTGATCGCCTCCGTGT
>JBAWVC010000168.1:0-5271 GCA_037147455.1 Verrucomicrobiota bacterium | reverse complement strand
AACTCGGTCGTCAAAAAGCTCGATGACGGGATCCTCAACGAGCAAGGCGTCGCCTCCCTTCGCGAGACCCTCAAAAATCTCCAAACCACCAGCACCTCGCTCGCCGCCGCCTCCTCGAAGGTGGACAAGGTCGTCGAGCGGGCCGACTCCGCGATCCAGAGCGGCAAGGGCTCGATGGATTCCGCGAAAAAGGCCGCCGACGAACTCCAGTCGGCGATCGCGGACATCCGGTCTCTCGTCCGCGAGATCCGGCAGGGCCAGGGCGCGCTGGGAACTCTGATCGCCAACCGCGAGACCGCCGAAAATCTGAAGGCGCTCGTGTCCAACCTCCGCCGCTACGGCATCCTCTGGTATCGTGACGGGGAGAAAGGCAAACAGCCCGCGCCGCCGAGGTGATCCCTGCTCTTGGAAACAAGCAAACGATATGCTGTCGGCGCAAAACAGGGAGCACAGGCGTCCCGCCTGTGAAAGACGCTCGCCTGCGCTTGCAAAGCCAGTGCCCAAACGGGCGGGACGCCCGTTCTCCCTTGCTTCTGCCAAGCCCGGCTTTTTCTAAGAGTTGCCATGACAAGCCTGCCCGCTGAGCCGGTGCTCTTTTCGTGGGCGTTCGAGCCGGTGCCGGTCCTGGGGCTTTTGGCGGCGGCGGTTTTCTATTATCTCGGATGGCGGAGCCTTCACTCTCAGGTTCCGTGGCGGTTTCCGGTCGAGCGGCTGGTTTCCTTTCTGGCCGGGCTCGCGGTCATCTTCGTTGCGCTCGCCTCGCCGCTCGACGCCTTTGCCGGCTGGCTGCTTGTCGTCCACATGGTGCAGCATCTACTGCTCACGATGGTGGCCCCGCCGCTGTTGCTGCTCGGCTGGCCGATGCTGCCGCTGTTGTCCGGACTGCCGCGCGGGTTCGCGCGCGACGGGCTCGCGCCATTTCTGAACTCTCCCCCGCTCCAGCGCTTCGGGCGGTTTCTGGTCCATCCGTTTTTCGCGGGGCCGCTGTTCATCTTCTCGAACCTCGTGTGGCATACGCCCGCGCTTTACGAGCTCGCGTTGAAGTTCCCAGGATGGCACCAGGTCGAACACGCTTGCTTCCTCGCCACCGCGATCCTTTTCTGGTGGCCGGTCGTCCAGCCGTGGCCGTCCCGCCCCGCTCTTCCGCGCTGGGCGATGATCCCCTACCTTCTCGCCGCGGATTTGCAGAATACCGCGCTCGCCGGGTTTCTCACGTTTTCCGGCGGCGTTTTTTATCAGACCTATGCCGCCGCACCCCGGATCTCGGGGCTGTCCGCAGCAGAGGACCAGGCCGCCGCCGGAGCGGTCATGTGGGTGCCGGGCTCGATTGCGTTTTTGATTCCTGCAGGGATCATCGCCGTCCGCTACCTCTCTCCCGGCCGCAACCGCAGGCCGGCTCCCGAAAAGCTGGCGGCCAAGCCGGCGGGGCGCGCGAAAAGATTTGATCTTCTTGAAGTGCCTGTGATCGGGCCCGTGATGCGCTGGAAATATTTCCGGCCCGTCCTGCAATCCGCGATGTTCGCTCTCGCGGCGCTGGTGGTCCTGGACGGGCTGTTTGGCCCGCAGGTCAGCGCGGTGAACTTGGCCGGCGTGCTGCCCTGGCTGCATTGGAGCGGGATCAGCGCGATCGTTCTGCTGGCTGTGGGAAACCTGTTTTGCATGGCCTGCCCGTTCACGTTCGCCCGCGACCTCGGCAGAAAAATCTTCCCGTCCGCCCGCGAATGGCCGCGGGCGCTGCGCTCGAAGTGGCTCGCGGTCGCGCTGCTCGCCGGGTTCTTCTGGGCGTATGAGTTTTTGAACCTCTGGGACAGCCCGTGGTGGACGGCGTGGATCATCGTCTTCTATTTTGCGGGGGCCGTGCTGGTGGACGGGATTTTTAAGAACGCGAGCTACTGCAAATACGTCTGCCCGATCGGGCAGTTCAACTTCGTCGCCTCGCTCGCCTCCCCGATGGAGGTCCGGGTCCGGGAGCCGGACGTCTGCTCCGCCTGCAGGACCCACGATTGCATCAAGGGCAACAGCGCGCAGCGTGGCTGCGAGCTCCTGCTTTTCCAGCCGCAGAAATCCGGCAACATGGACTGCACGTTCTGCCTCGATTGCGTGAAGGCGTGCCCGCACGACAATGTCGGGATCCTGACCGTCCCGCCCGGGCGCGACCTCGTCGCCGACCCCCGCCGCTCGTCCCTCGGCCGATTCGCGCAGCGCGCGGATCTCGCCGCGCTCGTGCTGGTCTTTGTTTTTGCCGCCTTCGCAAATGTCGCCGCCATGGTCGAACCCGTGCGGGAGATGGAGGCGGCCGTCCGCCGGATGGCTGGCCCGCAGATCGCCGGGGTTGTATGGATCGTTGCCTTTGTCTTTTCTGTCGTGGTCGCGCCGCTGGCGCTCGCGCGAGCCTGCGGATGGCTCTCGTCTCTCGCATCCGGGCATAAGCCTTCGGGCATCGCCAACGGATTTGCGGCCTCCCTGGCTCCGCTCGGGTTCGCGATGTGGCTCGCGCACATTTCCTACCACGTTTTCTCCGGCGTCCTCACCCCCTGGCCGATCCTCGTGAGGATCGCGCGCGACGCCGGACTTCACTCGGCGGCCCCGGATTGGAACGTCGCCCTTCCGGTTTTCGAAGGCCTTGCCGGCCTGCAAATCCTGTTCCTGAATGCGGGGCTGCTGCTCTGCCTTTGGATCCTCTGGAGAAAATCCCTCGCCCTGACCCGGCGGGCGATGCCGGTATTCCTGCCGTGGGGGCTGCTTGCTGTCGCGCTTTATGCGGCCGGCATCTGGCTGATTTTTCAACCGATCGATATGCCCTTGGCCATCCCCCAGCGATGAGAAGGCTTTTGACGATACTGCTTCTCCTGGCGGCATCCGCTCTGGGACATGCGGACGGGGGGATCACAATCGGGCAGATCGAGCGTGACGGCTTGCGCGTCACCGTCTTCGCCGCCCCTGTCCCGGTTCGTGCCGGCCCTCTGGATGTCACCTTCCTCGTGCAGGAGATCCCGTCCAACCAGCCCGTGACCGATGCCCGTATCGCCTGCTCGGCGCGGAAGCTCGGCCCCCCATCGCCGAATCCCGTCCGCCTGCCGGCATGGTGTTCGACAATTGCTCCCGGCACACGCATCCCCGCCACGGCAGCGCACTCCAGGAACAAACTTCTGAGCGGGGCTTACCTCCCGGTCACCGAGGCCGGCCGCTGGGACTTAGACATCCAGGTGGCGCGCGGTCCGGCGAACTTCTCCTCAGTCATCCCGCTCGAAGTGGCCGCTCCGCAGACTCCGCTCTCGACATGGTGGCCGCTCATCGCGCTCGTGCCTGCAGCCATCCTCCTCTATGTCTGGCGGGCATTCCTCGTCGCGCAAGAGAGGACAGCTCAAAAGCCGCGCCGCGACGTCACAGGCCCGTGAATTTCACCCTCGGATACGTCTGGAGATAGCTTGTCACTTCGGCGGCAAACGCCTCCCCGAATTCCGCCATCTTCTTCTCCCCGATGCCGCTAATCGCGCGGAGGCCATCGAGGTTTTCCGGATACTCCCGCGCCATCAGCCGCAGCGTGTTGTCTCCGAAGATGACGTAGGCGGGGACCCCCCGCTCGTCTGCCAGCTTTTTGCGGAGCTTGCGGAGCCGGTCGAACAGCGTCTCGTCGCACGCGATCTCGCCGGCGCGGACGGCGGGAACTTTTTTCTTCATCATCGATTTCGTCAGCATGATGACGCGTCGTGATTTGAGCGCTTCGAGCCCGGTTTCCGTCAGGCCGATCGTGGGAAACTCGCCCTTCTCCTGTTCGATCAGCCCCATGCGGACCAGCTCCCGGCCGATCGACGCCCACTCCGGGCGGCTGAGATCGCGGCCGACTCCGTAGGTGCTGAGCTGGTCGTGTTTCCACCGCCGAACCTTCTCCGTGTCGGCACCGGTGAGGATTTCGATGAGGTGGTTCAGGCCGACGCCAAACCTGCCGCCCTCCCTCACGCGATAGACGCAGGAGAGAAGCTTCTGGGCGTGGGTGGTGGCGTTGTAGGATTCGCGGGGCTCGAGGCAGTTGTCGCAGGAATCGCAGGTCGGCGCGGGATATTCCTCGCCGAAATACCTGAGAAGCTCGCGGCGTCGGCACGAGGGGCATTCCGCGTAATGCATCATCAGCCGGAGCTGCTCTCGGGCGATCTGCTGTTCCTTCGCGCTGCTCATCTCCTCGATGAAATGCGTCTGCTTCGCCGCGTCGCCGGGGTTGAACAGGAGGAGGCAGTCCGCAGGCAGCCCGTCGCGCCCTGCCCGCCCGGTTTCCTGATAATACCCCTCGATATTTTTCGGCAGGTCGTGGTGGATGACCCAGCGCACGTTCGGCTTGTTGATCCCCATGCCGAACGCGATCGTCGCGCAGATGATCCGGACCTCGTCGCGCAGAAAAAGATCCTGGTTGGTCGCGCGTTCGGTCGCCGTGAGCCCCGCGTGGTAGGGGCGCGCCGGGAACCCCCGGTCGCTCAGGCTCTCCGCAAGCCTGTCCGCGGTCGCCCGCGTCGCGCAATAGACAATTCCTCCATCCATCGGACGCCTGCTGACAAACTCCGAGAGCTGCTTCACCCCCTGGTCCTTGGGAATCACGCGATACGAAAGGTTCGGACGGTTGAAACTGGCGACGAAGACCGCAGGATCGCGGAGCTTGAGATGCCGGACGATGTCCTCGCGGACCCGCCCGGTGGCAGTCGCGGTGAGCGCGGTCACCGGCACATCCGGAAGCAGCGTCCGCAGGCGCTCGAGCTGGCGGTATTCCGGTCGAAAATCGTGCCCCCACTCCGAGATGCAGTGCGCCTCGTCAATCGCCAGGGCGGTCACATTCCAGTTGCGGAGGTTCTCCTGCCAGTTGTCGAGCATGAGCCTCTCGGGCGCGGCGTAGAGCAGTCGGAACTTCCCTTCGTGCAGCCCGCGCAGCCGGGATCTGGCTTCGGCGACTTTGAGAGAGGAATTCAGAAATGTCGCCGCGACGCCCGCGGCTTCGAGCTGGTCCACCTGATCTTTCATCAGGGCAATCAGCGGCGAGACGACGACCGTCAACCCCTCGCGCAGGAGGGCTGGCAGCTGAAAACAGAGAGATTTTCCGCCGCCGGTCGGCAGCAATGCGAACGTGTCCCGGCCGGCCAGCGAGGCCTCGATGATCTCGCGCTGGAGCGGACGGAACTCGTCGTATCCGAACGTCTTCTTCAGGGTCTTCAGCAGCGGGTCGGGTTTCATGCCTTGCCGATAAGCAATCCGTCCCACCGGGCAGATGCAAGAATCTTGTGGATT
>JBAWVC010000167.1:0-5279 GCA_037147455.1 Verrucomicrobiota bacterium | reverse complement strand
CCCACATCCAAGAGGTCGAAGCCCTCGGCGGCATGTCGAAGGCGATCGAAACCGGTCTCCCCAAGATGCGCATCGAGGAAGCCGCCGCCCGCCGCCAGGCGAAAATCGACTCGGGCGTCGAGACGATCGTCGGCGTCAACAAATACCGCCTCGAAAAAGAAGACCCGCTCGACATCCTCACCGTGGACAACACGGCGGTCCGCCTCTCGCAGATCGAGCGCCTCAAAAAGCTCCGCGCCGAACGCGACGAGCCCACCGTCCAGCGCTGCCTCGCCGCCATCACCGCCGCCGCCTCGGACAAGAAGAACGGCAACCTCCTCGCCCTCGCGATCGAGGCCGCCCAGGCCCGCGCCACCCTCGGCGAAATCAGCGACGCTGTGGAAAAGGTTGCAGGACGCTACAAGGCTGTGATTCGCTCGATCAGCGGGGTTTACGCCTCAGCCTACGGAAATATGGACGACATCAAAGCAGTGCGCGCAATGGCCGACGCCTTCGAAAAACGCGAGGGCCGCCGCCCGCGCATCCTCATCGCCAAAATGGGGCAGGACGGACACGACCGCGGCGCCAAAGTCGTCGCCACCGGCTACGCCGACCTCGGCTTCGACGTCGATATCGGCCCGCTCTTCCAGACGCCTGAGGAAACCGCCAAGCAGGCCGTCGAAAATGACGTGCACATCGTCGCCATGTCCAGCCTCGCCGCCGGACACAAGACCCTCCTGCCAGCACTCATGGCCGAACTCAAACGCCTCGGACGCGACGACATCCTCGTCGTCGCCGGCGGAGTCATCCCCGCCCAGGACTACGAATTCCTCCGCGAAAACGGAGCCTGTGCCATCTTCGGACCGGGCACAAAAATCCCCGAGTCCGCCAAAGAGTTGATCGAGATCCTCAACGCCCGCGCGGCGTGACAGGGAAGGTTTTCCGGCGGATTAATCCCGCCCCTATTCGGAAGGTATAGAGAGTTCCTCATGCAGCGCGGTGCGCGCGGCTTTCTGCTCCGTGCTCCAAGGGCCGGGGGCGTCCACGAACCAGCGCTTGGCGATGGCCTGGCGGCCGAGCGCGGTCCCGGCGCACCGAGTCTCGAGCGCCTGATAATACTGGTTGCCCTTCTTCTCGTCCCGGTCCTTCACCCATCCGCCTGCAGTGTTGATCACGTCAGTCAGCTCTTCGGTGTTGTCGGGCATCAGCTTCGCGGCGTTCATGGCCATCTCCGCCGCAAGGTAGCGGTAGTGGAACCGCGTATCCGGCTCGATCCGGTTGCTTTGGATGCGCCTCTTCTCCTCGCCGGTCGCCTTCAGCGGCAACTCGCTCACCACCACCCTCGGCGGATCGGCCGAGTCGTTCATCTTCTTGTATTTTCCGGTGAGCCTCGGCTTGGCGATTTCCGCGCTCTCAAAGCAGCCTTCGGAAACAAATCCGTCAGGGGCCACCTCGGTCCCCATGAGCTCCATCCCGTCGTAGCGCGCGATCCATGCGGCCGCAAACAATGCCTTAGCCCGGTCGGACTTTGGGAGCTTCTCGTTTTTCGCCTCTTGGAGCGCGGCGACATATTTTTCCAAAACCTTGTCGTAAGGCGACCGCAGGTAGGCCTTCGCTTCAGC
This sequence comes from Verrucomicrobiota bacterium, assembly GCA_037147455.1. Taxonomy (GTDB): domain Bacteria; phylum Verrucomicrobiota; class Verrucomicrobiia; order Chthoniobacterales; family Terrimicrobiaceae; genus QYQL01. The sequence goes on along the minus strand of JBAWVC010000167.1, from coordinate 3,678 downwards.
CGTGCGATTTTCTCGCACGAGCTTCCGGCCGAGCAGGAACCTGAGCTTCGGGGTTGGATCTTCCTCCGGGTTTTCCGTTGTCCCGGAAGACGCCGGCAGCTTGTCAACGTAAGCCTTCAACTCGTCGGACGTGAGCACGCGCTCGGCGACGTAGGCCGCATCCTCCCAAAGCCGGGCGCTCAAAAATGTATCCAAGGCCTGGATAAAGTCGTTGAGGGCGAGGCGGACTTGGGCGAGTTCTCCGCCGGCTCTTTGCCCTAAAGTCCAGGTGCCACCCCACCCTGTGAAAAAACTATTCTCTTCGCCGGAAGAGGCAGGCTTCCAGCCGGTATATTGGGCCGGGGCGCGGATCGCGACCAGGGCTGCCGAAAGGCTCTTGGCCGCATCATGGGTTTGTCCCTCACGCAGCTGCAGCTTGGCCCTCAGCCAACAGGCGGCCGGCGCCTGGGCATCCGCCATTTTCAGCCAGCGGGAGGCTTCCTTGTATGCGCCGTTGTTGTAGGCCACCCAGCCCAGGTATTCCGCGTCCTCGACCTTGCCGGGCTTGGCCTCGTTGACCACGTTCACCCAGCGCTCGCCGCGCTGCCGGGCGGCTTTTCGGGACTGCTCGTCGAAGTAGCCGTCAGCCGTCGCCGTGGAAAGGATGTGCGCTGTCACAAGGCGGCGGAGCAGCGGGTCTGCAGCCGCCCGCCTGAGTGCCGGCAGAGTATCGTCCTCGGCCCTCTTCTGTTCATCCGTCATGTTGGCGGGGTCGGCATCTTCGGGGCCATAGTTCAGCATGCCCTCCACGGGGACACGGTCGGGGATGAGCGCCTTGAGCGAAACGACGGCGCTCTCGTCGCCTGCGGCCAGTTGTGTCAGAAAGAGTCTCGCAGCCTTCTCCGGGTGGTCCTGCTTATATTCGCTACGGCCCTCCCATCCGTAGCTGTCGGCCGCCATTCCGAGAGAATCGGCGAATCCATCCTTCGCCAGCTCGCGAGTCGTCTGGAACCACTTCACCGCGTCGGAACTGCCGCTCTTGAGCGCCATTTTTCCAAGCATAAAGGCCGCCCAGACGCTCCGGAAGTGGCGTTCGGAGTCGGGCCGTTTGAGCAGGCTCTCCCAAGCCTGTCGCGCCTCGTCCCAATGCCCCTTGCCCCGCAAATACGCCAGGGCTCCTTTATGGTAGTCGGCGAATTCCGAGTCGAACTCTTCGGGGAGTGGGCCGGCATTATCCCCGCGCGCCGACGAGAGAAAAGCGCGGGCGTCCGCGTGCTGCTGAGTGGCCTTCGCCTGGTCCGGCGGCTTGATGCGCCCGTCTTTGAGGGCATCCGCGAAGCCCTTCAAATCCGCGTCCCCGGTGGCCTTCTTGCGCGCCTTCATCCAAGGCCTTTCAGCGTCGCCGCTCTGCGCGTCGGCAACGTAGGACTCCGCACGGTCGACAGCCTCGGTCACGGGGAGGAATTTTTCCGTGGGATGAAACTGCCGCGCGAGGCGTTTCACTTCCAGGTCCCAGTAAAATTCCGGCGTGCCAAAAACGCGCGTTCCGCCTTCTCCCAAATACACGCTCGGTCCATAGTAGCCGGTGGCAAAACCCCGGGGAGCAGCAATCGCAGACAGCACGAGAGCGAGGAGAACCGCCGGCAGTTTAGCGCGCAGCCCCGGCCTTGTCGGGCACGGCCTGCGCCCGCACGGATGGTATCCGATCATAGCGGATCCAGCCTATATCACGGCGCTCCCCGGGAGGCAATCGCATTACGACACCCGGGGCCGGATCGAACACGGCCTCGCCGCCACCGATCTTCAAATCCCACCCGGCAAGGGAATCCGATGCCGTCGCCTGCGCCCCCTCCCATGTGACTTTCACCTCGCAACCGAGCGGCTCGTCGGACTCGCCGGCGTTCACAATGGTGAAATCCACGGGGTTTCCGGACGTGTGGACAACCTCCAGCTTGCGCGTCGGTTTGCGCCCCTCCATCACCGCGGCGAGCGTAGGCCATCGCCAGTTGCGCACATCGGCAGCCACCGGCACCCGATACCAGATCAGTTCCTTGAGGCCGGCCGGTCTCGTCTCCCGCAATTCTCTGACGAGCTCCGCCAGTTCATCGGCGTCGCTCGCGAACTCGAGGACCCTGGTGCCGGGCGGCCAGGCAAGCCGCACGCTGTCCATCGCCACGCCAAGCAGTTTTCCGTCCGGCGCATAGCCCGCGAGGCAACGGTAAGTCGGTAGCGCGATAGAAAATGGCAGCCCGAGTCTTGCCGCCCGCGCCACCCATCGCCGCGCGGACCGCGGATCACACAAGGTCTTCCGGCGATCGCCGCTCTGCAGCGGAACCGAATGCACCTGCAGGACATAGCCGTCCGCTTCGCGAACGAGCGAAGGGAAATCCTTTTCATCCAGCCACCCAGGCAACGCGGTGATCACGAGGGGAACCGGCGCGATGGCGGACCGGACCGCGCGGACCCAGAGGCGATAGCCGGCGAGCTTTTTTTGCGCGCAGTCAAAATCGAGCTGGAACTCGGAAAGGGCAACCCCGTGGGAGGTGGCTTCTTCGACAAGGGACTTCGCCGTGCCGGCGACGGACTGCGCCCGCTCGTCAGCCGTCACGAACGGCCCGGGAAACGGAGCGACACGAAGCCCGAGAGAGACCGCTTTTCCGCGGAATGCCTCCCACGGGATATTCGCCTTGATCACGTCGGGATGATCCTGGCGCCACCCGATTTCCGCCCCAAGGAACACCACGCCATCGAGCCTCCTGCCGGCCTCGGCGGCAGCCGCACCCACTGAAGCGTCCCAATTGCGCTGCCAAAGGTAGCCCCGCTGCCGCAGCGCCGCGGTTGGATGAGATGCCGGCTTCTGGCAGCCCGCAGCAAGGGCAAGGATGATACCGAGGCAGGCTAGTTCGCTGCGAAGCACACTCACGTAAGGCACTCATTACCACCTTGGCTGCGATTGCCGAGAAGATATTCCGCAAACGGCAAAACTCCGGTGGTCGTCCCCGTGCAGGGCGGAGGGACCGCCACCACGTCTAAATTCGGCGACGGCTACATCACCCGCACGAGCAGCGGGCAGACCTATACGACCTCGCAGTTTGGCAGCGGGACGATCACCCGCGCCTGCGCCGAGCCCCAGTTATCGGGATAGAACAGGACAGAATCCTCGCGAACCTGCGCCTGCCGCATGGAGCGGAAATAGCGCATGGAATCGACGCCTCCATGAAGAAAATCATCTGCCCAATCGAGCGCCGAGCAGGCGTGGTTAAGAACCAGCAATTCATAGTGGCCGCCTCCCGGGTATGGCCCCCAAAGGCCCCTCGAAGAGTATGGGCCAGGATGATTCCCGGCATGCCGGTAGAGCACGCCTGCGGTTCCAAGCGTCAGGATTGAGCGCCCCGCGCTGCAGCCGCTCCCGACGGCTCCGGCGGTATGATCATTCCCGGCCATCACGACCTCGAGATCCGGCGCAAATTCGGATCCCTGCGAACGGGGATTTCCTGGCAGCACCTCGCCAATCTTCACCAATCCTCCGAGCTGGTCTGCTTGGATCCCGGTGGCCATCAATGCGCGCGGGCACCAGGCGCCGTCGGGGATCGAGTGAAACCCGCGTCAGTCTGCGTATCCATAGGCATTAAGGAAATAGAAGGGGTTGGACGTGATGAAAGATCATGCGGGCTTGTTTTTCGTTTGTGTTGTATATGT
>JBAWVC010000166.1:0-5286 GCA_037147455.1 Verrucomicrobiota bacterium | reverse complement strand
ATATCGGTCAATGAAAGGGCGGAAACAATACCGGCAACACGGAGGATTGCAAGGAATGCGGCTCAGGGCTTGCGGTAAAATCTCAGCGCCTCGATCGGCCCGCCGAAATCCTTGAGCAGATAGACGCCGCCGGATCCACCGGGGCCGGGATCGCGGACGAGATAATCCCACCCGCGTTTCCCGCAGACGACCATGAAATGCGTGACCCCGTTCAGATAGCGGAGGCGGATGATGACCGGATTTCCATGCAGCAGATTGCAGTCGATGAGGCAAAAGGACGGCTTGTCCTCGTAGTGAGGGAGAAGCTTCGGAGTGAATGCCGGATCCACTTCCGCCGCCTTTTCCCAGTAGAGCCAACCCTCCGGCGTGTAGCCGTCTTTCGTGGCGGCCAGAAACGCGTTGAGCCGGCCGGGATCAGTGTCGATCCCGTATCCGGCAAGGACTATGGCCGCAGAAGCCACCGCACATCCCACGGAAGAAAGCGGGTCACTGGTCGGCCCGAGCTTGTCGCCACCCCACTTCGAGTCGGATTGCAAAAAATGCGGGCCAGCCACCAGGATCTCACCGGGGATAAACAGCCCGCCGGAGGGCGGGAGCGGGCGTTTCTCCATCCAGTCCGAGAGCCAGTAGACCGCGGCCGCACAGGCAACGACCACAAACAGTATGGAGAGACAAAAAATGCGTCTTGCGCTCTTGGAAAAACAAACGTTGTTAGCGGTCATGCGTTCACTGTTTTTTCTGTTGGCCTTCACGGTCGCCGCACGAGCCGGGAATTTCAATGATGTTGTGCTGCAGCAGGTCGCGGCGATGCCCGAAGGCGGCGGTTACGCGGCGACCACCCGGGCTCACGAGGCCCTCGCCGCCGCCGCGCGCATCGAAGCGGGAAGCGCCCGCATCCAGGCGGGCAAGGCCGTGCCGAGCTATTGTTCTGGGGCAACCTATTTGGTTTTTCTGAAGACCCTCAGCGAACTGCAGCGGCGCGGCCTTCTTCAAATCGACCGCGCCCAATGGGCCGCCCTGCTCCCATTGAAACTCGCGGACGGCGAGGGCGTCTGGGGACGCTGGAATGCCAACGGGCCCGGAACACCCCGCCTCTTCTTCGAACTCGGCCTCGGAAAGAACTTCACCTCGTTCGAAGACGCCAGGCCGGGCGACTTTCTCAAAATCTTCTGGACCGATGCCGTCGGAAAAAGCGAGCACGGGCACTCGGTCGTCTTCCTCGGCCTCGAGACAAAAGACGGCGCCGAATACGTCCGGTTCTGGTCGAGCAACAAGCCGGGCGGCTACGGCGAAAAATCCGTCCCCCGCACAAAAATCGCCCGCGCGATTTTCTCGCGGCTGGAAAAACCGGAAAACATCTCCGGCATGGCGGCGCTCCCCCGGCGCGACCCGTATCTGGCCGGCCTCCTCACGAAAAACTCCAGCTTTATCGAAGCCGGACGGATGTGCGGGATCCGGTGATCGCAACCGGAATGCACCCTTCGTCCGCTCAGGCCGGCTTGCGCATGAGCCAGTAGATCTCGCCGGGCCATCCGGGGAACAGCCGGCCCCAAAAAAGGTTGAACCTCATCCATGCGGCAGAATTTTCCAGCGGGCTGCCTTTGCTGCGCAGGAAGAAGGCCCCGCTGGAGAACTCCGCCACGAGCCCGGCACCCCGCGCCATCCTGCGGACACGCGCAGGCGAAAAGACGCTGACGTGGCCCATCGGCCCCGCGGTCTTCCTCACCTGCTTTTCGCGGATTTGTTCAAAGGCTTCCGGCACCACCGGAAACCCGCCGATCAACGATCCTCCCGGCGCGATCCCGGCCGCGATCTTTTTCAGCGCCTCCTCGGGCTCGAAAAGGTGTTCGAGAACATGCAGGAGGATTGCGCAGTCGTATGTCCCAGGCAGCGCGAAGCCGCGGTCCTCAAGGTTCGCCTCGAAAAAATCCTCGTAGCCCGCCAGCTTGAGCTTTTCCGTGAGCATGACCGCGTCGACCGCCGTCCATTTCGACCACGAGACCCCGGCGGGTGCGGACTTCACAAATTCCAGCATCTGCCCCCGGTGGACCCCGATCTCGGCAACGGCCAGCGGACGGCCCGCGCGCAGGCATTCCTCCCTCAGCAACTGGTATCCGAACCAGTAGCGGAGCAGGCGGAGCGGATAGCGGACGGCTTTCGCCTCCGCCGGCATGCCGAATCGCCTGGCGCGGACGATCGGGTTGCAGGCGATAAATCCAATGTCCCAACGCGATGTGTGGTAAGTCTTCAAATCAGCCCGTCATCGTGGGCCGGGCGCTTTCTCCGGTCAAGCGCTTGATGAGATCGCTTGCATCCGGAGGTTTTCTGGCTTTATTCGAGGGAGAATGTTTGCCCAAAAAGAGGCGCTGATCCGGCTGCTGCAAGACAACGATCCCGAAACGGTCCGGCTCGTCAAAGAGCAGCTGGCCTCCGCCGGGGAGGAAAAACTCCCCGAATTACAGGAGCTGATGCAAGTGGACGACAAGTGCGTGTCGGAGCATGCGAGGGACGTGCTGGCGGCGATCAGCGGGCGCAGCGCGGAGGAGGAATTCTCGCTTCTCTGCCACTTTTTTGGCGACGGCATTGATCTCGAACAGGCTTGCTGGTCCCTCTCCAAAGCGATGGAGCCGGGGGTCTGCATTCTCCCTTACGAGCACAAGCTGAACATCTGGGGGCGGCAGTTCCTGGTCAAACTGTCCGGGGCCGTCAGCAACCGCGAGCGGGTGCTCCGGCTCTCCGCGTTTCTCTCCGAAGAACTCGACTTCCGGGGGAATGCCGACAACTACTACTGCGAAAGAAATTCCCTTCTCCCCCGCGTCATCGAAACCCGCTCCGGAATCCCGCTCACGCTCACATTAATTTACATGATGGTCGGCTCGCGCGCGGCCATGAAGATCGAGGGGATCAATCTGCCGGGTCATTTCATCGCGCGGCACGGCGAGGTCTATTTCGACCCGTTTCACCGGGGGCGGATCCTTTCGCGAGTGGACGTCGAGAGCATCCTCTTCCGGCAGGGCCTGGAGTTGAAGGACTGCCACCTCCGGCCGTCCACCCCGCGCCAGATGCTCGTGCGGATGCTCGCCAATTTGCTCTACGTTTACGACCTGCGGGGGGAATGCCAAAAGCACAAGCGCGTTCGCGGCTGGCTGCAGGCATTGAAATGCGGGGCGGCATGATCGTTGAGGTCTTGAACACGGGGACCGAGCTGCTGCTCGGCGAAGTCCTCAACACGCACGCGGCCTGGTTCGGCAAACAGCTCTTCCCCCTCGGGCTAAGGATCTCCCGCCAAACAACCGTTCCCGACGGCGAGGCCATCCGCGAAGCCCTCTCCGAGTGCTTCGGGCGGGCGGACATCGTGCTGGTCACCGGCGGGCTCGGCCCGACGACCGACGACATCACCCGCGAGGCGGCCGCGGAACTTCTCGGGCTCGAACTCGTGGCGGACGATGCGGTCCGCCGGAAAATCGAAGCCATGGTGGCCGCCCGCGGCCACACGATGCGCGAGCGGATGCTCCGGCAGACGATGGTCCCCACTGGCGCGGTCGTCCTGCCGAATGAAAACGGCTCCGCCCCCGGACTCTACCTGCCGATGAAGGCGTCCCCGCACTCCCCCCATCTTTTCCTGCTTCCCGGCCCCCCGCGCGAACTCCAGCCGATGTTCGAGGAATCGGTGCTGCCGGTGCTGCGACAACTCTGCGGAAATCTCCCCGCGCGCGAATGCCGGGTTTACCGGATCGTCGGACTCGGCGAAAGCACGGTCGAGGAATCTGTCGGGCTCGGCCTCGAAAAACGCGGCGATCTCGAGGTCGGATATTGCGCCCGCCCGAACGAGGTGGACCTCCGGCTCATCGGTGCCCGCGAAATCCTGGACGAGGTCGAACCCGAAATCTATCGCGCGGTCGGAAGCCACCTGTTCTCTCAGAAGGGAGAAAACCTCGAGGAGTGGGTCGTGGCCAAGCTCCGCGAACTCCACCTCAAGATCGCCACAGCGGAATCCTGCTCGGGCGGGCTGCTGGCCCACCGGCTCACCAATGTCCCGGGAGCCTCGGAGGTCTTCACTCACGGGTTTGTCACGTATGCCAACGAGGCGAAAACCTCGGAGCTTGGAGTTCCCTCCCCTCTCATTGAAGAGAACGGCGCGGTGAGCGAACCCGTGGCTGTCGCGATGGCCGGTGGTGCCCTGGAAAAATCCGGCGCGGATTACGCGCTTTCGCTGACCGGAATCGCAGGCCCCGGCGGAGGCTCGGAAATCAAGCCGGCCGGCCTCGTCTTCATCGCCTTGGCGCAGCGCGGGAAACCGGCCATCTGCAAGGAATTCCACTTCCCCCGCGACCGCGAAACCTTCAAGCAGCTCGCCACCCAGACCGCGCTCGACATGCTCCGGCATGCATTGATCTGATTTGTCAATCGGCCGACCATCTGCGATATTCAAAGGCATGAGCCGTCTCACCCCGATCCTGCTGGTTCTGGCTTTTGCCTGTCTTGCCGGTGCCGCGACACCAATCGTCCGCGAGCCGGGAGCCGTCTACCTTTCAGATTTCGGACTCAAGCCCCTCAGGTTGAAAGTGCTCGCTCCCGCCCCGGCCTACTTTGATACCGCCCGGACCAGGTATGCAGGCACGCTCCGCTTTCCCCAAGCCGTTCAGGTCGAAGGCATCGATGCGAACGGCCTCATCCGGGTGCGCGGCGATGCCCAGCAGGGCGGGATCGTCGCATGGGTCACCCCGCAGACCCTCGAACCGCTCCCCGAAAAGTTCGAGGAAAACCTCCGCAAAAGCGAGGCGAGGCGGAACGAGGTCGAGGCGCTGGTCTCGCGAAACGAAGTCGCCATCGGCATGACGATCGACGAGGTCGCGCGCAGCCTCGGAAAACCGCAGAAAAAAACCAGCCGCGCCGACAAATCCGGAACCCAGCAGATCTGGGAGTTCATCAAATACCAGTTCGTCCCGCAGACGACCTACGCCCCGGTCAACAACCAAACCATCGTCACCTATCAAAAGACCACGAATTCTCCGACTGAAACCGTGGTCCAGAACAACCAGGGAATTGCCGCGAACACGATCTACGTCAAAGTCCCGATCGGGACACTCACAGTGACATTCCGGGAAAACATCGTCGAGGCCCTCGACCAATCCGAAGGCAACACCACGGGCGGACAAGTATCAGTTGTCATCCCCCCGCTGAATGTGTATTGGTAAAAGTCTTCTCACGGCGGGGTAGCCAAGTGGTAAGGCAGAGCTCTGCAAAAGCTCTATGCGTCGGTTCGATTCCGACCCTCGCCTCACT
>JBAWVC010000165.1:0-5317 GCA_037147455.1 Verrucomicrobiota bacterium | reverse complement strand
CCCGAGGAGGAGATGGCTTTCCTGCACGACCCGTTTTTCCGGGCCTCCAACACCGCCGGCATCCCCGGCACCGGGCTCGGCCTCGCGATCGTCGCCGAAGCGGTGCAGCGCATGGGCGGAAATGTCCGGTGCTCCAAGCGCGACGGAGGCGGCACGATCTTCACCCTGCGCCTGCCGATTGCTCCTGCGAGATGATGAAGAAAATCCGGCTCGAACAGCTGATCTTCCGGCACTACGCCCGGAGCGCGCTTCTCTCGATCCTGACGATTGAGATCCTGCTGCTGGCGATGTATTTCGGGATCAACGCCTACATCGGGAGGCAGACGGAAGCGACGCTGAAGGGTGAGGTGCAGGCGGTGATGCCCGACCTCGTCTCGCAGTCGGCCGGCTCGATCAATGCGAATTTTGCGCTTATCGCGCGGCAGACCCGCTATTTTGCGTCCGCCCACGACGAGCTTTTCTCACATCCGGAAGCATTCGGGGTGATCGGGGAGAAGCCGGCCTTCGAAAAAGCGGCGAACGGCTCGCTGCACCAGACCAACCTGAAGGATGGGTCGAGCCTCTACATCTCCGCCACCGGGAAGGCCGGGGAGCGGGAGATGCTCGTCGCGGAAAAAACCGCCGCGCTCAACCCGCTCTACCGCCACATGGTCAAGGATACGCCGAACGTGGTTGCGGCCTACATCAACACGCCCGGCGATATGAACCGGCTCTACCCGTTTATGGAAAAGGTCTGGGAGCAATACCCGGCGGACCTGAACATGGAGGACTACAATTTTTTTTATCTGGCGGACGCCGCGCATAACCCCTCGCGCCAGCCGGCGTGGACCGGGGTTTATCTCGACCCGGCCGGGCAGGGGTGGATGCTCTCCTGCATCGCCCCGGTCTATGCCGGCGATCAGCTCGAGGGGGTTGTCGGGCTGGACGTGACGGTCGAGAAGATCGTGAGCGGGATTTTGAACAAGAGCCTGCCCTGGGGGGCCTCGGCGTTCCTCGCCGACGACAAGGGGATGATCCTGGCGATGTCGGAGGATGTGGAAAACCTGCTGGGCCTCCGGGAGCTCAAGTCGCACGTGTATTCGGAGACGATCAGCAAGGAGCAGCTCAAGCCCGAAGAGTTCAACCTTTTCAAGATCGCCGATCCCGAGCTGGCCGCCGGGTTCCGGGAACTCTATTCCGAAAAGCCCGCCCTCAAGGAGATCGCGACCCGGTCGGGGTCGATCTTTGTGGCGCAGGCGGCGATCTCCGAAACCGGCTGGCGCATGTTTGTCGTCCTCCGGCAGTCCCAGGTCTTCGAGTCGGTGGACCGCCTGGCCCGGATCTCCCGCACGATCGGGTATTTTGCCATCGCTGCCATGCTGGCCTTCTATTTGGCGTTTTTCTTTTTTCTCAGGAACCGCGCGCGGCGGATGGCGGAGCAGATCGCAAGCCCGGTCGAGAAGCTGGCGCTGGCGACCGCGGAGATCGGAACCGGGAAGGCCAGCGTCCCGGCCGTCGGAATCGAGGAGATCGACCAGCTGACCGCCAACTTCAACACGATGTCCTCCGAGCTCGCCCAGCGATCCAATGAACTCATCGAGGCCGGCGTGCGCTCGGAGATGAAAGAAAAGGAGGCGGAGCTCGCCTACACGCGCGGGCTCTACGAATCCGCAAGCGGGTATCTCCATAATGTCGGCAACGCGGTTACCCGGATGGGAATGCACCTGCTCGACCTCGACGCTGTCGTCAAAAGCACGAAGCAGTATCCGCAGGTCTTCCAGAAGCTGGAGGAAGGCGGAGAGGGGGCCGGGGAAACCCTGCGGCGGTTCAAAGAGGTTCTGCTCGGGAAGACGGTGCCGGCAATCGAGGTGGCGGTCGCCGGCATTTCCCGGATCGAGGACTCGATCAAGCAAACGATCACCCACCAGCAGTCGGGATTCCTCGCCGCCAGCCGCCAGCCGGCGGAGAAGATTTCTCTCTCCGGATTGCTTGCCGAGATCTGCGCCCGGCTCTCCCGGGAAAACATCGCCACGGACATCAGGATCGAGCCGGATGTCGCAGTTCGCGGCCATGCCGAACCGGTGCGGCAGGGGCTGGAAAACATTGTCAAAAATGCGCTCGAAGCCACCGGAGGCGCGGGCCGGATCGCCGTCACATGCCGCCGCACCCCGGAGGGTGCCGAGGTGATCGTCGAGGATGACGGCGAAGGAATCGAGCCCGCCCACCTGGAGAAAGTCATGTCCGCGGGATTCACCACCAAACCCAACGGGCATGGGCTCGGGCTGCATTCGTTTGCCGTTCTTCTCTCGGCATCAAACGGCCGGCTCACCGTCGAAAGCCAAGGGACCGGAAAAGGAGCCCGCGTCAAAGCGGAGATAAAAAATGCCAAATAACACCATCCTCATCGTCGATGACGACCCCGGGATCCTGGAGTTTTACCGGAAGATCTTTTCGGCATCCAGTGACCCGGAATTTGAAATTCTGGGCCCTCCGGATGCCGCATCAGGACCCGGGCTGAAATGCCTTGCCTTCTCGAATCCGCTGGAGGTTTTGAAGGAATACGAGCGGACGCTGGAGGCGGGCGCGCGGTATCCGCTTTGCATCATGGACATGCGGATGCCCGTTCTCAACGGATTGGCGACGGCGGTCCGGTTGAGGGAGCTCGACCCGGAAATCCAGATCGTCATCTGCACGGCATTCTCCGATGTCCCGCTCGACGAGATCCGATCCCGGCTCCTCAACGAGGTCTTTTTTGTGCGCAAGCCGTTCGTGGCCGGGGAATTTTCCCTCCTGATCCATTCGCTGGTCGGGCAGTGGAACACGCAGCAGGAGCTGAAGCGCACGCAGGCCGACCTGGCGGCCCAATGCGAAAAGCTGGGGCTCGTCCTCGAGGCCACGCGCGTGGGGACGTGGGATTGGAATATCCCGGGCGGACAGGTCGAGTTCAACGGGCGCTGGGCGGAAATTGTGGGTTACGAGCTCCGGGAACTTGAGCCGACCGATATCGGGACATGGACCCGGCTCTGCCATCCGGACGATCTCGCCAGGTCGGAGAGGATCCTCGAAAAAGTGTTTTCCGGCGAGAGGGCCTATTACGATTGCGAGTGCCGGATGCTCCACAAAAACGGCAGCTGGGTCTGGGTTTGGGACCGCGGGAAAGTGACTGAGTGGTCGCCTGACGGCAAGCCGCTGCGCATGCTGGGAACGCATGCCGACATCACGGAAAAACGGCAGACTTTGGAAATCAAAAGCCGGCTGGTCTCGATGGCCTCGCACGAGTTCCGGACCCCGCTGGCCACAATCCGGCTCGCCGCCGACATCCTGGCCTCCCGCCGCGGCATGTTGGACGAGGCCGGCATCCAGCGCGCCCTCCAAACCATCCTGAGCACCACGGACTACATGACCGGCATCGTCGCCGACGTCCTGGATCTCAGCTCCATAAACCGCGACGGGCAGACAGAGGCCCTGTCCGATTTTCCGCTGGGGGACTTCCTGCGCCAGATCGCAGCGGAATTTCACACCGCAAAATCCAGCCCGACAGCGATCACGTTTGAATGGGACGGAACCCCGGTCGCCTGCACCGCCATACCCGACCTGCTGAAGCGCGCGGTGAACAACCTCCTCGACAACGCCGTGAAATACTCGCCGCCCGGCAAGCCGGTTGTTTTGCGACTCCGGCAGGATGGAGAGCAGGCCGTGATCCAGGTCGAGGATCAGGGAATCGGGATCCCCGAGGAGGAGATGGCTTTCCTGCACGACCCGTTTTTCCGGGCCTCCAACACCGTCGGCATCCCCGGCACCGGGCTCGGCCTGGCGATTGTAGCCGAGTCGATGCAGCGCATCGGCGGAAAAATCGACTGCTCCAAACGCGCCGGAGGTGGCACGATCTTCACGATCCGCCTGCCGGCTGCCCGGAATTCTGGGTGACCCGGCCGCGGATCGTCCACATCAGCACTCCGCCGATAATCCCGAACGGCACCATGAAGTAGAAGTAGTTGTCCCAGCTTTTATCGAGCAGCCGCCCGAGAAAATACCCCGCCAGGCTCCCGCCGAAGTATTGGAACGAGTCGATCAGCCCGGAGGCGAAGCCCGCCATCTTGCGCCCGCCGATGTCCATCGCGGCCGCCGTGCCTAGGATCGAATGCGTGGAATTCGCCGTGAGCGAAATCAGCACGAGAAAGAAAACCGCGGCGTTGGCCGAATGGAACTGCGCGGCCAGCAGGATGATCCCCGCCTCCAAAAAATACAGCCCGGCGGCGACCGGCGCGCGGCGGCCCGCGAAGAAGATGTCGGAAATATACCCCGATGCCAGCGAGCCGAGGGAGGCGACAAACGGGATCAGAAACCCCAGCCACTGGAACTGCGCCGACTTCAGATCGAGGTGATGGACGTCCTGCATGAAGCGCGGAAACCATTGGTCCACGCCCTGCCGCACCGCGCCGGTGCAGGCATACGCGAGCGCGACGACCCAGACGACAGGGTTGCCCGCGATCGTCCGGAAGACGACCCCGAACTGCGCCTGCACCCCCGTGTCGGCGTGGTCGGCTTCGCCCGCATGCACGTCGTGAAAGCCCGCCTCCTCCGGAGTCTCCTTGACGAAAATCGCCATGCCGACCGCGGCCACTGCACACAGGATCGACGGCGCCCAGAAAAGCCAGCGCCAGTGCAGCGGAGGCACGTTCCACATCCCCAAAAACACGAACCCCGCGAGCAACGCCGGGCCGAGCTTGAAAATCCCGAAGCGGCCCAGATTGATCATGAAGCCGAAGATCCCCGCGAAGCGCCCGCGCTCGAGCTGTCCGAACCACGCCGCGTTGATCTTCACCATGCCCGGCGCGCCGAACGCCTGCATGTAGCCGTCGATCCCGCGGATGGCGATGAAGAGCCCGAGCATCCCCCAGAACGACGCCACACCAAACAGGATGTTCATCGTGATCGTCCCCGCCGCACCGATGAGCATCGCCTTCTTGCCGCCGACGCGGTCAGTGAGCAGCCCGTTGATGATCTGCCCGCACGCATACGCCAGCAGGGCCGTCGTGATGATCCACCCCATCTGCTCCTTCGAATACCCGAACTCGTCGCTGATGGACTTGTTCGCGATCGAGAGGTTATACCGGCACATGTAGAACGACGTGTAGAGCAGGCCGATAAACCCCCAGTTCACCCCGCGACGCGCGCGGAAGCCCGGCGGATGCGGTACGCGATAGGATGTCGGGGCGGCGGTGGAATTCATATTTCCCGGAAATGAACGACCAGTAAGCAGAAGCGGACTCTTGCTACAATGCGGAAGCGGTCCTGCTCTCCCACCGGGTGAGCAGGTGGATCACGATGTTTGTCC
>JBAWVC010000164.1:0-5610 GCA_037147455.1 Verrucomicrobiota bacterium | reverse complement strand
CCCGATCTCCAGATACGTCGGCTCGCCGGCATACTTGAGATCCTGCGAGCGCTGGCCGATCGAGACATACGGGTGGAAAACATTGCCCGGTCCGATTTTTGTCGGGCCCGCGACCGTCACGTGCCCGAGCAGCCGGCAGTCCGCGCCGATTTCAACCCCGGGGCCCACGTGGCAAAACGGGCCGATCTCCGTGCCGTCGCCGATCGAGGCGCCGTGGTCCACAACCGAGCTGGGATGGATCACGGTCATTTGTCCACCAAGCCGAAAAGCAGAACCCCCTCCGAGACCACCTCCCCGTTCACCAGGCAGCGGCAGGCGGCCTTGCCCAGACGCTTTTTCATGCTGGTCAGCTCACATTCGATAAAAAGCGTGTCCCCAGGCATCACGGGCTTGCGGAACTTCACCTCGTCCGCGCTCATGAAGTAGCCGATCTTCCCGGAATTTTCGGTCTTGAGCATCATCACGATGCTGGCCACCTGGGCCATGGCTTCGAGCTGGAGCACGCCGGGCATCACCGGATGACCGGGAAAATGCCCTTGAAAATACGGCTCGTTGATCGAGACCGCCTTGACTCCGATGGCTTTCGTTTCGCCCTGGAACTCGATGATCCGGTCCACCATGAGAAACGGATACCGGTGCGGCAGCGTGCGCATGACCTCGTTGATGTCCATTGCCCCGGTCGTGGCGGTGACGGGGCGCGGCGCGGCGGCGGCGATCTCCGCATGGCGGGAGGCGAGCCGCTTGGCGGCCTCGGTGTTGATCCCGTGACCGGGCTTCACCGCGACCACATGGCCGCGGATCCGTCGCCCCGAGAGGGCGAGATCGCCGATGATATCGAGAATTTTGTGGCGGACGAACTCGTCCGGGAACCGGAGCGGCTCCTTGCTGAGCACGCTGTCCCCGCGGGCGACGATCGCATTTTCCAGGCTGCCGCCTTTGATCAGGCCCTTGTCCATGAGCGGCTTCACGTCCTCGTAGAAAACAAACGTGCGCGCCGGCGCAATTTCCTTCTCGTAGAATTCCGGGGTGATCTCCGCGGAGAGGAACTGCGTGAACCGGCCCTGCGGACCGACCTGCGTGCAGGAGATCCGGAATTTCGTGTCCGGAAGAATCACGAGCACCGACTCGCCGGATTCGATGGTGAGCGGCTCGCGGATTTCGAGATAGCTGCGCTGGGCATCCTGTTCTACGATGCCGGCCTTGAGGATCATCGCGACAAAGGCCGAGGCGCTGCCGTCGCCGATCGGCGGCTCGTTCGCGTTCATCTGGATGAGCGCGTTGTCCACGCCCAGCCCGGTGAGCGAGGAAATCACGTGCTCGACCGTGTGAATTTTGACCGTCCCCTGGACGAGCGTCGTGGCGCGCTCGACGGTTTTGACATGGGCGGCCGCCGCCTCGACCACCGGCTCGTCCGGCAGGTCGACGCGCTGGAATTTGAACCCGTGCCCGGCGGGTGCGGGAAGGATCGTGAGGGTGACGTCTTCTCCGGTGTGAAGGGCGCTTCCGGTGATGGTTGCGGGAGATGCGAGGGTGCGTTGTTTGTCCACTTGTCTTTTATTGAATGCTATTCCTGAGCCCCGGCGCGGAGGAGGATGTCGATATACTTCTGGTTGCTGGCGCGGAGCCTTCCCACCAGCGCGCTTCCGATGGCTCCGAGGATCTGGATCGCGGCGGAGGGCTGCAGCCCGCCCAGAACACCGATGCTCATACGGGTGATTCTCAGGAGCACGCAGGTTTCGAGAGCGGTGACGTTGGCGGAACGGGGCCCGTCATCGACCAGGGAAACCTCGCCGAAGAAATCCCCGGCTTCGAGCGGGGCGAGCTCGATCTCGCGCCCGTCCGCATCGATGGTCACCCTGGCGCGCCCCTCGAGGACGACATAGAGGCAATGCCCCATCTCGCCGGACTGGACAATCCGGCTTCCCGCGGGGCAGGTGACGGCGTCGGTCAGTTTCAGCAGGGCGGCAAGCTCTTCCTCGCCCAGCCCTGCGAAGATGCAGAACTTCTGGAGGCGGAGGTCATCGGGCCTGATTGCGGTCGTTGATATGTGAGAGAATTTTTCCATCGAGCATCTGGATCCGGACCGGCGCCATCGCGGCCACCGGTTCGCTGTGCGTCACAATAACCAGCACGGCAATTTTTTGGGAAGCAATCTTTAAGAGGGTTTCGCAAACATTCACGGCGTTCGCCGAGTCCAGGTTCCCGGTCGGCTCGTCCGCGAGCAGGAGCCCGGGGCCTCCGGCAAGCGCCCTGGCGATGGCCGTCCGCTGCATTTCTCCCCCGCTCAGCTGGTGGGGAAAATGGTGCGCCCGCCTGCCCATCCCGACCATGTCGAGCATCTCGGCCACGCGGAGGGCGGCTTTTTTGTGCGGGTCGCCGCGGAGGAGAAGCGGCAGCTCCACATTTTCCCGCACGGTCATCGCGGGAAGGAGGTTGAAAAACTGGAAGACGATCCCGAGCGTGTGCCGGCGGTATGAGGTGAGGGCTTTTTCATCCGCCCGGTGAAGCGGCACCCCGCCCACGAGGATCTCGCCGGAGGTCGGGCGGTCGAGGCCCCCGAGCAGGTTGAGCAGCGTGCTTTTCCCGCAGCCGCTCGGCCCGGAGATCGTCACGAACTCCCCGGCCGCGATATCGAGCGAGACATTGTCTAGAGCGCGCACCACCCCGCCGCCGGAAGAATACGTTCGCGTGACATTCCGCAAATGGATCATATTGGCCGCCACCATTGCCGCGTTGTGAACCCACTTCAAGAAGAGTTCGAGATCCTCGGGGAGACCCCGGACCTTCTTGCCGTGAATAAACCGGCCGGGCTGCTGGTGCATCCCACGAAGCCGGATGGCCCGCGGACCCTCTGGGACGGGCTCCGCGATCTGCTGCGCTACGAGATCGCAAACGGCGGACAGGTCTCGCTCATCAACCGCCTCGACCGCGAGACCAGCGGCATCGTCCTTGTGGCCAAGTCCTCCCGCGCGGCCCGCGCCGCCGCCATGGCCATGCAGGAGGGGAAAATCCGAAAATCCTACCTCTCCATCGTCTGCGGCTGGCCGGATCAGGAATTCGAGGTCGAGGCCCCGATCATCCGCCTCGGCGAGGTCGCCGAATCAAAAATCCACCTCCAGCGCGCGGCGCATCCTTCGGGTGCTGCCGCGCACACCCGCTTCCGCGCCCTGTCGAGGATCGAGCGCGCGGAAGGCCGGTTCGCGCTGGTCGCCGCGGAACCGCTCACCGGCCGCACTCACCAGATCCGGGTCCACCTCGCCCACGCCGGCCACCCGGTCGTCGGCGACAAAATCTACGGCCCGTCGCCGGACTGCTACCTGGAATTCATCCGCACCGGCTGGACGCCCGCGCTCGCGCACCGCCTCCTCCTCCCGCGCCACGCGCTGCACTCGGCGGAGATTTCCCTGGAGTGGAACGGAACGTCTTTGAGCTGGTCCTGCGGGCTGCCGTCCGACATGTCGGGCTTTCTGAACGGCCCCGAATTGCATTAAGCCCCAACGGGCATCCAACAGCCCTGGGCAAGTCTGCGAAGCAGACGCCGCCCTGGATTTCCTTGTCAAAAATGCGTCCTGCCCTGAATGGGCAGCATCAAAAAACCGCCTTAGCGCCATTCGGGACAGCCCCCTTTCGTCCTGAGGAAAGACGGCACGGAGGCCGTTCCTCCAGGGCCCAAGCGTTGGAGCGCGCTGCGCCGTCAGCGCCCAAATATTTCACTACGCAAGGGGCCGGGGTTTCTTTTTGCGGAGCATGGAGGGAAGCCATGTCCAAACGATCTGGGTCGAGACCGCGTAGTTCCAGACCGCGCCGATCAGGGCACCGGCGGCCCCGGCAAACCACCAGGGGATCGAGTGGTCGAAGAGGTAGTCCGCAGACTGGACGTTCACGATGGCACCCAAGGCGCAGATCGCCATGTAAGCCGTGAGCCCGGCCCCCAGCATGACCCCCTTCAGACGGCGGGAGCGGAACGTCACCGCGTTGTTGACGAGGAAGTTGGAAACCATGGCGACGAGGGTGGCCGAGATCTGGGCATCAATAAATGGCGTCCCAGCGCTCCGGTAAAGGATGCCGAGGACCGCTAGGTGGAGCAGGAGGCCGGAGAGGCCGGCCAGCACGTAAAGCACAAAACTCACCGGCACCAGGCGACCGAGCGTTTTGTCCACCAGGAGGTAGAGATACTCGAGGCCCACGACGACATCGAGCTTGCTCTCGCCGTGCTGGCGGGCGCGGAATTCATAGGAAAATTCGCGCGTCCGCAGCCCGCGTCCGGCCGAGAGCACGATGTCCAGCAGGATCTTGAATCCCCGGCCGGTCATGTGGCGGACGGTCTCCTCAAACACGGCGCGACGGATCACGAAGAACCCGCTCATGGGATCGGAAAGCGGCGTGCGCAGAACAGACTTTTCGATGAGCGTCGCGAACTTGCTGACGAACTGCCGTCGCTTCGACCAGTTGCTGAACCCGCCCTCGCCGGTGTAGCGGGTCCCCACCGCCAGATCGAGCGCTGGATCCTCGCGGAACGCCGCGATCATTTTCGGCAAAATCGTCTCGTCGTGCTGGAGGTCCGCATCCATCACCGCAAAGATCTCCGCGGAGCTCGAAGCCATGCCCTCGAGGCACGCGGACGCGAGGCCCCGGCGCCCGATCCGGCGGATGGCGCGGACGCGTGGATGGTGGCGGCTGAGATCGAGAAGGACTGCTTCGGACCCGTCGTCGGAATCATCATCGACAAAAACGACCTCCCAGTCGAAATCCCCCAGCAGCTCGTCGAGCCGCCCGACCACGAGCGGGATGTTCTCGCGCTCCCGGAACGTGGGGACAATGACGGTGACGTAATACGGTTTGCTCATGATGCGGGCGGGCTCTGAGGAGACGGGATCTTTTTCCACACGGTGGCCCGGTTGACAATAAAATCAGGTCGATGGGGATAAGCCCAGCCCGGGCGGACCGGGCTGGCCCCGTCGAAAACGACCTCGAAACCGGATGAGGGATCGAACAGCGCCTGGTATTCCGCAGAGACGATTTTCTCGACGTCGTTCGAGCTCCAGATGATCCAGCCAGCGCCGCGTTTGGCGCGGGCTTCTTTGGTGAACCACTCCGGTCCGTCCTTGCTCTTCCACTTGTCGCTGAGCTTCTGCATCTCCGGGTTTTCGGCGAACATTTTATCGAAAAGCGCCCCCCGCTCGATGGCTCCCGGCATTTTGACCGTGCGGATGTCGCGGCCGGGCATGAGGGAGATCGATGGGGTCGACTTGCTCACCTCGACGACCGCCTTGCCGAGGATCCGCTCGCGCACGACATCGAGCATCCTCATCCGGGGATCCTCCCGGAAAAGCTCACCCACCCACCAGCCGCAGGCCAGGTTGAAAACAATCACCGCCGCCAGCACCGGAAGAAAAACCCATTTCGCCCGGAGCAGAATCCCGAATCCCGCCGCGGCAAGAATCAGAAAAAACGGGGCCATCGGGAGAACGAACCGCGTGGGCATCCGCGGGAATTCCCCGATTTTCCATGTGTAGAGAGCGAAGACAGCAAGGGCCAGCAGCCACAGCTTCCATGCGTCGTTGCGCCGGAAACCAAGCGCCAGCCCGACCAACCCCACCAATACCCCAC
>JBAWVC010000163.1:0-5680 GCA_037147455.1 Verrucomicrobiota bacterium | reverse complement strand
ACTTGGCACGGGGCCTGCTGTGTTTTCCCTTGTTCTGGGGGGAACAGCAGGCCGTCGTGGCATTCGTCACGGCGGCCTGCAAATTTTTCGGTCAGAATAGCGATGGATTGAAAATTTTTTCCATCCCATGAGCACCGGGAATGGGTTATGATCACGGCCATGTCCTCTCTTCGGCTGGGAATTATTGGCGCCTCCGGATTTGTTGGGCGCGCCCTACGGGATCTGGCCGTGAGCCAAGGGGACGAGGTGGTATGTTTTTCGAGGCAGGCCCGCCCGGGGTTCCGGGTTTTTCGCGGGGCGGGGGACTTGGATGGGCTGGATGCGGTCGTGAATCTTGCGGGGGAGCCGGTTCTCGGGCTCTGGACGGCGGAGCGAAAGCGAAGGATCCGCGAGAGCCGCGTGGAGGGAACCCGCCGGATCGCCGAGGCGATGACGTCGGAAAAATCGTCGGTGCGAACGCTCGTGAATGCGTCCGCGATCGGATTTTACGGCGACACCGGTGATCGGGTTGTTGATGAGACCTCACCGCACGGTTCGGAATTTTTGGCGGAGACCTGCCAGGCCTGGGAGGCTGCGGCGTCCGCGGCGGTTCTGTCGGGGGTGCGGGTGGTCCTTTTGCGGATCGGATTCGTGATCGGGAGCGGCGGGGCGATGGGGTTGATCCGGCCGGTTTTCCGTGCGGGTCTTGGCGGGCACCTGGGATCCGGCAGGCAATGGATGAGCTGCATCCATGTCGGGGATGTGGCCGGCATGATTCTCTGGGCGTTGGATCAGGGAGCGGTCTCGGGGCCGCTCAACGCGGTGATGCCCGAGCCGGTGACGAACGCGGAGTTCACCCGGGCGGTGGCGGCGAGCGTCCGCCGGCCCGCGATTTTTCCGGTGCCGGCATTCGTGCTGAAAGCGGCGCTGGGAGAGCTTTCGCACGTCCTTCTCGACAGCTCGCGCGTCTCGCCGGGCGTGGCCGTGAAATATGGGTATCCCTACCGGTTCTCCACGCTCGCGGGTGCCCTCCAGTCGCTGCCGGGCTGAAAATATCCTGCAATCCGCGACGCGACGTGGCCGAACCCCTGGATTTCCCCGAGGGCGGCGCGCCTTCCCGCATGGAGTTCGAAGAAGGGCACTTTTTCTCGCGTGTGATCGGTCCCTTTCCATGTCGGATCGTTTCCGTGGTCGGCCGTGATGATCACGAGGTCGTCGTCCAAGATCTGTTTCAAGAACCCGCCGAGCCAGAGATCGAATTCCTCGAGCGCGAGCGCGTAGCCCTTCACATCCCGCCGGTGCCCGAACAGCATGTCGAAGTCCACGAGATTCGCAAAGAGCAGGCCGTCCGTTCCAGCGTCCCAAAGCTTTTGAATCACCTCCATCCCGTGGCGGTTCGAGGTCGTTGGATACGACTCGCGGATTCCGCTGCCCGCAAAGAGATCCGAGATCTTTCCGATCCCCGTGACCGGGATCCTGACGTCCTGGAGGGCATTCAGAACCGTGCGCGGCGGGGTCAGGGAGAAGTCGTGCCGGTTCGGCGTGCGCGTCCAGCGGCCGTTTGATCCGACAAACGGCCTGGCGATCACCCTTCCGATGCCCACCGCATGCCGGCGGGCGGCCTTGCAAATTCCGTAGAGCCGATCGAGCGGAATCACGTCTTCGTGGGCCGCGATCTGCAGGACCGAGTCGGCCGAGGTGTAAAGGATCGGGTTTCCCGTGCGAACGTGCTGTTCGCCGAGGAGGGATAAAATTCCGGTCCCGCTAGCCGCGACATTGCCGATGAACTTGACGCCGGCCTCCGCCTCGATGGCCTCGACCATTTCCGCGGGAAACGACTCATAGGTCCTGAACGGCTCGCGGAGTACAACCCCCGCGAGCTCCCAGTGCCCGGTTGTCGTATCCTTGCCCGAGGATAGTTCGGTCATCACTCCGACGCATCCGGCGTGGGGGGCCTCGGCGGGTTGACCAGCCGAGAGAGCGAGCGCGCTTTCCAGGCCGATCTCGCGGAGGTGCGGAACTTTCAAGCCGGGAAATTCCCGCAGGATATGCCCGAGGGTATTGGCCCCTTCGTCTCCGTAGGCCGCCGCGTCCGGCGCGTGTCCGACTCCCGCGCTGTCCAATACGACCACCAATGAACGGGCTTTCATGCGCGAACCTTCGCCGCCTGCCAGTGAAAATGTCACTTCATTTTTCGCATTTCTTGACCTCCTCCATGTCTCCACCGCGCTCGTGCTCGATGCCAGGGAATTCCTCTCCTTCGATGCCAACCAGATTAGCCTCGCGGCCGCCGAGGGGCTTGCCACTCCGCTGAATGCCTGAAATTCTTTAAGCCGAACCATGAACAAGGACTCGAAAATTTATGTGGCCGGCCACCGGGGGATGGCGGGAAGCGGGATCGTCCGCAGCCTGAAGGCGAACGGCTACGAGAATCTCGTTTTGCGGACGCGGGCCGAATTGGACCTGCTTGACGCGCAGGCGGTGAGGGCATTTTTTGATGCCGAGCGCCCGGAGATTGTGGCCGATGCGGCCGCGCGCGTGGGGGGGATTGCGGCGAACTCCGAGAAGCCGGTCGAGTTCCTCGTCGAAAACCTGACGATCCAGAACAACCTGATTTGCGCGGCGGCCGACTACGGCGCGCGGAAGCTCCTCTTTCTCGGCAGCTCGTGCATCTACCCGAAGCTCGCGCCGCAGCCGATCCCGGAGAGCGCGCTTCTGACGGGCCCGCTCGAACCCACGAACGACGCCTATGCGCTCGCAAAAATCGCCGGCATCAAGCTCTGCCAGGCCTACGCGAGGGAATATGGGAAAAACTTCATCTCCGCGATGCCGACAAACCTCTACGGCCCGAACGACAATTTCGACCTGCGCAGCTCGCACGTCCTGCCGGCGCTGATCCGGAAGGTCCACGAGGCGAAGGTCGCGGAGGCCCCGGAGGTTCCGATCTGGGGGACAGGAAATCCGCGGCGCGAATTTCTCCACGTGCACGACCTCGCCGACGCGTGCGTCTTCCTTCTCGAAAACTACGATTCGCCCGAGGTCATCAACATCGGCCTCGGCGAGGATGTGACAATCCGGGAACTCGCGGAGACGGTCTGCGAGGTGATCGGATACCAGGGAGCCCTGGCGTTCGACCATTCGAAACCCGATGGCACGCCGCGCAAGCTGCTCGATTCGCAGAAGCTGAACTCGATCGGATGGAAGCCGAAAATTTCCCTGCGCGACGGCATCCGGAACGCCTACGAGTGGTTTCTGGCGTCGCCGCGAAAGGCCTGACTGACCCCGGCTACCCGCGCGGATGAAATTTTTTCAGGACCGCCTTCAGCCCGCTTTTTTCGACGTGGGTGTAGATCTGGGTCGTCGAGATATCGGCGTGTCCGAGCAGTTCCTGGATGATCCGCAGGTCGGCCCCGCCACCGAGCAGGTGGGTTGCGAAGCTGTGCCGCAAAAGGTGAGGGAAGACGTTCGTCTCGAGCCCGGCCCGAGCGGCGTATTGTTTGATCAGCTGCCAGATCCTCTGCGGGGTCAGCTTCTTTCCTCGGACGGAGAGAAAAATTTCCGCCCCGGTCCTCGGCTTGACGAGCGCCGGCCTGGCGGACTCCAGATAGTTTTTCATCGCGGCGACCGCAGGTGCCCCGACCGGGACCATCCGGGTCTTGTTCCCCTTGCCGGTGACGCGGATGAACCCGGAATCCAGGTCGAGATTTTCGAGGCGGGCGTTGCAGAGTTCCGAAACCCGGAGGCCGCTCGAATAAAGAAGCTCGAGCATCGCCCGGTCGCGCAGGCCCTGCGGATCGCCTGGCCCGACGCTTTCGATCAGGCGGCGGACATCTCCGGGGTTCAACGTCTCCGGCAGGTGCTTTTCCGGACGCGGGAGCGTGAGGGTCTCTGCGGGGTTTCGCGGCCATCCCTGACGGGAAACCAGGAAGCGGAAAAAGATGCGGATCGCGACCGCATCGAGCCGGACCGTTGACGCCTGCAGGCCGGAGCGCTTCCGGGACGCAAGAAAATCCGTGATGTGCCCGGCCTCGAGGCCCTTCCAGGACAACCCCCGCGCGGACGCCCATTCCGCAAATGTCTCGAGGCTCCGCTGGACGATGAGCTGGTAGTTGGTCGAAAGCCCCCGCTCGGTGGCCAGATATATGAGGAACAGCTCGATCTCGTCGGACATGGGAACCCTTTTTGTTTAGCCGCAGGGGAAATATATACACGCAGATTCAGAGAGGGGAATTCGCGGCGGATAGGGTGCCGGACAAATTTCTGAAGACCCTGCCAGGAGGATGAAGAGATTGCTCTTCGTAGGGTTGCTCAACTTGCTGAGCCACAACGTGGCTGCAATTCCATAGCCCAGGGTTGCGAAGCTACCCTGGGTATCTTGCATTGCAGATACCAAACCCTGAAAGGGTTGCATCCTTGCCTATCCCACCCCTTCAGGGTTGATGCTTTGTTGCACTTAAAACCCCAGGGTAGCTCGTTCCTCGCAACTCTGGGCTGGAGGATTTATCCCCGTTGGGGATTCCCTCGGGAAGATTTTGTCCTGCGCGGCGCGAATTCGCTGGAAAAAATCCGGATTTTCCTGCAGAACCGATTCTTAATACCTATGAAACCCTTCTCAGCATTCCTTATTCTCCTCAGCATCACTCTGGTTGGTTGCGACCGCGCTCCTTTCTCTGGAGCCAAGGGCGGCGCGGCCTTCATTGATTTGGACGATGTCGCCAAGCGGCTCGGGCGGGACGTGGCGATCGTTCAGGAACTCAAGGACGCCGGCGGCCCGCTGGGCGATCAATTGACCGCAGCCCAGAAGGAATACCAGGCGCAATTTGACCGCTCGAAAGATTCCATCGGATCCAGACCTTCGGATGCCGACGCCCAGAAGCTGGCCGATCTCGCCCGCAACCTGAATGGCCAGCTCCAACAAAAACAGCAGCAGGCCCAGCAGGAACTCAACGCCAAGCGGGCCTCCCTGGTCACCCGCTTCCGGGAAGAGGTCAAGCCCGTGGCCTTGAAGATCGCCTCCCGCAAGGGTCTCGGCGCGGTGCTCTTGAAAAGCGAAGCGGTCGTCCTCGGCAGCGAGCCCGGCCTCGACATCACCGATGAGGTCGTCGCCGAAATGATCCGCACCGGCAGCTCCACGCCATCACCGACTCCGAGCAAGCCGCTGTAAGGGGAGCGATCTGCGGTGCGCGGGAATGTGACACGGGCTTTCCAGCCTGTGTTTAAGCCGGTTCACAGGCTGGAAAGCCTGTGACACTCTCCGGAACCCGCCCTCACATTGGATTTTTGATCGTCAAGATCCGCAGGTAGCCCGCCGCTTTCAGTTTTCCTCGATAAAGACGTCCATCTGCTGGCCGACGTAGACCGGAAAGCCGGGGCTCTGGAAGCGGAAGATGACCTGAAGGACGCGTGTATCCACGCGCTCGGTGCTTTCGCCGGAGAGCGATTTTTTCGGGAGGATGTAGGGTTCGATGCGGACAAATTCGAGCGGGATCGCATGCTCGCGCGAGCCTTTGAGAAAGGCGACCGCCTTGCAGTCAGGCCGCACGCGCGGGGCGTCGGACTCGTCCACATCGGCGCGGAGTTGGAGCTGGCGGACGTCGCCGAGGAGGATGGCGGTCTCGGAGGAATTGACCGCGGCGAATTCCCCAGCGCGGATGTTCACCTGCAGGACGCTGCCGCTTCTCGGGGCCCGGACGGTGAGGAG
>JBAWVC010000162.1:0-5726 GCA_037147455.1 Verrucomicrobiota bacterium | reverse complement strand
TGCAGGATCGCGTTGGGCTAAAGAATTCGCTTTCTTTCGGCCGTCCGGGAAGAAAGGATCAGCCACGTGTTTGATCCGTTTTCTGACCTTTTATGAAAGAACTCCGCCTTGGCATTATCGGACTTGGAAACATGGGTTCCGCGCATGCGGCATCTATCTTGGCGGGAAACATCCCGCGGTGCAGGCTGGCCGGCGTCTGCGATGAGGATCCGCTCAGGGTCGCGAAATACCCCGGAGTTTATGGCTGCACGGACAACGATGCCCTGATCGCCTCGGGCGAGGTGGATGCGGTTCTTGTGGCTACCCCCCACTACTCTCACACGACTATCGGGGCCGCCGCGCTCAAAGCCGGGCTGCATGTGCTCGTCGAGAAGCCGCTCTCTGTCCACAAGGCCGACTGCGAAAGGCTCATCGCCGCACACCGTTCTAAGAAGCAGGTCTTCGCCGCGATGTTCAACCAGCGCACGGATTCGGTTTACCGGAAAATCCGCGAGCTGGTGAGGGGCGGCGAACTCGGAAAGATCCGCCGGGTGACATGGACGATCACCGACTGGTTCCGCACCGAAGCCTATTACGCATCCGGCGGCTGGCGCGCGACCTGGGCGGGCGAGGGAGGCGGCGTCCTCCTGAACCAATGCCCTCACAATCTGGACCTCTACCAGTGGATCTTCGGGATGCCGGCAAAAGTCCGCGGCTTCTGCAAGCTGGGCTACCACCACAAAATCGAAGTCGAGGACGACGTGACGGCGTATTTCGAATACAAGGACGGCACGAGCGCGGTCTTCATCACCTCCACCGGAGAGGCTCCCGGCGCGAACCGCCTCGAGATCTCCGCCGAGCGCGGCCGGCTCGTGATGGAGGGCGGGAAACTTTCGTTCACGCGCAACGAGATCCCGATGACCGAATTCAGCCGCACCACAACGGGGAGTTTTTCGCGTCCGCCCGTTTGGAACGTGGAAATTCCGGTCGTCCAGACCGGCGAGCAGCACAACGGGATCTTGAAAAATTTCACCAATGCGATCCTCGACGGAGAGAAGCTCCTGGCCCCGGCAGCCGAGGGCATCCACTCGGTCGAGCTCGGCAACGCGATCCTCATGTCCTCGATGCTCGGGGAAACCGTCGAGGTCCCGTTCGCGGCCTCAAAGTATGAAAAACTCTTGAAGAACCTGATCGCCACATCGCGCATCAAGAAGAAGGCCGTGAAGAAGAGCGCGGGCGGAGAGGATTTTTCCAAGTCATTTTTGAAGAAAAATTGAAGAAGAAATCCAGCGTTTCTGTCTGCTCAGGGGGCACGGGCGTCCCGCCCGTTTGCGGCGCTGGCTCCGCTGCGGGAATCAGTCTCCAAACGCGCAGGACGCCCGTTCCCCCTGTCTCCTCCGTGTTTCATCACACCCGGCCAAACGCCGTCGCCTCCGTGCGGCTCGGCATCGCCGGCGTGGGAAACATGGGCGGGTATCACGCGCGGATGGTTCTCTCCGGGCAGGTTCCGGGCTGCGTTCTCGCGGCGGTATGCGACACAGATGCCGCCAAACTGCGCCCCTACACGGATGCCGACCAGTTCACGGACAGCCGCGAGATGATTCGTTCGGGGAAGATCGACGCCATCCTGATCGCAACCCCTCACTATTCCCATACGCCGATCGGCGTGGATGCGCTCCGGGCCGGACTGCATGTGCTCGTCGAAAAACCGATCTCCGTCCAGAAGGTCGACGCAGAAAAGCTCATCGCCGCCCACCGTTCGAAAAAGCAGGTGTTTGCCGCGATGTTCAACCAGCGGACGGATCCGGTTTTTCAGAAGATCCGGTCGTTGGTGAGCGGCGGGGAGCTGGGCGAAATCCGGCGGGTGCAGTGGACGATCACCGACTGGTTCCGCAGCCAGGCCTACTACGATTCCGGCGGATGGCGGGCGACCTGGGCGGGCGAGGGCGGAGGCGTTCTGCTCAACCAGTGCGTCCACAACATCGATCTTTTCCAGTGGATCTTCGGGATGCCGGCGAGGGTTAAGGCTCTCTGCTGTTTCGGGCGCTACCACGACATCGAGGTCGAGGACGATGTCAGCGCGATTTTCGAGTTCCCGAACGGGGCCACGGGTGTGCTCGTGACCTCCACGGGAGAGGCGCCGGGTGTCAACCGCCTCGAAGCCTCGGGCGACCTCGGACGCCTCACCTGCGAGCAGCGCACGCTTTCGTTCATCCGGAACGAAACCGGAACGGCAGAATATTTGCGCTCCACCCGCGAAGGGTATCTCCCTCCGGCTACCTGGCGGGTCCAGATTCCGGTAGCCGCCGATGCGGGGAACCAGCATCTGAAAATCCTGCAGAACTTCATCCGGGCGATCCTTCACCGCGAGGCGCTGATCGCTCCGGCGGAGGAGGGCTTGAATTCGCTGGAGATCATCAATGGCATCCAGCTTTCCTCGTTCAAGGACCGCACGGTGGAGTTCCCGGTTTCCTCCGCGCAATACGCCGCGTTTCTGCGCGGCCGGATCGCCGGCTCCAAATCCGCAAAAAATCCGGTCGCCTACCACGGGTCCCCGGGCAACTACCTCGCTTGAAAAATATTATGAATGACGGAATGAACTACGCGCCAAAAGGAAAGCCGGCCCCGGTCTGCGGCCCCGGCGAATTTGTCTTCGCGGCCACCGCCCTCGACCACGGCCACATCCACGGGCAATGCAACGGGCTCGTCGAGGCGGGCGGCGATCTCCGCTGGGTCTTTGATCCCGATCCGGAAAAAGTCGCCGCCTTCCAAAAATCCTTCCCGCAGGCGAAGTCGGCGGGAAGCCTCGAGGAAATATTCCAGGACCCGGACGTCCGCCTCGTCGCAGCCGCAGCCATCCCGAACCTGCGCGGGCCGCTCGGATGCCGGGTCATGGAGGCCGGCCGGGATTACTTCACCGACAAAACGCCGTTCACCACGCAGGAGCAGCTCGAGGCCGCCCGCGAAACCGCCCTCCGCACCGGGAAAAAATACATGGTTTATTACAGCGAGCGGCTGCATGTGGAATGCGCCGTCCTCGCCGGGCAGCTCATCGCCGATGGTGCCATCGGCCGGGTGATCCAGACCATGGGCACCGGCCCGCACCGGCTGAGCGCAGCCTCGCGCCCGGCCTGGTTTTTCGAGCATGAAAAATACGGCGGGATCCTCTGCGACATCGGCAGCCACCAGTGCGAGCAGTTTCTGCATTTCACCGGGGCCAAGGACGCCCGCGTGAACTTCAGCGCGGTCGCCAACTTCGGCAACCCCGGCCATCCGGAACTCGAGGATTTCGGCGAGGCCTCATTCACGGCCGACAACGGGGCGTCGGGATATTTCCGCTGCGACTGGTTCACGCCGGACGGCCTGCGCACCTGGGGCGACGGAAGGACGATCCTCCTCGGGACCGAAGGCTTCATCGAGCTGCGGAAATACACCAACCTCGCCAGCGAAGATCCCACCGGCGACCACCTCTTTCTCGTGAACCAAAAAGGCGAGCAACACATCCCGTGCGCGGGAAAAGTCGGCTACCCGTTCTTCGGCCAGCTCATCCTCGATTGCCTCAACCGGACCGAGACGGCCATGACCCAGGCCCACGCCTTTAAAGCTGCGGAACTCTGCCTCAAAGCCCAGGCTGCAGCGGTGCGGCTCGGCTGAGCTTATTTATCGCACGGTGGCACGGCGGCACCGATATCGTTCCGCCGCTGCAGGCCTTCGAAGGAAATGAGGTCGGCGGCCGCGTAGGCCTTCGCGCGGGCATCGGGCAGGCCGTTTCCGAGCGCCGTGACACCCAGGACGCGTCCGCCGTTCGTCCGGACCGTATCCCCGACGGATTTTGTGCCCGCATGGAAGACGACGACATCTGGCTGGGCGTCCGCGTTAGCGATTCCGGAAACGGGTTTCCCTTTTTCATAGGGACCGGGGTAACCGCCCGAGGCCAGGATCACGCAAGCGGCGCTGGCGCTGCGCCATTCCGGGGTTTGCTGCGAGAGTGTGCCTTCGACGGTCGCGGCTAGGAGATCCAGGAGATCCGAGCTGAGCCGGCGGACGAGCACCTGCGTCTCGGGGTCGCCCCAGCGGCAGTTGAACTCGAGGGCTTTCGGGCCGTCTGCCGTGAGCATCAGTCCAGGGAAAAGCATCCCGCGATATTCGATCCTATCCTTCTTCAATCCGGCGATGAAGCGGTCGAGGATTTCGGTTTTCACCAGAGCGTGAAGGCCGTCATCGAGCGAGCCCGAGGGGCTGATCGTCCCCATGCCGCCTGTGTTCGGTCCCTGGTCTCCATCGTGCGCCCGCTTGTGATCGCGGCAGTCGGGAAAAAGCAGATACGACGAGCCGTCCACGAGCGCGTGGATCGAGCATTCGACGCCCTCGAGGAATTCCTCGATCACGATCTTCCTGCCGGCCTCGCCGAAGACCCTGTCCTCCATGCACTGCTGGATCGCGTCTGCCGCCTCGGCCGGGGTTTGCGCGATGATCACCCCTTTGCCAAGGGCGAGCCCGTCGGCCTTGATCACCAGAGGGTATTTTGCGCTGCGGCACCAGGCGCGGGCATCCGCGCTTTCGGTGAATTCCCGGTAGTCGGCCGTGGGGATGCCGTGGCGGCTCATGAAATCCTTGGCGAACGCCTTGGAGGATTCGAGACGCGCGGCGGCGGCCAGCGGGCCGAAAATTTTCAACCCGGCCGCCGCGAAGGCGCCGGCGATCCCGAGGGCGAGCGAGTCATCCGGCCCGACGACCGTGAGCCCGATGTCGCGGGATTTCGCGAAGTCCACGAGGCCGGATATGTCGTCCGCAGCGAGCGGGACATTCTCCCCCAGCTCAACGGTGCCCGCGTTTCCTGGCGCGCAGAATATTTTCGAAACCGAGGGAGACTGCCTCAATTTCCAGGCGAGCGCGTGCTCGCGGCCGCCGGAGCCGATGATCAGGAGGTTCATGATCCGAAAAGAAGGGTTGTGGTTTGGAGCGGAAGCGCCGGGCGCGACAGCAGCACGGAACGGCCGGCCACGCTTTGGACGCTCCCGTAAGTCCACCCGGCTCCGTGCCCCATGGGGATGACGACGCGCGGCCGGATTTGCGAGAGGACTGTTTCGCGCGCCGAAGGCGGGAGCGCGCCGCCAACAGGGACAAAGAGGACGTCCACCGTGCCCAACTGGGAGAGCTGCGCAGGCGAGAGGGCGCCCGCGAGGGCACCGAGAAAACAGAACCTCATCCCGTCCATCGACCACGAATAAACGATGTTCATACCATCGGGGGATTCCTTATCCGGATCCTTGAAGGTGGCGATCCCGCGAATGGCGATGCCGTTGGCATTCATCAACCCTGTTCCTATGCTGCCACGTATCAAGGTCGGCTGGTTATCAGCGGCATCGGTGTTGTTCGCGTCCGCCCGCTCGTGGCTGACCAGGATGATGTCGGGCTTCAGCGGCGATGGGAGCGTGTGCCCGCCTGTGCCTGCGGCATAGGGGTCGGTCAGGATCGAGGTGCCGATCGACGAGGTGATCCGGAAGGCCTGGTTGCCGAGCCAATCCACCCGGGCCTCGCGGGCGGCTCCCTGCTGGATCTCCCCTCCGCCGCATCCGGCAAGGAGGATCAACGCGAACACTACGAAAGCCGGAAACAGGGACCTCCATTTTTCGCCTCCCTGCAATTTGCATGTTGCCATTCCGATCATGATGGAAAGGCTTCTAGCCGAATTCTCCCGCCGTGGCAATTGCGACGCGCCGGGGTTCCGGACAAGGGCGCATCTC
>JBAWVC010000161.1:0-5773 GCA_037147455.1 Verrucomicrobiota bacterium | reverse complement strand
GCCCTGGATCCACTTCCCGCCCAGGACGGCGAGGAGGAGGCCGGCCACGCCGAACGTGCTGATCGCCTTCATCCCGGCCCATTTGTGTTTCATCCCGAGGCCCATCGCCATTGCGAGCGGGACCGTCGCCGCAATCGTGAAAAGCCCCCACGAACTTTCGGCCAGCGCCTTCACCACGACGAGCGCCAGCACGGCAAGAATGATGACCAGGATGGCCAGTGTGCTCACCAGCGCGACAAATCCCGCAAACGGCCCGACCTCGTCGCGGACCATCCGGGCCAGGGATTTTCCGCCCCGGCGGACCGAGCAGAAAAGGATGAGGCTGTCGTGGACCGCGCCCCCGAGCGTGGCCCCGACGAGAATCCACAACATGCCCGGCAAAAACCCGAACTGCGCCGCCAGCACCGGCCCGACCAGCGGGCCCGGCCCGGCAATCGCCGCAAAGTGGTGGCCGAAAACCACCCACCGGTTTGTGGGCACGTAATCTTTGCCGTCCTCGCTGTGGACGGACGGCGTCGCGCGGGCATCGTTGAGCGTCAGCACCTTTGCCATCAGCCAGGCGGAGTGGAACCTCCACGCCAACGCGAAGACACATGCCGACGCGACAACGATCCAGAGCGCACTCACCTGCTCCCCGCGCGACAGCGCCAGAACAGCCAGCGAAAAAATCACAGCCAACCCGGCCAGCGACCATCCGGCGAGAGCAGGCCACGAGAGAGTGCGGATGACTGGAGCCTTTTGCATGCGGGATCGAAGGGTGGGAGAAACCCAAGCACGGCGGAGGAGCTTTTCCAAATCAAATGTGAAACATCCTGAACGTCCGACGAACATTTCCCCTGTCCCGATGGGGAATTGGTGTAACAATCCGGCAAGACACGGACAAGATGCCACAGGACAAACACCGATGAATTCTCCTTCGTTTCAAAATGCGGCGCTCGTGATCGCGGGGCATGGATCGACGCGGAGCCCGGACTCGTGCCTGCCGACCCTGGCGCATGCGGAGACGATCCGGCTGCGCGGGATTTTCGCCGAGGTGGCGACGTGTTTTTGGAAGCAGGAGCCTTCGTTTCGCGAGGCATTGAGGATGGTGGCCAGCCGCGAGATCTACGTGGTGCCGAATTTTATCAGCGAGGGGTATTTTACCCGGACAGTGATCCCGCGTGAAATGGGGCTGGCTGGACGGGTGACGGTCCGCGATGGCCGGACGATCAGATACTGCAAGCCTGCGGGCAAACATCCGCGCATGACGGAGTTGCTCCTCGGCGAGGCCAGGTCGGCGGCTCCGGATGTTCCTCCGGCGCAGACGAGCCTGCTGATCGTCGGACATGGGACCGGCCTGGATGCCAATTCGGCGGAAGCGGCGAGATTCCATGCAGGAAAAATTGCCGAGGCGGGTTGCTATGCGGAGGTGGCGGCGGCGTTCATGGAGGAGCCTCCGCTGATTGCGGAGTGGGATAAATTCACGTCGCAACCGAACGTGGTCGTGGTGCCGTTTTTTATTTCCGACGGGCAGCACAGCCGCCAGGACATTCCGGTGCTCCTCGGGATCCGGAGCGAGGAAGGAAAGCCGACCAGCCAGTCGAATGTCTTCCACCACAACCCGCATGCATTGCGCGGGAGGCGGCTCTACTACGCGGAGGCGATCGGGACGAAGCCGGGCTTTGCGGACATCATTCTCGACCAGGCCCGCGGGTTTCCGGAGCCGTCCGGATAACTTTTAAGTGCGTCCTGCGCAAGCGCACAAAGCAAACAGCCCCCGCGCCAAACAACATCAGAAATACGCTGCCTGGCTCCGGAACCAGATAGGAAAAAAGATTGGCGTTATCCACAAAACGGTCGAATACCACCGTCGCTCCAGCGGAGACGACAAACTCGGTCGTCCCGACATAGGAGGCAACCCCGCCTTGATTGTAATCCCAGTTGTAGGTGTAGCCCATCGCGGTCCAAGGCATCTTAGTGCTCGCCTCATTGTTCGTCATGAAGTCATCGAAACCAGTAGTCCCCGTGTAGTAACTGTAGTTGTAATCCTGCCATTTGAACCCATCGGTTCCCACTGGAGGCGCGTTTGCCTGATAGGATGTGTCGCCATACGTTGCCAATCCCGAGTAATTGATCTGCGTGGTGATATTGGCGGAATACGCGGGCCGCAGAACCAATGTGATGGGAGCCCAGAAAAATGCGAGCACCCGCGCCTCGGAGGTTCGATCTGGCATTCCGAGGGTTTGGCTGATTCGCAGGTCCACATTCCCGGTCGTCAATGTCGCCGCGTAGTTAGTCGCAAAATAATCTTTGAGGTCACTTCCCGCCGACACCCAGGGAAAAATATCATACCCCGCGCCGCTGCCGGTGTGCAGCGTCAAAGGTTGCCCAGTTCGAGCCGTCTGCCAAAACGCGTTGTATGGGGTGAAGGTGCTGACAAGAACCGACTCAGTTCCGTTGATCGAACGATAGAGAGAGGAGTTGCCCGCATCGAATGTGATGGTTGTGAGATTCGTGGGATTCTGTCCGAGCGGAACCCTCGGAGTCGGCGCGGTGGTGGAAAAATGAAAGGACGCCTGTGTTTCAGCCAGCGAATCTGTGTAAGCCTTCGGGTCAAGGGACCAGCCCGCGCACACGCTGAGAAAAACGAAGGCGAAGACGAGAAATGGCAGATGCTGCCGGTCTGGAACACGTCCTGATCGGTTGGACGATGAATCCCAATAGTGAACCTTCGCTACTTGGTTATCTTTCATAGGAGATGTCCTCCTGCTGAGGAAAATATGAATAGCCCACTCGGCGCAGGGCAATAATAATCAAAGAAACCCATGACGCCCGTCATGAAGAGGCGCAATGTCCGCCCAACCCGGCTTTCTACCATGCGGCGAAGATTTCAGAAGGACCAAGCTCTCGCATTTCAGCCTTCGCCGATGGCGTCCTGAAGCGCGAGGGCGATCCTGTCGGCGTGGGTGTCGATGATGTCCTGCTCGCGGCCTTCGATGAGGAGGCGGATTTTCGGTTCGGTCCCGCTGTAGCGCAGAAGGACGCGGCCCTTTCCGTCGAGGGAGGATTCGGCATCGGCGATCAGCTTCTGAACGGTGGGCAGGGATTCCAGCGGGGGTTTTTCGCGGACGCGGAGGTTGCGCTGGGCCTGCGGGAATTTTTTCAGGACCCGCTTGAGTTCGCTGAGGGGCTTTCCGGAATCCGTCATGACGCGCAGGATCTGGAGGGCACTGACGATGCCGTCGCCGGTGGTGGCGAAGTCGCGGAAGATCATGTGCCCGCTCTGTTCGCCGCCGACGTTGTATCCCTCGCGCAGCATGGCCTCGATGACGTAGCGGTCGCCGACCTTTGTGCGCAGGAGCCTCCCGCCGTGGGCGGCGAGGGTTTCGTCGAGGCCGAAGTTGCTCATGACCGTGGAGACGAGGGTGTTTCCCGCGAGGCATCCGCGCTTGAGGTAATCCACCGCGGCGATGGCGAGGATCTCGTCGCCGTCCACGACCTCCCCGTTCTCGTCGCAGAGCAGGACGCGATCCGCGTCGCCGTCGTGGGTGATGCCGATGTGCGCGTGGCTTTCCCTGACGAACCGCTGGATCTGTTCCGGGTGAGTGCTGCCGCAGTTGGCGTTGATATTCGTCCCGTTCGGCTGGTTGTGATAGACGACCACGTCGGCGCCGAGCTCGCGGAGGATGCAGGGCGTGGACTTGTAGGCGGCGCCGTTCGCGCAATCGACGGCGATGCGCAGAGACTCGAGCGTGCGGCCCCGAGGGAAGCTCTGCTTCGCGAATTCGACATAGCGCCCGAGGGCGTCGTCGATGCGCCAGGCCTTGCCGATGTTCGTGGCGGTTGGGCGGATGTTTTCGATCTCGCCGCTGAAGACCAGCCCCTCGATACGGGCTTCGATCTCGTCGTCGAGCTTGTATCCGTCGTGGCGGAAAAATTTGATGCCGTTGTCCTCGTAGGGATTGTGGGATGCCGAGAGGACTATCCCCGCGTCGGCGCGGAGCGAGCGCGTGATGTAGGCGACGCCGGGGCTGGGGAGCGGGCCGATGACGAGGACGTCAACGCCCAGCGAGGTGAGGCCGGCGACCATGGCGTTCTCGAGCATGTAGCCCGAGAGGCGGGTGTCTTTGCCGAGGACAACTTTGCGGCGGCTGCCGGGGTGGTGAGCGGGACCGCCGAGCGTTGTGAAGACGTGGGCGGCGGCGCGGCCGAGTTTGAGGGATGTCTCGGCGGTGACCGGCTCGATGTTGGCGACGCCGCGGACGCCGTCAGTGCCGAATAGTTTTCTTTGGTGCTGGCTCATTGGTTTTTTCCGGTGGGAGGAGTCTGGCTGTTTCGTTCGCGCGGTCGCGTGGGAATTCAAACCGGGTGCTTGTCCGATCCACGTTCTGTTTGATGAGATACCAGAGGGCGGTTGCCAGGATCAGGCAGGCGATCTTCGCCTTCCAGTTGTTGAGGACGATCTCTTTCATATTTGTCATGCAGGAGGAGTTGGCTGAGGCGGCGGCGGAATTTTTCGACGCCCAGGTTGCGCTCGATGAGCCCGCTGTGGCAGATCGAGACCTGCCCGGTTTCTTCCGAGACCACGATCGCCACGGCGTCGGATTCCTCGCTGAGGCCGAGGCCGGCGCGGTGGCGGAGGCCGAGGTTGCGGTCGAGGTCCTCGCGCTGGGTGAGAGGAAAAATGCAGGCGGCGGCGACGATGCGGTCGCCGCGGAGGATGAGCCCCCCGTCATGCAGCACGGTCTTTGGCTGGAACAGCGTGAGGACGAGCTCCTTGGAATACTCGCTGTCGAGCTGGACCCCGGTCTCGACAAACGTCTTGAGGCTGAGCTCTCGCTCGATGGCGACGAGCGCGCCGAACCCTTTGCTGGCGAGCTCGAAGACGGTGTCGGTGATCTCCTCGATCGTCTCGCGCTCCTCGAAGGCCGACGTAAAAAAGTGGTGGCTGCCGAGCTCGGTGAGGGCGCGGCGCAATTCCGGCTGAAAGATCACCACGAGCGCGAGCGCGAGAAAAACCGAGAAGCTTTTCAGGATCCATCCGATGACCACGAGGTTCAAAATCTGCGAGACGAGGGTGAGGGTCAGAAAGACCAGCGCGAGGCCGATGAGGATGCGCGCGCCGTGGGTTCCCCGGAGGTAGAGGTAGGTGTAATAAAGGACGATAGCGAGGATGCCGATCTCCACGCCCGAGGTCCAATTCTCCCGGAGAAATGGTCCGACGGATTCAGGCATCGCCAAGCATCGCCTCGGTCGTCCGAAGCGCCTCCCGGTGGGGTTGAACATCGTGGACGCGGAAGATCCGCGCCCCACGCTCACGGCAGAACCCGGTGAGCGCAACCCCCGGCCAGAAGCGGTCTTCGAGGCGGGAGCTTCCGGCGAGCCAGCCGAGAAAGGATTTTCTGGAAAGGCCGAGGAGGAGCGGGCGGCCCGCCGCCGCAAACGCGGAGAGGCCCCGGAGCAAAACGCGGTTGTGCTCGTGGGTCTTTCCAAATCCGATTCCTGGGTCGATCGCGATGTTCATCGGGTCAATCCCGTAGCTTACCGCGCGGGAGATCGCCTGTCGAAAAAAATCCCCCACTTCCGCGACGACATCCCCGTATTGCGGCGAGGACTGCATGGTCATTGGCGTCCCCTGCATGTGCATGATCACGACGCCGGCTCCGCTGCGGGCGACGACGTCGGACATCCGCCCGTCGCCGCGGAGTCCGGTGACATCGTTGACGATGTCCGCGCCCTCCGCCAGCGCCGCCTCGGCCACGACAGCTTTCGAGGTGTCGATGGAAATCAGAAA
>JBAWVC010000160.1:0-5817 GCA_037147455.1 Verrucomicrobiota bacterium | reverse complement strand
CCGCCGGCGTCGTGGACAACCCGAAAAAAAATGTCCCGATCGCCACGATCGGCGGCGTCCTCCTCGCCGCCGTCACCTACGTCCTCTCGTGCACCGCCATCATGGGCGCGATCCCGAATGCCGTGCTGGTCAAATCCGCCGCCCCGTTTGCCGACTGCGCGAAGCTCGCCCTCGGAAACACCGGCGGGGCGATCGTCTCGTTCTGCGCTGCCGCCGGATGCCTCGGCTCGCTGGGCGGATGGGTCCTCGCCACCGCCCAGACCGCCAAGGCCGCCGCCAACGACGGCCTCTTCCCGAAGATTTTCGGAGACTCCAACCAGCATGACGTGCCGGTGAAAAACCTCATCATCACCGGCTTCCTCATGACCGGCGCCCAGCTCCTCACAATCTCGCCGACCGCCTCGAAGGAATTTGGCGTCATCTCCTCGATCGCCGTCCTGATGACGCTTGTCGCCTACGTCTATGTCGCGGCCGCCCTCGTCTGGATCGCCAAAAAAGTCGGAATCGCCACCGGCCTCATGATCGGCGTCACCACCGTCTACTGCCTATGGGCCGTCCTCGGCTCCGATCCGAAGCAGGTCATCTGGCTGGCGATCACCCTCCTGCTGAGCGGCATCTGCTACACGATCAACCAGGTCACCCACAAAAAACCCGCACCCGAACAACTGCCCTGATCCCATGCGCCCGATCCTCCTCGTCTTCCTCGTATTCGCCGCCGGCATCTTCCTCGGCCATGATTATTGGCCGGAATCCCACCCCGACCCCGCCTGGCACTTCCGCTTCCACCGCGGAAAAATTCCACATGTCCCGGCGGAGCACGAAACAACTAACAATCCTCCCGTGCCACACGGCCGGATACTGCACAATCCGCAGACAAATTGAACAGCTCAGCCTCAGGTTCCGGCCTAGAGGATTTTTTCCAGTAGAAAACACCGGAGTTAGTTCAGGCTTGCCAGAGGGCATCCGGCAAAGGGAAATGGGTGGATATGCTCCACCGCTTTGACCTTCATGTGCATTCGTTTTTTTCGAAAGATGCGACCGGTTCGCCCGAGTCGCTGATCGCGGCGGGCCTGGCTAGCGGGCTCAGCGGGATGGCGATCACCGACCACGACACGTGCGAGGCGCACGAGTATTTGAAGGGGCACCCGGCTCCTGCGGGCTTTCTGGTCGTTCCGGGGGTCGAGGTAAGCACGGCGGAGGGGCACCTGATCTGCCTCGGAGTGACCCTGCCGTTCCTCAAAGGAACGCCGGCCCGCGAGGTGATCGAAATCGTGAAATCCGCTGGAGGCGTCGCGATCCCGGCCCATCCCTTCGACCGATGGCGCGCGGGGATTCGTCCGGCTGTCCTCGACACCCTCGATCTCGAAGCCATCGAGGTCTTCAACGCGGCCGTCACATCCAAGAGCTACAACGACAAGGCCCTCGCCTACGCCGAGGGGCGCGGGTTGAAAATGATCGCCGCGAGCGACGCGCATCACAGTTCAGCCGTCGGCGCGAGCACGACAGCTTTTGAAATGAACGAACTCACCGTCCCCGCGCTGCTGGCCGCAATCCGCCGGGGCGGACAGCCGGACGGACGTTACCTCCCGTTCCGCGAAGGCGTGAAAAAGCACTTCGCCAACTGGTTCCGCAAGGTGAACCCGCGGCCGGCGAGGTGAGCCGGGCTACGGGGGTTCGCCGGAAAACTCCCCCCGCTTTTTAAAATCAAGATAGCGATCGACGATCGAGCGGATGTAGGAGCGCGTGGCGGGGAAATCCATGATGTCGCGCAGGTCCTCCGCCCCGAAGCCGCCGCCGCGCCCCGAGTTCTTCTCCCATCGGATCACCCGGGTGCGCCCGGCATTGTATTCCGCGAGGGCGAAGGGGACGGGGTCATCCTTCCCGGACCAGCGCTTGAGGGCGTTGGCCAGATACCAGGTCCCGGCCTCGATGTTGGTTTTTGGGTCCAGGAGATCGGCGGGCACGAAGGTCTCGATTTTTTCCGCCCGCGCCCAATCCCGCGCGGCTCCCTCGGTGATTTGCATCAGGCCCGTCTCCCCGCGCGCCCCCCCCATTTCCGGGTGGAATTTCGACTCCCGCCAGATGACGGCCTTCACCAGCGAGGGGCTGACCCCGTATCGCTGCGACGCCTGGACAATCCACCCGTCATATCGGCCGTAGCGGGACCGGAAGAGCAGTTTTTGAAGCGCGTAGTTTTCGGCGTGCCCGGCGAACAGCCAGGCGCCCACAACCAACAGGGGGACCAAAATCGCGACAGGTAAAAACCACCCCGAAAACCTCAACTTCATTCCCGAGACTACCGTGGTTTTTTCCGGACATCAATAATCCGCGATTTCTTCTTGCGATTTTCTGCGGCAGTGGTTGAGTCCGAGCCGAAGCCCGCCGATCGAGGGCTCTCGATGCACGATTCCGCTCCAAAAATCTCCGCAAAATCCGGGCTCAGGATTCTCGTCCAATTGATCAGCCAGTATCCCCGGCAGCTTTGGATGATCATCCTGCTCGCGTTGCTCGCAAGCCTGGTGAGCGCGCCCGCGCCCTATCTCGCAAAGATCATCATCGACGATTTGATTTTCCGAGGGAGCGCGACCGGCGACGTGAGCATGTGGCTCGGGATCTCCCACACCGTGTGGATGATCGGAGCGATCGTTCTGCTGGGGATCCTGCTCAAGCTCCTCGGCAGCCTGCTCGGCGGCTGGCAGTGCCATTACATTTCGAAGATCAGCCGGGAGTCGGTTTATGAAACCCGCCTGTCCGCCGCGCTCACTCTCATGGGAGCCAAGCAGGAGGCCATGGGGAAATTGGAAGCCAGCCGGATCGCCTCCCGGCTGACCAACGATGGGAATGCCATGGACAACGCGTTCTTTACTGTCCTGCGTTCATTCCTGAACTGCTTCTTCCTGCTTTTTGTCGTCGTGGGGTTCATGCTCTTCCTGAACGTGTGGCTGACGGTGGTCGTCCTGATCACGATGCCACTGACTGCCGCGCTGACCGTCTGGACCTACCGCCGCCTGCATGCCTTCAGTCTCGATGAATCCGACCGCTTTGCCGATCTGACTGCGACGGCAGCGGAAACCTACGGAGCTCTGCGCCTGATCCGGACGTTCTGTGCGGAACCGTTTTTTCTCGACCGCCTGCGTAGCCGATGCGAAGCGC
Source organism: Verrucomicrobiota bacterium (assembly GCA_037147455.1). Taxonomy (GTDB): domain Bacteria; phylum Verrucomicrobiota; class Verrucomicrobiia; order Chthoniobacterales; family Terrimicrobiaceae; genus QYQL01. The sequence goes on along the minus strand of JBAWVC010000160.1, from coordinate 2,664 downwards.
TCCGGTTCGAGGGGCACTATCACCTCGCACGATTCCACACGATCAATCTCCTGCTCGTCACGCTCAGCAGCCTCGGGGGGGATATCTTTCTTTTGGTCGGAGGAATCCTCGCGATCCAAGGCCAGATCAGCTTCGGTTCGTTTTTTGCGTTTTATGCCTATCAGGCGATGCTGTGGGGCCCGATCGGAACCCTGCTCAACTCGGGCCAGATGCTTCAGCCCGGAACCGCCAGCGCGGAAAAAATCCAAGAGCTCCGGGAGTTGCCCCAGGAACCCTACCTCAGCGGGCGGAAAATTCATTCCCCGGAAACCTTCGAGGGCCGCATCGTCGCGGAAAATCTCGCCTTCTGGTATGAGGAGTCCGAACCCGTTCTGCGCGATTTGAATTTCACCATCGAGCCGGGACAGATGATCGCACTCGTCGGCCAATCCGGCTCCGGAAAAACCACGCTGGCCAGCCTTCTCCTCGGGATGTATCTGCCCACCGGCGGAAAATTCCTTGTGGATGGAACCGATATCCGGGAGTGGGATCTTCGCCGGCTTCGGGCGAACACGGGAGCCGTTCTCCAGGAGGCCACGCTGTTCAACGACTCCGTCCGGACGAACCTCTGCCTCGGGAAGGAATATCCGGAGGCCCGGATCTGGGCGGCACTGGCGGCCGCACACATCGATGATTTGGTGCGGGCTTTTCCCGGCCAGCTCGATGAGTCTCTGGGAATCAATGGAACGCGCCTCTCGGGTGGGCAGAGGCAGCGGATTTCGATTGCGCGGGTGTTTCTCAAAAACCCCTCTCTCCTGATCCTCGATGAGGCGACGAGCGCGTTGGACAGCGAGACCGAAAAAGCGATCCAGCGATCTTTCGACGCGCTCATGGCAGGCCGCACATCGGTGGTTATCGCGCACCGGCTTTCAACCATTTTCCAGGCGGACAAGATCCTCGTTCTCCACCAGGGTCGGCTCGTGGAGAGCGGGACCCACAAGGAACTCGTCGGGCGGGCATCCGGCCATTACCGCCAGCTTTACGAAGCCCAGGTCGAGGGCCTGATCCCCATGAGCGGAGCAACGCGCAAGCCCAGCTCTCGCAAACAGCCATGAGTCCGTCAATCCAAGATGGGGAGAGCAATGCCTCCCGGGCCGTCTCGCCACTGTGCTCGCAGGACTTCAAAACCCCGCCTTCCGGGCTTCGTCCCGTCATCCCTCCCCGGTGGATGGGCCAGGGTCTCGCAGCGGTGATCGTCGCCACCATTCTCTCCACCGCATGGGTTCTCTTCAGCCCGATGGACGAATACATCAATGCTCCAGGAGAGGTCCGTCCGGCGGATTTCTCCTACGTTTACAGCCGGAGTGACGGCCTCCTGGATTCCGTGCTCGTCGTTGACGGCGAACACGTCGAGCAGAAGCAGGTGCTGGCGCGGCTGGACCCATGGGAAATTTCAAAAACCATCGAGCAGATCCAGGGGCAGATCGAGCAGGCGAAGGCCGAACTCGAACTCGCGAGCTCCACGGCCCGCAAGGTCATCGCCGCCCCGGTCCCCCCGGAATTCCTCTTCAGCTCGCTCGAGGTGGAAAGCCAGAAGGAAGTCCAGGATATCCAGCAAAACTATCTCCGGCGTCTGAACGATCTTCAAAAATCCGGCGCGGCGTCGGGCACGGAAGTCCTGAATGTCCGGCTCCAGCTCATCGCGTCGGAAACCCTTCTCAAGAGGAGCCAGCAGGCGAGCCAGCTCTTCACGGGATCCTATGGAGATGCGGCGCGCGACGAGGCGGGAAACAAGCAGAAGGTCGCAGCCGCCCGCCTCGACAGCCTGGAAAGAAGCCTCGCTTCCGCTTACGAAGACCTGAAACGCCTTGAGATCATCGCCTCGGAGTCCGGCATGATCCTTGCCACCGCCAGCCGGTTTCCGGGAGAAAAAGTGCGGGCCGGCGAGCCGCTCTTCAAAATCACATCCACCTCTTCGACCGAACTCCGGCTCTACGCCACCGAGGATCGCGTCAACCGCATCCGGGCGGGACAACTCGTCCGGTTCCGCGCCAACAACAACCCCGACCGCCTCGCCCCGCTCGCCACCGGGCGCGTCACGGAAGTCGCCCTCGATCGGGAACTCGACCCGGCGGAAGACAAAACGGCCGCGCGCTCGCCCTACCGCATCAAGGTCGCCGTCGAAAAAACCCCTTATCCGCTCGCCATCGGGGCCATCGTCCAGGCCGAAATCATCATCGACCGCAGGCCGTTCTGGCGGCTCCTCTTCCTCAAGGCTTCGGCAAAAAATTAACGGAAAAAAATTGTATAGGACAGCGGATGTCCTACATGGGGTGGCAGGATGTTCCGCGTTATGAACATCAAATCACTCCGCAAGATCCTCTGGAATTCCCGCCGTCCGGCCCGCCCGGTTCACGTGCAGCTGGAGTTCCAGCTTCCGTCCTCGAAGCTCACCAGGTCCGACATCGAGATCCTCGAAGGCCTCCGCCGCCTGAGGGAAGACCTTGCGCGGGACTGAAGGTCTGGGCGCAAAAAAAGCCCGGCCGCCTTGCGGGGGACCGGGCTTCTTTTTTACGGGCGGGAATTTTCTCAGGCTGTCGCGGCTTCGTCGCGGTCCTTCATGGCGGCCTTGCGGCTGAGCTTGACGCGGCCCTTGTCGTCCACGCCGATGCACTTCACCCAGAC
>JBAWVC010000159.1:0-5847 GCA_037147455.1 Verrucomicrobiota bacterium | reverse complement strand
CGGAAACGCATACGTCCACCTGCTGAGGCTCAGGGTGATGATCGCGGTGAGGAGCAGCCCCTTGTCGGCGATCGGGTCGAGGATGGCCCCGAGCCTGCTGCGCTGCTTCCACCGTCGCGCCACCCATCCGTCGATCCCGTCGCTTGCCGCGGCCAACAGGAACGTGATGATCGCGGCCCAACGCTGCCACTCCTCCGGCGAGCCGGTTTCGATTCCCCGTCCGTAATACACGCAGAAAAGCACGAAGACAGGAATCATCAGGATCCTCGTGACGGTGATGTTGTTGGCGAATGTCATGGCGCTCCCGCAAAGCTCGCACAGAATTTTTTTGCCGTCGAACATTCGCGCACGGGCAATGATTCCTTGCGAGCGTGCTTGAAGCCGGCGGCGCACTCGGGTTGCATGGCGGCGGTGAAAGCGATCACTTGTGACGGCCTGACGTGTTTGAAATCCGACTGGAACAATGCCGGTCCCGGTCGCGTGCTCGATTTCTCCTCCGCCTTCGAAAGCGGGGAGTTCGTGGGCTTCTGCGGGGAGGACGGCTCCGGAAAAGGCCTCCTTTTGAACGTGATCGGCCTGCTCGAGAAGGCGGACTCCGGGCGGCTGGTTCTGCTCGGGCATGATGTCGCGGATTTTTCCGGGGAGGACACCGCGACATTCCGGAACGAGGCGTGCGGGTTTCTTTTCGGGCACCCGTGCCTTCTACCTTCCTTCACCGTCGCGGAGAACGTGGCCATGCCGCTCTTCCGGATCTGCGGGGGCGGGGCGGCCGAGGCCCGGGAGCGGACCCGCGAGGTCTTGGAATTCGCGGGCATCGGGGATCTTGAGACCGCGAGGGCCGGCATGCTCGATCCGGCGCTCCGGTGGCGCACGGCCTTCGCGCGGGCCCTGGTGCATGACCCCCGCGTGCTGATTGCCATTTGCCCGCCGGCAGCCGACCTGCTGCCGCTCGCCAAACTCGCCGCGGCGAAATACCGCCTCACCGTTCTCTGGGCCGGGGATCGCGAAGCCGTCGCCCCCCATGCCGACCGGATAATTGAAATGCGGAACGGCCGCGCCCTCGGCCAATGACAGAGATTGCTCCAGCCGGGGCCGCCCGGGGATCCCATCTGGCATTCGCGCTCCTGTGCCTACCGCGCGAACGCCGCCGCGACGCCATGGTCTTTTTCCGGTTTTGCCGGGCCGTCGACGACATCGCCGACGAGCCGGGCCGGAGCGAGGAGGAAAAACGGCGGCTCCTGCAGGAATGGCTGGACGGCATCGCGGCCCTGCCCGCCGAGCTCGAGGAGGTTGTGCGCAGGCGCGGGATCGACAGAAACCTCCTCGCGGAAATCGTCCGCGGCTGCGCGAGCGACATCCGGCCGCAGCGGTTCGAAACATTTGAGAAACTCGAAAAATACTGCTGGCGCGTCGCCTGCGCGGTCGGGCTGGCCTCGATCCGGATCTTCGGATGCAAGGATCCCGCCAGCCACGCCTACGCCGAAAACCTCGGCCATGCGCTCCAGCTCACAAACATCCTCCGCGATGTCGGCGAGGACGCCGCCGCCGGCCGCCTCTACCTTCCGCTCGCGGACCTGCGGCGGTTCGGCGTGAGCGAAGAGGGCCTGCTCTGCGGGAAGCCCGGGCACGGATTTCAGGAACTGATGCTGTTTGAGGCCGGGCGCGCGCTGGTGCGCTTTCGCGCGGCCACCCCGCCGGCCGGCGACAGGCGGGCGCTCCTTGCTCCCGAGATCATGAAAGCGACCTACCTCCGCATCCTTTCGCAGTTGGAAAAACAGGGGTTCCCGGTCTTCGCGCGCAGGATCCGGCTCGGGCTCATGGAAAAAATCGCGACCGCGCTCGGCGTTTGCCTGACAGGAAGGTGAGTCTCCGGCCGGTCAGCGGAGATTGCCCCTACCGTTACAACTTTCGCGTGATGCGGGCTGGGGTTCTGTTGGGGGGTTTCTGTTGGCTTTCCACCGGCGCGCATGCTAGGAACTTTTGATCGTTGCGGATGCCTCGACCGGCACCCGTCATTCTGGACCTTCCAAGGCGTTGAAAACTTTTCCTCCGGCCACCGAGCCACGGACAATCGTTCTGTTCGGGATCCCGTTCCATGATCTGACGATGGCTGAGACGCTGGATCGGATCGACCAGCTGATCGAGCGACGCGCGCCCGCCTACCTTGTCACGGCGAATCTGGATTTTGCGGCGCAGGCCAGCGAGGATGTCGAGCTTCAGCGGATATTGGTGGAGGCCGAGCTGGTTTTGTGTGACGGGACCCCGCTGGTGTGGGCCTCGCGGCTCACGGGCAAGCCGCTTCGCGAGCGCGTGGCAGGCTCGGACCTCGTGCCGCGGCTGGCGGCGCACGCCGAAAAAAAAGGCTACCGGATTTTTCTCCTGGGCGGGGAAATTTCCAGCCTGCGCGGGGCGGCGGAGAATCTGCAGCGCCAGTATCCGGGGCTTCCGCCGGTGCATTATTATTCGCCTCCGTTCGCCCCGCTGCACGAATTCGATAACCGGCTGATCGTGGATGAGATCCGCAAGGAACGCCCCGACATTTTGCTTGTCGCCTTCGGTTGCCCGAAGCAGGAAAAATGGATCTACATGCATTACCGGAAGCTCGGGGTTCCATGCTGCATCGGCGTCGGCGCCACGATCGATTTTTTGGCCGGCAAGGTTTCGCGCGCTCCGGCCTGGATGGCGCAGATGGGTTTGGAGTGGGTCTACCGGATGTCCCAGGAGCCGCGACGGCTGGCGGGGCGCTACATGAAAGACTTGTGGTTTTTGGGCTGGCAAACCCTGCGCGAGAGCAGGGCGATTGCTGCGGGAAAATCAACGACGGAAACAGAACAGGTTCCGGCTTCTGTGTCGGATGGACTGGAGATCATCACCTGGCAGGGGGCGCTGACAGCAGCCCACTCAGACGAATTCCAGATGCCCACCTATCAAAGCTCGTTTGCCATCGACCTTTCGAGAGTTACAAATGTGGACAGCCGCGGTCTGGGGGTCATGCTCCGTTTGATCCGCAAGGCGTGGACCGGCAACGTCTCGGGTTGCTTTGTAGCTCCCTCACGTGCGGTGCTGCTGGTTGTGGAGGTAACGCGGCTGAACAGAATTTTACCCATGGCCCCGACGCTCGTGGAGGCCCGGGGCCTCATTGCCAGGGATGCGGCGGCGGCCTGCCTCCGGCCTGTTGCCGACGAGTCGAACGGGGTGCTGCTCTTCACGATGCCGTCGCGGATTTCCGCAGAGGTGGCGGAGGCTTTCGGGCAGGCGGTGCGGAAGGAGTGGGACAGCCGGACCTCGATGCGGGAAATGGCCATCGACTTCGGGGAAACGGATTTCATCGACAGTTCGGGGCTGGGATTTTTGATCCGCTGCCACCGCTTGGTCGGCCAGCGCGAGGGCAGTCGACTGCGCCTGGCGAACCTGCGGGACAACGTTCTCAACGTCATCAAAATCGCCAAGCTTCAAGACGTGCTCCTCTCGGAGAAATAGAAGTAGCCGCCCTATTTGCGCCCCGGAAACCCTCGCCCGAGATCCACTCCGGCCGCGTATTTCTCGCAGTCCGAAAACCCGGGCGCGGTCGTGTCGCGGGCGGCGACTTTGGGTTTGAGGCCGATGGGCATCGGCCAGAAGATGCCGGTTTCAGGATCGTCCCAGCGCAGGACGCGCTCGTCTTTCGGCGAGTAGTAGTCGGTGCATTTGTAGTGGAAGTCGGCGTAGTCGCTCACGACAAGGAACCCGTGCGCGCAGCCGGGCGGTGCCCAGAGGCGTTCGTGGCAGGCCCCGGTCAGGAGTCGTCCGTCCCACTTGCCGAACGTCGGCGACCCCTCGCGAAGGTCTACGACCACATCAAAAACTGCCCCGCTCGACACCCAGACGAGCTTGCCCTGGGCGGCGCCATTCACCTGGTAGTGCATCCCGCGCAGGACATATTTTTCCGAGCGGCTGTGGTTGTCCTGGACGAAATCCACGTCGAGCCCGATTTCCGCGAAGGTTTTCCGGTTCCACATCTCGAGGAAGAACCCGCGTTCGTCGCCGTAGGTTTTTGGCTGGAGCAGGAGGGCCCCTTCAATTTTCAGGTGTTCGACTCTCATGTGTGGGTTCTTTCGAGGATGCTTTTCAGGTAGGTGCCGTAGGAGGATTTTCCAAAACGCGCCGCCGTTTCCGCAAGTTCTGCGACGCTCAGCCAGCCTTTGGAGAAGGCGATTTCCTCGAGGCATCCGATCTGGAGGCCCTGGCGGTTTTGGATCGCGCGCACGAAGTCACCCGCCTCCAGCAGGGACTCGTGGGTGCCGGTGTCGAGCCAGGCTGTGCCGCGGCCGAAGCGCTTGACGCGAAGGGTTCCCTCCTCGAGGTAGAGGCGGTTCAGGTCGGTGATTTCCAGCTCCCCGCGGTGCGAGGGCTTGAGCGAGCGGGCGAGGGCGGAGACGCGCCCGTCATAGAAATAGAGGCCCGGGATGGCGCAGCGGCTCTTCGGGTTCGCCGGCTTTTCCTCAAGCGAGATCGCCTTCCCGCCCGCGTCGAATTCGACGACCCCGTAATCCGACGGGTTTGTCACCTCGTAGCCAAAAATCGTGGCCCCGTCCCGCCAGGCATCGGCCTCGAGGAGCACCTGGGTGAGTTCGCTACCGTAGAAAAGATTGTCGCCGAGGACGAGAGCGGCCGGGCTCCCGCCCAGAAACGTTTCCCCGAGGATGAACGCCTGGGCCAGCCCGTCCGGGCTGGGCTGCTCGCAGAACGAAAACGAAACTCCGAGCCGGGACCCGTCGCCGAGCAGCCGCCGGAAGGAAGGCAGGTCGTGCGGAGTCGAGATGATCAGGATTTCCCGGATGCCCGCGAGCAGGAGCGTGCTCAGCGGATAGTAGATCATCGGCTTGTCGTAAACCGGAAGAAGCTGTTTCGAGACGGCCTGGGTGATCGGGTGGAGGCGGGTTCCGGAGCCGCCGGCCAGAATGATTCCTTTGCGATTGTTCATGGTTTTTCCGGGAGAATTTCGCGCAGCATGCGTTCGACGCCATCCTGCCAGCGCGGCAGGCTCAGGTCAAACGCCGATCGCAGCTTCGAGGTGTCGAGCCGCGAGTTCAGCGGGCGGCGCGCGGGGGTCGGAAATGCGCTGCTTGGGACCGGTTCGATGGTTGCGACTTTCAGCGCGACGCCAGCCTTTCGAGCGAATTCGCAGACAAATGTCGCATATCCGTGCCAAGAGGTTTCGCCGCCGCCGCAGAGGTGGAAGATGCCGGAAAGCGAGCGGTCCCGGCGCGCCTGCCTCATTGCGTGCGCGGTGACATCGGCGAGGAGATCGGCTCCGGTCGGTGCCCCGGTCTGGTCGGCGATCACGGAGAGGGTCTCGCGCTCGGCGGCCAGCTTGAGAATCGTCCTGGCAAAATTTTTCCCTTTGGCGGCATAGACCCAGCTGGTGCGGAAGATCAGATGCCGGCAGCCCGAGCGTCCGATGGCCTGTTCGCCGGCGAGCTTCGTCCGGCCATAGACGCTGAGCGGTCCGGTGGCGTCCGCCTCGGTCCAGGGCCGGGTTCCGCTTCCGTCGAAAACATAATCGGTGGAATAGTGCACCAGAAGCGCCCCGCACCCGAGCGCGGCTTCCGCCAGGATTTCGGGAGCGCGGGTGTTGAGGGCCTCGGCCAACTCCGGTTCGGATTCAGCTTTGTCAACCGCGGTATGGGCGGCGGCGTTGACGATCACGTCCGGAGCGGTTTGCCATACGGTTTCCGCGATGCCCTCGACGTTCCGGAGATTGCCGCAAAGCCCGTGGCTTGAGGAGCCGAGGGCGATGAGTTCGCCAAGCGGCGCCAGGCTGCGCTGAAGCTCCCAGCCGACCTGCCCGGATTTTCCGAACAGGAG
>JBAWVC010000158.1:0-5949 GCA_037147455.1 Verrucomicrobiota bacterium | reverse complement strand
CAACCTGCGGGCTCCCGAATCGGGGCGTGCTCATTTCAGCCCCCCCGGTCACGCGCCCGTGGCCGGCAGTGACTGGCGGGCTTCGACCCAATGCCGGAGCGACTCCCGGAGGTGTCCCGCCGCGTCGCGCACATCGCGCTTGAGCGCGCGCATTTCGCGGCGCGAGATTTCTCCCCGGCGTTCCGCCGCCTCACGGTATTGGAGCAGCAGGGTTTCCCATCTCTCCAAGGCAACGTTCATGCGGGTTCTCGTGCTTTCCAACATGGCATGGAGCGTGTCGGTCAGCGGATGCTGCTCGATGTGCGCCTGCAGCCGGCGCTCGTGCTCGGCGATCTGCGCCTTCAGAATTTTTTCTTCCGGCACGGTGCGGAGCCCCCGGACGAGGCCGGCTTTGCTGAGCATCCAGATCGTCCATTTCGTCGGGTCGAACTGCCAGGGCTTCACGCCGTTGCGGTAGTCGTGCTGAAAGATGTGATGGAAATTGTGGTATCCCTCCCCGAACGTGCAGACGGCCATCAGCACGCTGTCTCTCGCCGTGCAGTCGCTGGAGTAGGGGCGGTCGCCGATCCAATGGCAGAGCGAGTTGATGCAAAAGGTCATGTGGTGCACGACCACAACGCGCGCGACGCCGGCGATCAGGAACGCCCCCAATGCCGCGACCGGGCCTCCCGCGATCCAGCCGATTACCGCGGGCAGCGCGAAAGCGGTCCCGATCGCGACCGCGACGTAATGATTGTGCTGCCACATGGCCAGGCGGTCCTTTTGAAGGTCGGGCACCCAGGTGAGCGGGGTGTCGGGGCCGGCGCGAAAAAGCAGCCAGCCGATATGGGCATGGAAAAGCCCCTTGTTGATGTCGTAGGGGTCCTCCTCGCGATCCACAAATTTGTGGTGCCGGCGGTGGTCGGCGGACCATTCGAGCGCAGACCCTTCAAAGGCCGCGGCGCCAAACAGGAGCGTGAACAGTTTCACCGGCCACTTCGCCTGGAATGTCAGGTGCGAAAAGAGCCTATGGTATCCGAGCGTGATGCTCAGCCCTGTCGAGACGAGGAAAAAAGCGAACAGCGCGATCTGGAAACCATCCAGACCGAACCGCCAGATATACAGCGGAACCGCCGTGATGGTTGTCAAAAATGTTCCGATGAGGAAGATCGAGTTGGTCAGGCGGATGTCGTGTCCAAAAGCTTTCATAAATAGTAGCGGGTTTGCGTGCTCCAGGAACTTTGACCCAGATCACACTTCCGCGCACCGTGGGGCCTTCTGCGCATCTTGTCAACCAGAACGCGCTGGACGGCGCGGGCGGGAACAGGCAGAAGTGGTGCCCCATGAATGTTTCCCGGTTGGTCTGCGTCTGTGTTTTTCTGTCGGTTTCCCTCGTGTGCGCCCAGCAGCAGGATGTTGCCGCCCCGAATCTGGATGCGATTCTGAAGGACATCGCGGTATTGGAGCAAAAGCAGAAGCAGGGCAAGATCGCCGAGCGCAACCAGCTCGTCGGCCTGATCCAAAACGCCGCCGCCAGCGGGTCGGCTGCGGCCAATTTCTACACCCAGGCGGTCGAGGAGGTTCAGTTCAAAGGCAAGAAGGACAAGGTCGAGGCGTTTGTGGCGTGGAAAAAATCCCGCGCGGACCTGCTGCGTTCGAAAGAAATGCAGACGGCACTCCTGCTGCATTTGAAATATTTGTTGCTGTCGTTCCAGCGGAAGGATCTGGAAAAGCCGGAAACCCAACTCCCCTCGTTGATGGCCTATGTGAACGAAGTGGTTTCTTGCGACGATCTTTTCGCGAAACAAAACCCGCCCAACAACGAGACGAAAGACCTTCTCTCCAAGCCGCTCACCGGGTCGATTTTTGCCCAGTGGCTGCCGCTCGGGGAATGGCTGCCGGACCAAAAAAGCTGGGAGCAAAAACCCGGGGATGTCCCCGGGATCCTCGAGAAGAACATCCGGTCGGTCATGCGCGACAAGAAAGACCCTCAGCTGATCCAGACGTGGGATCTGGAAATGAAGATCGAGGCCGCGAGGATCACCACCGGACGCTCGGACCATCAGGCGGACCAGTTCAACACGGTGACCCGCCCGAGGCTGCAGTTCAAGCAGGCGCAAGATATGGCGGTCATCGGGCAGCCGAACCGGGCGCTCACAGAAACGATCGCGTTGGTGCGGGCGAATCCGTTGCACCCGGACTTCGGGATCTGGGTGGCCAAGATCCGCGAGTCGGTCAAGCCGGCAGCTCCCGCCCGGCCGGCATCTGACCAAACATCTCCCTCACCAGCTCCTGGTAACGCTCCGTGATGACGTGGCGCTTGAGCTTGTAGGTGTTCGTCAGCTCGTCGCCGACCTCGAATGACCGGGGGACGAAGCGCCAGTCCGCAATTCTCTCGAACGGCTTGAAGCCGGTCTCGGCGTTCACGAGACTGCGGATTTCCGCATCCATGAGCCGGTGCGCGTCTTCGCGCTCGAGAATTTCCGCGAGGTTCGCGGCCTTCACGCCGGCCGCGCGAAACCCATCGACCGCCGGCACGATCAGGGCCCCGAGGTTTTTTTGGTCTTGGCCGACGACCATGCACTGCTCGATGAGCGGGGAGCCGACCAGCCGGGCCTCGATCGGGACCGGCTCCACGTTTTCCCCGCTCAGGAGCACGATCGTGTCCTTCGAGCGGCCGAGGATTTTCAGGCAGTTGTTGAACGTGACCATCCCGATGTCGCCGGTGTTGAGCCAGCCGTCGCGGAGGACGTGTCCGGTCCCCGCCGGATCCTTGTGGTAGCCATCCATGATCTGGGGGCCGCGCACATGGATCTCGCCGCGCAGCCCGCGTCCCCGACCGCGCTTCCAGGTATTCGGGTAAAGAATGTCGCCGGTGTGCAGGTCCACGATGCGGATTTCGGTTTTCGGGAAGGGGCGGCCCACTGTTCCGATAACAAGGTTATTCCAGGTCCGGACGGCGAGGACAGGCGCGGTTTCGGTGAGCCCGTAGCCCTCGAGGACAGGGATCCCGATGTAGTTGAAAAACTCGTCCACATGCGGCTGCAGGGCGCCGCCGCCGGAGATCGTGCCGCGGAACCTTCCCCCCACGATGCCGCGGAGTTTCGCGAGCACGAGACCGTCGAGGATCCGGCAGGGCACGATGGAGAGCAACCAGCCGGCGGCGCGCCGCACCGCCAGGGACAGGGTCTCCGGCAGGCTGCGGCCGGTCATGTCCAGCTCCTGCCCAAGGAAAAACCGCTCCGCCCGGTGGACGTTGCGCGCGGAGGCGTAGGCGGCGTGAAACAATGCCCGCCGCACGAGGGAGGAGGAATTCACGTTCGCGAGGATTTTTTGGTAGAGGCTCTCCCAGAGCCGGGGGGCCGAGGCCATGAGGGTCGGGCGGACAACCTTCAGGTCCTCCCCGATCGCGCGGAGGCTCGTGTAGTAGGTGCAGGCGCCCATCGCGATGGCCACCATTTCAAAGACCCTCTCGTAGCTGTGCCACACCGGGAGGATCGACAGCGTGCGGTCCCCCGGCTCGAGGTCGAACGGCAGGGCGGCGATCTGCGAGCACATGTTCGCGTGCGTGAGCCGGACGCCTTTCGGCGTGCCGGTTGTGCCGGACGTGTAGATGATCGTGAAGAGGTCTTCCGGCTTCACGGCGGATGCGCGCTCGATCGCGGAGCGGTCGCCGGCCTCCCGGCGCCGCGCGCCTTCGAGGATGAGATCCTCGAGGCGGAGAACCCCCCGCGGGGCCTCGCCCGCCGCCGACATGAGGATGACTTTCTCGTGCCGCTTCAGCCGGTGGCGGCACCGCTGGAGCTTCTCCAGCATCGTCAGGTTTTCCACGAAAACCACGCGGGCGTCGGCGTGGGTCAGGATGTAAACCAGCTCGTCGTCCGTGATGTCGGTGCCCCTCGGAACATCCGCCGCCCCGGCCAGCAGGATCCCGTAATCGCAGAACATCCATTCCAGGCGGTTGTCGGCGATCAGCCCGACATGATCCCCCGCATGGACTCCCAGCCGGATCAGCTCGGTCGCGAGGTTGAGACCGGTTTCGTAAAGGTCGCGGAAGCTCGTAAAAACAAATTTTCCCGAGGCGTCTTTCCTGGCAAACGCCGGCAGATCGCCGAACCGGTCGGCGGCTCCGGCATAGATCCCGGCGAGGGTGGGGGCGATGATGCGATTTTCCGACATGGCTGCGAAGGGAATCAGGAGAGCTTTTCCGCCTCACTTGCGCAAACAGAATTCTTTGCTACCGTTGCCATGTTATGAAATCACTTCTCACCCTCCTCGCCGTCGCCGGCATCGCCGCCATCGGATTCACCGGATGCGCCTCCAGCCAGGGCTCGCAAAAAAATTGCCCGCTGATGCCCAAGAAATGCACCGTCACCAAACCCTGCTGCTGCGCCGCCAAGGCCAGCTGCAGCACTTCCGCGCCGGCCACCTGCCCGAAAAAGAAGACAACCTCCCAGTAGTCTTCATCCTTCCCCGGGAACAATCGTGATTCCCACCGTCCGTCCAGCGTGGTAGGATTTGCGGATGGAAAACCGGGCGATGGGCGAAGCGAAGTGGATCCTGGCCGCGATTGGCGCGGCCTGGCTGCTCACGGTTTTTTTTCTTCCGCTGGTCTCGATATTTTTTGCGGTCGCGCTCCTGTTTACGCTGTATTTTTTTCGCGATCCGGAGCGGGTTCCGCCGCCCGGGGAAACCACCGCCGTGTCTCCGGCCGACGGGCTGGTGACAACGGTGGATGAGGTCGAGGAAGGGGAGTTCCTGAAAACCCGGCTGCGCCGGATCGGGATCTTCCTCTCGGTTCTCGACGTGCATATCAACCGGGCTCCGATCGCTGGAGAAGTCCTCCACTCGGAGCCCAAGCCCGGACGGTATCTGGATGCCAGAAATTCCCTCTCCTCCGCCCTGAATGTCAGCCGGTCGTGGGTTTTTTCCGGCCCGGCCGGCACCGTGGTCGTTCGCCAGATCACCGGGGCCATCGCGCGGCGGATCTGCCCCTGGGCGGTCGTCGGCGACAAGCTCGCGCGCGGCGAGCGCTTCGGGATGATCCGCTTCGGCTCGCGGACAGAGTTGCTCCTCCCCCTCGACGCGGAGATCCTTGTCCAGCCTGGCGACCATGTCCACGGAGGTGAAACCCCGGTTGCCCGGATGGCACAGAAACCAAAATGAACGAACCCAACGAGCCGAAAATCTACCTGCTGCCGAACCTGATGACGGCCGGCAACCTCTTCTGCGGGTTTGCGGCCGTCCTGCGGATCATTGACGGGTCGCTTCTCGTGGCCGCCGGGCAGTCGGCGGGCCCGCTCTACCACGAGGCGATCGCGTTTATCCTCGGAGCCTGCGTTTTTGATCTGCTCGACGGCCGGCTGGCCAGGCTGGGCGGACACGAGAGCGCGTTCGGGAGGGAGTTCGACTCGCTCGCCGACATCGTCTCCTTCGGAGTCGCGCCCGCCCTGCTCGTCTATCAGATCGTGCTCCGCGATTTCCTGCGCACCGGATGGCTGATCGCGTTTTTCTTCCTGCTCTGCGGCGGACTCCGCCTCGCTCGGTTCAACTGCACATCGCAGGTTGCCGGGGACAAGCCGGACAAGGATTTTCAGGGGTTCCCGATCCCGGCGGCCGCCGGGCTCATCGCGTCGCTCACGCTGCTCATGCTTTGGCTGCAGGCGGACGACCGGACCATCGGGCCGTGGAAATTCGCGCTGCCGGTCCTGCTCCTGTTCCTGTCCTTCATGATGTTCAGCAAGGTGAAATACCCGAGCTTCAAGGGCCTGAACTGGAGGACCCAGCGGTCCATCCCGGCTTTTCTGGGGCTGATCGTCCTCCTGGCCATCACGGCCATGAACCCCTGGTGGATGCCGGCCGTGCTGTTCGTGTCCTTCCTGATCTACGGGTTTGTGCGCCCCTTCATTTCCAAGGCCCTCCGCCACGAAATCGAAGAGGAGGAACCCGAGGAATGATCTGAGCTCAGGG
>JBAWVC010000157.1:0-5984 GCA_037147455.1 Verrucomicrobiota bacterium | reverse complement strand
ATTCACAGGCGGGACGCCTGTGCCCCCTGTATCAGCAAGACCCAGCGGGATTTTAATGCGTTTGCCCTGAGAATCCCGCTCGGGGTTCAGGGTTTCTGCGGGCCTTCGGCCACGATATTGTCTCTTTGATACATGTCGTGGTTCGAGGCTTGGAACTCCGCTTTCAGACGCACGCAGATCCGGGAGACGTCCACGAGTTCCCATCCGAGCAGGCGGAGGTCGGCGCCAGTTTTTCCGTTGTGCCGGATGGCGACGAGGAGGTGGCGCGCGTTGTCATGCACCTTGTTCGTAGTGGTTTTAGGTTCGTAGTAGAACGTGCGCAGCGTGCTGTTGCGCGAATCCGTCTCGAAGAGCTTCGGGTCCAAATATACCACGTCCCCGTTTTCCATGACGAGCCGGAGATCCGGATAACCGCTCCGCTGCTCCTCGCCGGCCGCCGTGCTGGGGACCATGCACTTCCATCCGGCCTCGCGGTTGAGCTCGGACCGGAGCTGGTCCTCGATGAACCGGCTGGCCTCGTTGATCCGACCGGCCTTGTGAATTCCCTGCGAGGGGCTGTTCAAATCCGCGAGCACCTTGTCGAGAACCCGCCCCAACCGGTCGAGCCAGGGGCGGTCGGCCTCGGGCTCGATGGGGATGATCTTCTTTCCAGTCGTGGCGGCCAGGACATCGGGAAACGGGATGGCTCTCAGATCCCGGCCATCCTCCAGCAGCCAGGAGATGAGGCCGCCGATGTCTTTGGACTGCGCTCCCAGGCACTCCGGTATCCCAGCAGCAATCCAAAAAAGAGCTGCTGCAAAGATCGCGAAAAATTGTCTGGCCATGGAAAAAGAGGCGGGATCAACAGCAGCGCGGCTCGCTGATGATCTCCGTTGAACTTTTAAAACACCACACTCATCTGGGCGCCGAGGACGAGGGCATTGGGAATGCGGCCGGTGCCGCCCGGGTTGATCACCCACTGGAGGTCGGGCTGGACGTAGGCGAATTTCGTGAAGTTCACGCGGTAGCCCCATTCGAGGACCATTTCATACTGGGGGTATCCGTTTCCGGCGGCCTCGACCGTGCGGGCGTAGTTGTTGCTGAATTTTCCATAGACGAGGCCGAAGAGCGTGTAGTCCTGATCGCGTGTGGGGACGAGTCCTTTATAGACGACGCCCGCGTTCGCCTGGAACGGGAGCTTGGCGATGTTTTGCTGCGGGGAGAGCACCATGGATGTCCAGAGCGTCAGCCCCTGGTCGCTCCCCGGCGATTCCTGCCAGACCATCTGGTCCGCATGCAGGTAGAACCCGTAGGAATTGCTAGCGGTGTCGGTCGTGCCAAACTGCGCGAAATTCCACGGCGAGTAATACCCGCCGACCCAGTAGTGCCCGGGAAGGCCTTTCATCACGGTCTCCGGCGCGACCGCCTTGAACGTCTTGCCCTCGGATCGGGCCTTCGTCTCCACGACGGATTTTCCATCAGCCGCCGCGGCTTTTTCGACCGGGCGCTTGAAAAACTCCGGCGTCCAGCCGATCTGGCTGATCAGGAGGACCCCGTCGCCCTGGCGGATGCTCCAGTCCAGCCCGTGATACTCGGGGTGGCCGAAGACGCGGTTCGAAACCTGGTAGGCGCCGACCATCGCGTTGAATTCCGGGGTCGGGTCCACGCGCAGGCGGGCCGCCCAGACCGCCCAGGGATAGGCGGAGAAGCAGGTGTTAACCGGCAGCGCCTGCGGGTTGCCGTCGATGCCGTTGTTCATGTAGAGCCAATAGATCGGAGAGGACGCAAAATCATCGCCTGCGGAAAACCGGCCGGCCTTGATGCTGATCTTGTCGTCGAGGAGCTTCTGCTCGAACAGCAGCGCATAGAACATCACGGTCTGCCCGCCATAGACCTGCTGGACGGTGAACTGGTTGCCGATGTTTTGCTGCGAAAGGCTGGAGCCAGCGCGGTTGAGCCCGCTCACGTCGACTGTCAGGCCCTTCCACCCGATGAGCTGCTCGAAATTGAGCTGGAGCCCGAAGCTGACGTTGTCGGTGTAGGTGAAGCCGGCGCTTTCTCCGCCGACGGGATTTCCCGCGATGTTGTTCGTGTAGCTCGCGGAGATCTCCACACCGCTGTCATCGAGGAAATTTCTGATCCCCCACCAGTCGCCGGACAGCGAATCTCCCTTCCACCAATCGTGGGAGCCGATGTAGTTGGAAGGCTTCGGGTCGTAGTAGGTCCAGAACCGAGAGTGGCCGTTCGGGTTGTCTTCGGCCAGCTCCGCAGGGCTGAGCTGCTGGGCGCGAAGGGAGGAAACGGCTGCTGCAACGGCGAGGAGGCACAGGAATTTTTTCATAGGGAGAGAAAGCCGGATCGTAAGCGCGGACCCGGGGTTTTGGCAACTGCATTACCTCATCAAAAGACATTTTCAGTGGAAGACGGGAACCGATGTGCTTTGATTCACCTGAGCACTCCAACCCGCCCCCGCCGCCCGACCGACATGAAATATTTTCTTTCCGCCCTCGCCGCCGTAGCCCTTTCGTTGTCCGCCCGAGCCGAGTTCCGCGGCGCGTGGATTTCCTCCGTTTACAACATCAACTTCCCCTCTGCTTCCAGCCTCCCCGCCGAAACGCAAAAAGCCCAGGCGATCCGGCTCCTTGATGCCGCCAGGGCGGCCGGCCTCAACGCCGTGCTGCTGCAGGTGCGCCCGGAGAGCGACGCCCTCTACCTTTCGCCGATCGAGCCGTGGAGCAGGTATCTCACCGGCACGCAGGGCCGTTCTCCGGGCTACGATCCGCTCGCGTTTTTCATCGCGGAGGCGAAGAAGCGCGGAATCGTCGTCCATGCCTGGCTGAACCCCTACCGCGCCGCCGCCAATGCCTCCGAGCCGCGCGCAGAAAACCACATCAGCAAAACCTTCCCGCAGTTCGCCTACAAGGTCGGGAGCGTCCTCTGGATGGATCCCGGCGCGCCGCAGATCCAGCGCCGGATCGTGGAGGTCGTCCGCGATCTGGTGAGGAGGTATGACATCGCCGGCATCCACCTCGACGACTATTTTTACCCGTATCCCAAAGACAACGGGGCCGTTTATCCTTTCCCGGATGACAAAACCTACGCGGCTTACCGCGCCGCCGGAGGCTCGCTCGACAAAGCAGACTGGCGCCGCAACAACGTGAACACGCTCGTCCGCGCGCTCGGCGAGGCGGTCCATTCGGCGAGGCCGGGGGTGATGTTCGGGGTGAGCCCGTTCGGGATCTACACCAAGGGCTCGCCCCCGGATGTCAAAGCCGGCGTCGACCAATACCACGACCTCTTTTCCGATCCGGTGAAGTGGATGCGCGAGGGGTGGGTTGATTACCTGTCTCCGCAGCTCTACTGGGCGGAAGGCGGCCCCCAGAGCTTTTCCTCCCTCCTGCGCTGGTGGCGCAGCCCGCAGGTCAACCCCCGCGGAGTGCCTGTCTGGCCGGGCCTTGCGGTGGACCGGCTGTCTTCCCACGGATGGCCGGCCTCGCAGATTTCCACCCAGCTCTGCCTGGAAAAATCCATCGCCCCGCGCGGCCGCGGGGGGTTTCTGCTTTGGAATATCGGGCCTGTCGCCAGGAATACCAAAGGCGTTGTCCCCGTGATCCGCGCACGGTAGATAGGCCCCTCCGCCCGCTCCAATCCAAACTTTGGTGTGCCCCGGTTCCGTTTCAAGTTGATATCGGGCCGCCTCTGAGAGAAACTGCCACGCTCTTTTGTGATGACCACGATGCGGAAATTCTTCCTTCTTGCCTGCAGCCTTCTCGCGCTTGCCGGATCGGCGTGGTCGCAGGAGGCGTCGGACCAGTTTCTCCGGGCGTATCAGGATTTTCAGGCGGGCGAGAAACTCGAGCGGGACGGGAATCCCCGCGAGGCGTTCGCCCGGTATCGGAGCGCCGCAAAGCTCCTCGAGCAGATCGTCAAAGCCCAGCCGGACTGGCAGCCGCCCGTCGTCGAATACCGGCTCAAGAAAACGCGCGACAACATCACGCGCCTCGAAGGTCAGGTGTCCGCCCTTCCCTCGGCCCCGGAAGGTCCCGAGGGGCCGCTTCCGCAGCCGGACGTGCCGCTTCCTCCTCCGGTCATCAATACGACAGCCCCCCGCCAACCCTCCGCAGGATACAGGCCGACCGAACCGTCCGCATCTCCACGGTCCACGCCGGTTTCGACGAGCGAATTTGCGGCGTTGCGCCAGCAGCTCGCCGCCGCGCGGTCCGAAAACGAGCGCCTGCAGGACAAGCTCGGACGCCAGGCCGCCGAGCTCAAAAGCGCGCTCGTGGAAATCGACAAGAGAAAGGTCACGGTCGTCGAACTCAAGGCCCAGCTCGCCCAGGCGCAGGATGCCATGGAGACCGCGATCAAGGATCGCGATACCCCCAAGGCTCCTCCGGTTGACGACAAGCGCGTGGCCGGGCTCAACGAACGGATCCAGAACGCCGAGGCGGACAACGAGGCGCTCATCGAGGAAAACCGCCGCCTCCTCGCCAAGCTGGAGAGCGCGTCCAAATACATCGAGTCCGCCAATGCCGGCCGGAAGGTTCTTGAGGAGGACCGCAAAAAAATCGCCGGCCAGCGCGACGAGCTCGCCGCCCGCACCAAAAGGATCAAGGACAACGCCGCCGCCATCGAGAAGCTGACGAAGGAAAAGGAGGAGTTGCAGGCCCAGTTCGCGAAAGAGAAGGCGCAGTCCTCCAAGGAAAAGGAGGACATGCAGGCGCAGCTCACCAAGGAAAAAACGCAGTTCGCCAAGGAGAAAAAGGACCTCGAAATGAAGCTGTCCACAGCGGACGACAGCGAAAAACTCGACAAGCTCGCCGCAGAAAACAAGGCCCTCGCCGCCCGCCTCGCCGAGACAGAAAAGAAGCTCGCCGAGGCGGCCGCGAAGCCGGCGGAAAACGAAAAGGTTCTCGCCGGCCTCCGCAGCGACATCAACTCGCTCAACGACCGGCTTCTCGAAAGTCAGGCCCAGGTCGCCAAGCGGGACGACCAGATCAAAGAGCTGGCCAAGCTGCTCGACGATTCCTCGGGGGAAATCGCGCGGCTGAAATTGAACCCCCAGCCGTCGGCGGATGAAAAGCGCACGATGGTCGAGAACGATCTCCTCCGCGGGATCATCCTCCGCCAGATCAAGGAGCAGGCCGAGCGGGATGCCGCGCGCCAGGGGCTGGAAAAAGAAATCCAGGGCCTCCAGATCAAATCCGACACCATCTCGCAGCAGCTGGCCGTCCTTTCGCGTCCCGCGTTCAGGCTCTCGGACGACGAGCGCCTGCTTTTCAAGGAGCCGATCGCCGCGCTGAGCGAGCCGGATCCCGCCTCGCTCAACGTTTCCATGGTCGTGGCCAAGCCGGCCGCCGGGTTCCCTGTGCCGACGCCCGCCGAGGGGCCGGAATCCCTGCCGGACGCCACGCGCGACATGGTGGACCAGGCCAGAAAATTGTTCGCTCAGGGTCGGTTCGGCGACGCCGAGAAACTCTACCAGCAGATCGTGGACACGGCACCGAACAACTACTTCGCCCTCTCCAATCTCGGGGTCACCCAAATCCAGGTGCGAAAACTTTCCGCCGCGGAAGTGGCGCTGAAAAAAGCCATCGAGATCAACCCCAAGGACGCCTTTGCCGCCACCAACCTCGGCATCGTTTACTGCAAGCAGGGCCGCTTCGACGAGGCGATCGCCGCTCTCTTGGAGGCGGTCTCGACCGACGACAAAGACCACATCGCTTACAACTACCTCGGCATCTGCTTCGGGGAGCAGGGGCTCAAGGGCAAAGCGGAGGAGGCCTTCAAGCGCAGCATTCAGATCCGCGATGATTACCCGGACGCCCATTTCAACCTGGCCGTCCTCTACGCGACAACCGAGCCCCCCTCGCTCGAAGCCGCCAGGCTTCATTACAAAAAGGCGGTCTCTCTCGGCTCGACCGCCGACCCCTCGCTCGAAAAGCTCTTCCAATAACCGGAAGCCCTCCCCAGGAATACTGGCATTTTTCCCGAAACCTGCCTAG
>JBAWVC010000156.1:0-6023 GCA_037147455.1 Verrucomicrobiota bacterium | reverse complement strand
GATCCGGCTCGTGGCGGAATGGCAGACGCAGAAGACTTAAAATCTTCTGGAGGTAACTCCGTGCGGGTTCGAGTCCCGCCGAGCCGATTTCGCCCGCCCGCATGAACCCGGGCTGTCGTCCTTGATCCGTAAGTTCCGCGGAGAGAGCGCGACCCGGATGGCTGTTGGCAGGATGCGGCTCAAGTGGAGAATATGATGTCGGGCGCGTGGATAACACAAAAGAATCCTCCCTAAACACAATACCCGGCGGAGAAACATGTTTAGTATTACCCCGTTAGCCAACACACCATGAGCGGCAAGGCGAGAATTGAGATCGAAGGCAACCACCGGCGGATCGCTGTGGACCGGTTCGACCGGACGCTGGCGGAGATTTTGGCGGATGCCGGATCCCCGCTCAACACGCGCTGCAACCAGCGCGGGATCTGCCGGGGATGCCATGTGGTGGAACGGGGCGGGCCGCCCAGGGATTTGCTTGCGTGCCAGCATCACCTTGCGGACGGAGACATCCTGCGCATCGCCATCCCGGCCCGCTCGCTCCTATCGCATCCTCCGTCCGTCGTGAGCGATTTCCAGACCGGCGTTCCCGTCGGCGACGACCCGATTTTCACCGGGCCCGGCACGCTGGGCATCGCGGTGGATATCGGCACGACCACCGTTGCCATGATCCTCGCCGAACTCGACAGCGGGAAGGTGCTTGCCAAGGCCACCGCCCTCAACGCCCAGGTTTCGCGCGGGGACAATGTCCTCACGCGCATCCAGCTCTGCCAGGAGGACAAAGCGAACGTCGCCAGGCTCAAAGAGGATTTTTGGACCGGCACGTTCCATCCGCTTCTGAAATCCCTCCTGAAAGATTCGGGGGCCGGGATCGCCGACGTGGCAGGGGTTGTTGTTGCGGGGAACACGACGATGCTCCACCTGGCGTGCGGGGTCGATCCGACTCCGATGGGAACCGTGCCGTTCACTCCAGCGTTTCTTGACCAGCGGGAATTCACCGGCGATGGGTTCGGTCTGCCGCGCGAACTGCGCGTGATTTTTCTCCCCGGCATCTCCGCCTACGTCGGGGCCGATATTTCCTCCGGTGCCGCCTGCTGCGGCGTCCGTTACGGGGATCGCCCGCAGTTGCTCGTGGATGTCGGGACAAACGGCGAGATCCTCCTCTGCAGCCCGCAGGGAAGCCTCGCCTGCGCGACGGCGGCGGGCCCCGCCTTCGAGGGGTGCGGGTTGCTGTGCGGGATGCGCGCGGCCAAAGGGGTGGTTTCGAAAATCTCTTTGTCGGCAGATCCGTTCCGCGCCGACTTCCAGGTGATCGGCGGCCCGTGCGATGCCCCTCACGGGATCACCGGCTCCGCCTACGTGGACTTTCTGGCCGAGGGCAGACGGGCCGGACTGCTCGGCGAAAATGGCCGGTTTAACCGCGCGATGGTGGCCTCGCATCCGGAGCATTTCCGTCAGGAGGAAAACGGGCTGAGTTTCTTGCTCGCGCCCGGGCAGCCGGACCTGCGCATCGGGGAGGTCGATGTCGCTCTGCTCCTCCAGGCCAAAGCCGCGATCGCGGCGGGCATCGAAACGTTGCTGGCTATCCAAAATCTCTCCCCCGCCAACATCGGGCAGCTATTTCTGGCAGGCGGATTCGGCCTGAACCTCTCGATCCCCAACGCGATCGCGTGCGGCCTGCTCCCGGGATTCCGCGAGGAGCAGGTGAGAGCTGTCGGCAACACCTCCCTCGGGGGAGCCTATCTCGCGCTGCTCGACAGATCGATCGCCGCCGAGATGGGAGACCTCCGGGCCGAGGCGATCGAGCTGAATCTCGATCCCGGATTCGAGGACCGCTATCTCGACCACCTGTCGCTCGCATAACCGGAGCAATCCGGCGCTTCCTCCTCGACTACAGGCGCGAGTCCGGCTTCCGCGCCATCAAGGTCGATGCGCGTGGTAAAGTGAGATGCGGCACCCGTGCAGGAAAAGCCGGTGACGCGTGGAGATCCGCCTTGTTCGGTGAGGCGATCCGCTGGGGCGAAGCGTGTTTGATGACCGATGAGAGTGGCCTGGCCGGCTGGGGAATCCCGCTCATGACCAACTCTCTTGTGACCGGGGGGATCATTGTGGAAAATGTCGCTCTCGATGACGGAGACCCGGCCGAAATCTCGCGGTGCATCCAATCCGCCGCCGGGCATCTGCTCGCGAAAATGGAATCCTCCAACCTCACGAACGCCGAGTTCCTGAAAGCGCGGCGCGAGGATTCCCGGCGGCAACGGGAAAAAGCCGAAGCGATCCATGTCCTCAAAGACCGCCATTACGACGGTATCCGCGACCTGTATCTCCGCGAAGAGGCGGGGCTGCTGGCCGCGATCAAGCGTGGCGAACGTCCCGCCGCCCGCGAAATCATCAACCGCGTCCTGGTCGGCATCTACCACACCGCCCGCTCCCGCCCCGAACTCCTGAAGAGCCTCGCCCTGGAACTCGTGGTCGTGATGTCGCGCGCGGCGGTCGAGGCAGGAGCGGATCCCGCGGGGGTTCTCGGGTGCAACTTCGAGAGCGCCACCGCACTCGCGGGACTTTCGGATGAGGAGGATCTCTCCCGCTGGCTTTCCGGAATGCTCGAACGCGTGATGGATGCGATCCGCGACAACAGGCAGTTTCCTAATGCTGTCCTGCTCGGCCGCGCGGTGGCCTACATGGAGGAGCACTTGGCCGAACCGCTGGACCGCGACTCGGTCGCCCGTGCCGCGGGGCTCTCGGGAAGCCATTTTTCCCGCCTGATCAAGGAAAAGACCGGGCGCACGTTTACTGACCTTATGGCGCAATACCGCGTGGACCACGCCAAAACGATGCTGCGCAGAACAGGAAAAAGCCTCATCCAGATCGCCTTGGAGTGCGGGTTCGAGGACCAGAGTTATTTTTCGCGCGTTTTCAAGCGCTACACGAAATTTACCCCCAGGGCCTACCGCGCCAACGCTTGAGAATTCCCGGCGGCCCTCGGAAATTTGCTTGCGGGTGTGATGAAAAATGGGGCGGTTCTTCGGTGGGAGCGGGCATCTTGCCCGCTCAGGGAAGCGGGCAAGATGCCCGCGCTCGTGCGCTGCCAGCCTGAATGGTGAGGGCTTTTCTACCGCGCCCGCTTTTCATCACCCCCTTTGCCCTGCCAACCGGATGGCAATCCTCGACAGCCCGTCAACTTTCGACCAACATGACCGAAGGAAAAAATGCTCCAGAATGAAATCGTCGGGCAAACGTCCGCAGCATTCCAAGAGCGGTTTCCTTTCAAAAACACGAACATATGATTCTCGATTTTGTTATGAGGAACTGGGGGTATTTTGCCGTGCTGGTGCCGGCGGCGGTGCTGGTCTATGCATCCGTGGTTTCGGTTGGCGGCAAGCAGATCGCATTGCTCGAACGACGGTGGTTCGGCCGCAAGATGCCGCAGGGACGGGTGGTCGCTCTCGGCAACGAGGTCGGCATCCAGGCGCGCACGCTCGGCCCCGGATTGCACTTCCTGATCCCGTTCATCTACCAGGCGAGCAAAAGCGAGTTCACCGAGATCAAGGAAAACGAAATCGGGCTCATCGAGTCGGTGGACGGCTCGCCGATCCCGTCGGGACGGATCTTTGCCGCCGTCGTGGAGGGTCACAATTCGTTTCAGGACGGCGAGGCGTTCATAAAAAACGGTGGGCAGAAGGGACCGCAGATCGAGGTGCTTCCCCCCGGAAAATACCGCATCAACCCCTACCTGTTCCGGCTGACCAAGGGACGGGTCACGGAGATCAAGAATTTTGAAATCGGCATTGTGGAGTCGGTTGACGGGGCCGCCATCCCGGAAGGAAGGATTTTTGCGCAGGCGATAGCCGGGCATTCGTCGTTTCAAAATGGCGACGCCTTCATCAACAACGGAGGCCAGAAGGGACCGCAGATCGAAATCATCCCTCCTGGCAACTACCGCATCAATCCCTACCTGTTCAAGGTGACAATTGGCACCGCCACAAAAATCAACGAAGGCGAAATCGGGCTCGTCGAGTCGGCCGACGGATCGACCATTCCCGCCGGCCGGATCTTCGCGACCGTCGTGCCGGGTCATAACTCGTTCCAGTCGGGGCAGGACTTCATTGCGAACGGCGGCCAAAAAGGTCCGCAGACCGAGATCCTCCCGCCGGGAGTTTACCGCATCCACCCGAACCTGTTCAAAATCACCAACACTGTGGCTGTCGTCATCGCCAAAGGGGAAGTCGGCATGGTCACCGCCCAGGATGGTTCCCCGATCCCGATGGGGCGGCTCCTCGCGCAGAGCGTGCCGGGGCACTCGAATTTTGAGAACGGCGAGGCGTTCCTGGCGAATGGCGGCCAAAAAGGCCCGCAGATCGACGTGCTCCTGCCCGGCACCTACCGCATCAACCTGAATTTGTTCCAGATCCAGATTGCTCCCGCGAGCGTCATCGAATCCAACAAGGTCGGCCTCGTGACCGCGCTGGACGGCATTCCGCTGCCGGAGCGGGAATACGTCGCCAGCCCCGTCACCGGTCATAACGATTATCAGGACGGCTCGGCCTTTCTGACCAAGCAGGGCCAGCGCGGCCCGCAATTGGATGTCCTGCGGCCGGGAACCTATTACATCAACCCGTTCATGTTCAGCGTGGCGCTTGACGATGTGGCCGTCATCGAGCGCGGGCAGGTCGGCGTGATCGTGTCGAACGTCGGCGAGGATCCCACGGACGAAATGAAGAAACGCCTCGGCTCGTCGCAGACCGGGGCATCCGAAGAGGAGGGCAAGGAAAAATATGTCGTGCCCCAGGGGTTTCGCGGCATCCAGGAAGAGGTGGCCGGACCCGGCCGCTATTATCTCAACAGGCAGGCCTTCATGGCCTACGTCATCGACACGACCAACATTACGATCGACTGGGACGATCAGAAAGACACCCGCTTCGACCAGTTGACCGTCATCTCGAAGGATGGCTTCCCGATCCAGGTCGCCGTCAAAGTCGTGATCAGAGTCCGCCCGGACCAGGCACCCTACATGGTCGCCAAGGTCGGCTCGATCGACAACCTGATCCAGCACGTCATCCACCCGATGATCGATTCCTCGTTCCGCAACCAGGCCTCGACCGCCTCGGCGATGAATTTTCTCCAGAGCCGCTCGGAAGAGCAGGCCAAGGCGGAGAGCCGGGCCCGCGTCGATCTCGAAAAATATCACGTCGAGTGTGTTTCTGTGCTGATTTGCCAGATCAAGCTCCCCGAAGAACTGATGGTGACACAGACCAAGAGGATTATCGCCGAACAGCAGCAGGAGATGTATAAGATGGAGCAGAAGTCGCAGGCCGAACGCACCGAGATGGAGAAGATGCGCGCCACGGCAGACCAGCAGCCCATCCTGGTCGCATCGGAAATCGCCGTGAAGGTGGCCACGCAGAAGAAGACCGAAATGATCACCCTGGCCGAAGGTTCCGCGGAAGCGAAAGCCCTGGAAGGCAGCGGCGAAGGCAAGCGGTTAAAAGCCATCGGCGACGGTGAGGCTTCCAAAATTGCTGCGATCGGCGAGGCCACCGCCCAAGCCTACAGCAAACAGCAGGAGGCCATCGGCGAAGAGGCGATCAAGCAGATCAAGATCGTCGAACTGATTTCCTCCGCTGTCGAAAGCGGCCACATCAAGATTGTCCCGGACGTCCTGGTCACGGGCGGCGGCAGCGCGGGCGACGGGTTGATGGGGATCGTCACGAAGCTGCTGCCGGGCGTCGATCTTTCCGGCATCGTGAAAAAGCGTGGAACACCCGGGCCCGAGGGCACTTGAAATCGGGGGCAGAACGCCGCAGCCAGGCACTTCACTGATATGAGCAAAACCAACACCATCGCCGTTCGCGGAACAGCCATATCGATCATCACCGGCAAGGATGGCGATTATCTCTCCCTCACCGAAATGCTGAGGGCGAAAGACGGGGAGTTTATCATCTCCGACTGGCTCCGCAATAGGAACACCGTCGAGTTCCTCGGCATCTGGGAATCCGTGTTCAAGCCCTCTTTTAATTATGGCGAATTCG
>JBAWVC010000155.1:0-6041 GCA_037147455.1 Verrucomicrobiota bacterium | reverse complement strand
AAGTCCGCACCCCATCAAAAGCGGAGTTCTTCCGAACGGCAAGCCTCATTGCGGCGCTCCTGCGACGAGGAGCGTCCCGGAAAGCAGGTCGGCGCAGCCGCCGGGCGAGAGGTTGCGCCGGATGAGTGTCCGGTGGAGTTCTTCCGCGCGGGCGAACCATCCGTCGGAGCGGCATCCGCCCGCCTCGAGGAATTCCGCCGCAGCCCTTCGCACGAAGTCCGCAGCATCTGTTCCGCCGCGGAAGATCACATTGCTGTCCTCCGTCGCCTCCATCAGCGCGAAGAGGGTTTGGATGCGGGCGGCATTGGGATCGAGGCCGGACGCCAGCGCTTCGCGATAAACGGGCAATCCTGTTTCAAAAACCCCCGGAAATCCCCTCGCCGCTTCGGCCCTGGCTCCGCCGGTTCCGGTGGTCCTGCGCACGAGCGCGCCGTGGCTCGCGACAGACAGGTCTGATGAGGCGTGGGCTTTCAAGTCATCCCCCCAGGTTTCGAGGAGCACGGCCCGGATGCCATCCGGGGTTGTTGGCCGCGCGGAGGCTCTTGCCATGGCGGCGACGAGCATTCCCAATGTAAAAATGGCACCGCGGTGGGTGTTGATTCCTCCGGTGGCGACCAGCATTTCCCGCTCCGCCGCAAGGCCGGGCGGGATGAGGGAAAGCTCAAACGAGCCGCCCTCCCGGCCGGCTGCGGCGATGGATGCGAACGGGCGCAGCAGGGCGTTTGCGGACCGGCACATGAGAACGTAATCCATGTCGGCATGGGCACCAGAATCCCTCGGGCTCACGAGGCCGGGCTTCGGATACGCTTCGAGTTCCAGCAGCAGGGCCTCCACCGCCGATCCGCCCAGGGATTGATCGGCCGGGCTTATTTCCACAATTCCTCTCTTCGGACCATCCGGACGGCCGCAATGGATTTCACAAGAATCATGGGGCCGTCGTTCAAGTATTCCCGCCAGTGGGTTTCTCCGAGACCGGGAAATGAAAGCTCCCCGTCGAGTTTGTAAAGACACTCCCTCGCCTTGCGCCGCAGAAAGTCTGCGGCCCGGTCAGCTCCGGCTGCGTTGGGCACATCGACGATGACATCGAGATCGGACGCCGCGTTTACATATGATCCTCCGGTCAACGTCTGCCACATCCAGCTCCCGAAGACGCGGATATCGAGTCCGTCTTTGGCTGCCGCCTCTGCGAGGTGCGCGAAGGGGGCGGGCTGGAATGGCGCTAACTTAAGGCGGTTTTGGGATGCTGCCCATTCAAGGCAGGGCTCCTCATTTTTCAAGACCCAGGGCGACGCGGACGCTTGCCCTGGGCTGTTGGATGTTGCCCCTTCGGGGCTTAACTGAGCGCCATTCGGATCGGGCTGGATAGCGGCGACCTCATCCAGCGATGGCGGGAGGGCCGCGCGCACGATGTGATCCCGCCTCGCCAGCACGGCGATACGGCGCGGACGCTGCCCGGGTGATGCCAGACAAAACCCGAGCGAAAGATGATCGCTCCCGCCGCGCTGACGACAAACGACAAACGGGTTTCCGTCCGCATGCCACTGATCAACGACGGAAGAATTTCCGGCGACGTCCGGTTGCGGAGGTCGAGACAGCCAAACCAGCGCGTGGCGGCGGAGCATCTTATTCGCAGTCATTTGAGGGAGCCTTTGCGGCAAATGTCCGGCAAGCGACAGAGGGATCATGGCGCGCGAACTGAAGACACGACAGATCAAGCTTGTCAAACCATGGGACGAAAAGAATATACCTGATTGATAGAAAAATGAACATCCCCGTTCTGCACGTTTGCGAAACCGGTCTGGCTGCGACCTACGAAAAAGCGCTCGTAGCGCTTTATCAAAATGGCGTCCGCTTCAAAACCCAGTATGACAAGCCCGGCGACCCGCCCAGCTTGGATTGCACGATGAACGCGACCGTGCTCGATCCGCTTTCAGAGCCGATGATTCACAAGGCTTTCCCCGGCGGCATCGAAGATCTCCGCGAATACGTCATGGAGGTGCAGGGAGCGAAAGACCACTGGGTCAAGAACATGAACGACCCGAAGGACACGCGCTGGGAATACACCTATCACGGCAGGCTGGCCTCTTATGGTTCCTGGCAGGAAGTCCGGGATGGCAAGCCGTGCAAGGCCGGCCCGTTCGCCGTGGATCAGATCGAGGGTGTTATAGAAAAACTCTCGGCGCAGCCCTTTACGCGTCAGGCGCAAATGATCACCTGGATGCCGAACATTGATCTGGATTGTTACGATCCACCCTGCCTCCAGTCTATCTGGTATCGGCTGATCGAGGATCCGGCGACCGGCGAATGGTGGCTGAACTGCAACGTCCGGTTCCGGAGCAACGATGCCTGGGGAGCGAGCTTCATGAACATGTTCGGTTTCATCATGTTCAACAAGGAAATCATCGCTGCGGGAGTCGCGAGGCGCACCGGCAAGACCGTCCAAATCGGACGCCTCAACTGGCAGGCTGATTCCTACCACATTTACGGCAAAGATATCGCCGATGCCACCCTGCGCCTTTTCGATCGCCTGGGCACCACGGCTTTTGCCGATCGCGTTTACAACTTTACCGACGAGATGATTCAGGACATTTACAACGAAGCCGAACCGGCGGTACGCGAAAAAATCGCCGAATACGACCGGACACATTCTTAAAGGAACTGGCTCATCGCGACAATCGCCGCATGAGGGATCCGTAGTTCTTTTGTCAGCAGGGCGCTATTTCCCCGACTCGTCGAGGACGCGATTCCGCACGTCGAGCGAGAGCTTGCGGCCGCCGCGCTTTTTTCCGAGGGCGGCGCGGTTGTCGTCCGTGGTGGCGGAGGCGATGGCTGCGGCGAGTTTGGCGGCGTAATCGTCCTTGTCCGACCAGACTTCCTCGACGCCGCCGAGCAGCGCGAACGGCTTGGCGCCGAACTCGAGCGAGGGCATCGTCCGGGAAAGTTTTTCGAGCGTGGCGGCCGGGATCTTGGTGACGGCCGACATCGCCTCGATCGGCATGAGCCCGACGCTGGCGGATTCGAGCGCGTCGATGCGGTCGCCGAACATGCCGTAGCAGATAAACGCTCCGCCGATCGCTTTGCCGGTGGCGATAGTGATGAGCTTGTGTCCGTTCTGCCGCGCGAGCTGGAGGCAGCTCAGAAGGTGGCCGAAATAGCTGGCCAGGCCAAGCATCTCGGCGGTGCGGTTCGGCTCCTGGCCGGCGCTGTCCACGAGCATGACGATCGGTGCCTCACGGTGATTTTCGATGCAGCCGAGCACGTGAGCGGCGAAGCGGAGCGCGGCGGCGTTGTCGATGTAGGTGCCGTCGCAGGTGCCGAACACGCAGACTTCCCGGCCGGCGACCTCGGCGTATCCGGTCATCAGCTTGTCTTTGACCGTGATCCATTTTGCCGATTTTCCGAAAAAATTCTCGAGGAGGGTTTTCATTTCTTTTTCGCGAGGGCGGCGAATTCCGTGGCGGAGGCGAGCGAGGCTTCGGCGACATTCTTGATGCCGAGCGCCTTCCAGATCGCATCCGGGTCGCTGGTTTTTCCGAACGCCTTCAATCGCTTTTCGAGTCCCTGCTGGCGGGCCTTCAGGCCCTTGAGGGTGAGCGGGCTGGATTTTGCGAGCAGCTTCTCGATCGCGGCGGCGACCGAGGCCGCATCGTCGCCGGCGAGCACGTCGGCATCGCCGAGAAGGAATTTTATTTTTCCTCCGCTGGTCTTCCAGACGAGCGCGCGGTTCGAGGAATCGTAAGCCTGCTTGCCCATCCATTTTTCGATAACGATCGGGCCGGAGATCCCGAGCCGTCCGTGCTCGGTCATGATGCGGAAATCGCAGCAGGTGGTGAGGATGCCCATGCCGCCGTAAGCGCCGATGTCCGACCCGATGACCGCGATCGTCGGCACGCGTTTGGCCCGGCATTCAAAGACGGCTCGCATCGCTTCGGAGATGGCGATCTCCCCCGACGAGCCCTCGTGCAGTCGGACGCCGCCGCTCTCGACGATGAAGACGCAGGGGATGCCGTCGCGGGCTGCGGCCTTGAGGATACCGGTGAGCTTCGCCCCATGGACCTCGCCGACAGAGCCGCCGACAAATTGTCCGACCTGGGCGGCGAGATAGACCGGGGTGCCGCCGAGCTTCGCGCGGCCGATCACGAGCCCGTCGTCGAACGAGACCGGGATGTCGAGCAGAGGAAGATACGGGCTCATCACGCGCTCCGGGGGAGGCAGGAACTCGGTGAACGAGCCGGGATCGACAAGCGACGCCAGGCGCTGGCGCGCGGTTTGTTCGTGGAAAAGTTGGGCGCTGCTCATGGCATTTTTTTCAAGTGGTCGTAGGCCTGCCGCAGGCGGAAGGTCACGACAATCGGGTCGGCCCCCTGGTCGTGGATCGTCACCTTCGTGCCGCCGACCGGATAGTTCGCGGCAAAGTCGCCGAGGGCGGCGAGCCATGAGTCTTTGTATCCCGGGATCGACGATTCCACGTGGCAGTCCATTTTGTCAGGGGCTTTGGCGTTGCGCTCAAAGAGGACTTCCAGGTTGCCCGAACCGACTACGCCGGCGAGCGCCCACTGTTTGCCGCGCGGCCAAGCAATGGGTTTCGAGGGAAAGGTTTTGTCGAATTTTTCCATGAGGGTCGTTTACCAGTCTACAAATTGAGCGGGCGGATCGTAGAGCCCGCCCGACCAGCGGACGAGGCCCTTGATGTCCTGCGCGGCGAGGAGGCTGCGGCTAACGTCCGAGGGAGAAACGCCAAGATCCTCCGGCAGTTGGATGATCCCGCGGGCGCGGAGGTCTTTGGTTTCGCTTTTCTTACGCTTCAAGCCGACCGGCGTGTAGCCCGCGACTCCGCGAATCGCGGCCCGGCGTTCCTCGATCGTCCGGCAGGCGGCGAGATTCGCTATCCCCTCCTCGGTGACGACATGGGTGACATCGTCGCCGTAGATCATGACCGGCGCGACCCCGTGCAGGGCATTTTTGATGGCCGGATCCTGCGCGTCGAGCTCCTCGACAAATGTCGGCACGCGTCCAGATTGAAACGTTTCCGCGAGCTGGACGACGAGCTTGCGTCCGGGGATCGAGCCCGGTCCGGGGTTCGATTCGGCTCCCGCCTTGAGCCACGCCTTTGTCGGATGCCGGCGCCCCATCGGCTGGCAGCCCATGTTCGGGGCGCCTCCGAAACCGGTGATCCGCTTTTTTGAAACGGTGGACGAGTTGCCGTTGACGTCGATCTGCAGCGTGGCCCCGATGAACATGTCCACGCCGTAGTGCCCTGCGAGCTGGCCCATCGCGCGGTTCGAGTGGAAACTGCCGTCGCGGCCGGTGAAGAAAATATCTGATCGGGCAGCGGTGTAGCGTTCCATCCCGACCTCACCGCCGACCGAGAAGACGCCTTCGACCCAACCGGATTCGATTGCCGGGATCATCGTCGGCAGTGGGTTCACCATCCAGTATTTGCAGATCTTACCCTTCAAGCCGAGTTGCTCCCCGTAGGTCGGCAGCAGCAATTCGATCGCAGCGGTGTTGAACCCGACGCCGTGGTTGAGCGACTGGACCTCGTATTTCTGGTAGATGCCTCGGAGCGCGATCATCGCCATGAGGATCTGAACATCGGTGATCGCGGCGGGATCCCGCGTGAAGAGCGCAGTGAGGTGCATCGGATACGGCGCCTCGACAATCAGGTCCACCTGATCGGCCGGGATGTCGATGCGGGGCAGCGTGTCCACGATCTCGTTGACCTGCGCAAACACGATGCCGTCCGAAAACGCCGTCGGCTCGACGATGGCCGGAGTTTCCTCGGTGTTCGCCGCGAGAAACAGATTCCCCTGGCGGTCGGCCTGCACCGCGGCGATGAGCGCGACGCGAGGCGTCAGGTCCACATAATAACGAGCGTAAATTTCGTTGTAGGTGTGGATCGCCCCCAGCGGAAATTTTCCGTCGGCCAGCAACTGAGCGACCGCCTGTCCCTGCGGCCCGGCATAGCAGAAGTCCACCTGCCGGATCAGACCTTTTTTGAAAAGCTCGATGTGCGCCGGCAGCGTCAGACAGGACATCAC
>JBAWVC010000154.1:0-6080 GCA_037147455.1 Verrucomicrobiota bacterium | reverse complement strand
CCATCGTGCCGGCCTCCGCCTCATACCGCACATACGGCATCTCGTTGCACCCGCGAGGCAGCCCGTCGCTCTGCGCTTGCGCCGCCGCCATTCCTGCCAGCGCCCATACAGCCCGCAATAAACGCCTCCTCATGCAGAGGAATCGTCCGTCGGACGCAAGGGGGGCCGGGTTTGGAAACACATGACAATGATATTGGTGTGTAGAGTGTATAGCTTGCAGACAATATAATCAACACGCTTGTTGCACACGTTGGAGACTGTGAATCAGCCGCCTCGGACGTAGTCCAAAATCTTTGCGGGGTCGGCTCCGGAATCCCTCACCTTTTCGAGGAAGCCCGGGAGAGTGAGGAGGAACTTCCTTAGAAACGCGCGGTCGCCGCTGCAGCCATACATGACTTCCTTGCAGAGCGAGCCGTCCAAAAAGCACCGGGCTTTTTTTGTGATTCTCGGCAGCCAGGCGATGCCGCCCACTTCATCCGACTTGCGCGGAAGTTCGGGCTCCTGAACAATCCGCGGGGTTCCTTGCTGGACCTTGCGGAAATAGTCGCGGCGGATTTCCACCACGCGGGCAAATGTCGCGCAGTCCGGCACTCCGTAACGGACGAAATCCTCCGCGTAATCGAGTAGGACCTGGGAGGAAACGCCGAGGCTCGCGAGAAAATCAACCTCCTCGCGCGGCACCAGATTGTCCGCCTCGCTGCAGCCGTTCTGGTAGGCCGCCACGGCCTTGCGGTGGATTTCTGTCAGCCGGATTTGATCGGTGTTCATAAATTTAGAGCCCGGTCGGATGGTCGATAAACTGCCACGGTGCGCCGGATTTTTTTGACAGCTCCACCGCGAGCGCCTTGACCCCGAATGTTTCGGTGGCGTAGTGGCCGGCGTAGAAGACGTTGATCCCGAGTTCCTCGGCGGCGGCGAACGACCAGTGCGGCCCTTCGCCGGTGATGAACGTGTCCACGCCTTCCTTCGCGGCCCTGGCGACCTCGCCGCCGGCACCGCCCGTCACAATCCCGATCCGGCGGGCTTCGACCGGGCCGCCGGGAGCCAGATGCACCGGGCCGCCCACCGCCTGTTCGATGCGGTTCCGCAGAACCTCCCGGTTGATTTCCGCCTCGAATTTCCACCCGATCGGCTGGCCGAATTCCGCGAAAAACGGCTCGCCGTTCTCGAGCCCGAGCGCCTCTGAGAGCAGCGCGTTGTTGCCGAGCCGCGGATGGGCATCGAGCGGGAGATGCGCGCTATAGACCGCCATGTCGGCATCGAGGAGCATCCGCGTCTTCCGGTAGGCCGCCCCGGTCAGCGGAGCGAGCCCGCCCCAGAAAAGCCCGTGGTGGACGAGCAGGAAGTCCACGCCGGCCGCAGCCGCCTCGCCGATCACGGCCTCGCACGCATCCACCGCAGCCCCGATCTTCGACAGGCTGCCGGAATTCCCGACCTGCAGGCCGTTGAGCGCGTTCGGGTAGTCGCCCGTCGCCGGAATGCCCAGCAGTTCATCCAAATATTCCACGGCTTCGTTGAGTTGCATGCAGCCATTGCATCCAATACGGCGTGTGATTTGAAGATTTCTTTTTTTGGATGCCAACCGTCGCCCCGTGTTTGAGGAATTCGGGTTCGACTCCTGCGGGTGGATCGCGCAGGATCGTTGCCATGGTTGTTTCCGTTCCGCTCCAGCGATCGCCGTATGACGTGCATGTCGGTCCCGGGCTGTTGGACCAGGCGGGGAGCCTCGCGGCGGGAGTTCTCAAGCCAGGAAAATGCGCGCTGATTTCGGATGCCAACGTGGCCCTGCTTTACGCGGAGCGAGTTTCTCGGTCTCTTCGCAAGGCGGGATTCGAACCCGTGACGCTGGTCTCGCCGGCCGGCGAGAAGTCGAAGAGCATGGAGGAGGCGGCTTCGCTGTGCGGGCAGATGATCGCCGCTGGTCTGGATCGAAGCTCCGCGGTCGTCGCGCTCGGCGGCGGGGTGATCGGCGACCTGGCCGGGTTTGTGGCGGCTATTTACTATCGCGGAATCCCGTTGATCCAGATCCCCACCACGATCGTCTCGCAGGTGGACAGCTCGGTGGGCGGAAAGACCGGCGTGAACGCGCCCGGCGGAAAAAACCTGATCGGAGCCTTCCACCAGCCGCGCCTCGTGATTGCGGACACAGGAACACTCGCCACCCTCCCCGCGCGGGAATTCAACGAGGGCTTCGCAGAGGTCATCAAGCACGCCGCGATCCGCGACTTCGCGATGCTGGACGCGCTCGACGATCTCCCGGCGCTGATCGCGCGGAACGTGGCGATCAAGGCGG
Source organism: Verrucomicrobiota bacterium (assembly GCA_037147455.1). Lineage (GTDB taxonomy): Bacteria > Verrucomicrobiota > Verrucomicrobiia > Chthoniobacterales > Terrimicrobiaceae > QYQL01. The sequence continues at coordinate 3,787 of JBAWVC010000154.1, read as the reverse complement.
CGGTCGTGGCGGAGGACGAATTTGAAACCAAGGGAGTCCGCGCGCTTTTGAATTTCGGCCACACGATCGGCCACGGGATCGAGAACGCCGCCGGCTACGGGCGCTACCTGCACGGAGAGGCGATCTCGCTCGGGCTCGTCGCCGCCTGCCGTCTGTCGGCGGAAAAAGCCGGCCTCGATCCTGCCATCCGCGACCGGATCGTTTCCGCGCTCGCCCACTACCAGCTTCCCCTGAACCTGCCTCCGGATATCAAGACCGAAGACATCGTTTCCGCCATGCGGAAGGACAAAAAGTTCCACGGCGGATCGGTGCGCTATGTCCTATTGAAGAAGCCCGGCGAGGCGTTTGTTTCCGGCGATGTGACCGAGGCCGACATCGTGCGCCAGGTCGAAGCGCTGCGGGATTGAACGGAACCGGGAGCGCAGGCATCCCTGCCTGCTCCAGTCGGCATCCTGCCGACTGGTTCTCTGTTCTCCCCGGCAGGATGCCGGCGAGGGCAGGCACGGATGCCGGCGCTCCCTAGGAATTTCTTTCGACAGGGAAACGACACCCCCGCGCTGCGGGGTTCAGTCGGATTGCGCTTGACCGTGGCGGACGAGGCGGAAAGCCTCCCCCCCGTGCCACAGAGGGAGACAAAAAAGTCCGCGGCGGGATTCCGGACATGGAACGAAACGTTCGGGGAGGACGGGGCCCCGCGGGAGATGTATCGCCCGCTTTTCGACCGGCTCGACGGCATGCCGGCCGCGAGGACGCGGGCGCTCGATGAGCAGCTCGAGGCCACGATGCGCGAGATGGGTGTGACGTTCGACATTGCGCGCGATCGCCCGTGGGGAAGGCGCCCGTGGTTCTGCGACCTGCTCCCCCAGATATTCACCCCCCAGGAATGGGAGCCGCTTGTGGCCGGGATCAAGCAGCGGCTGCGCGCGTTCGAGATGTTCCTGCAGGATGTCTATTCGAAAAAACAAATTCTCCGCAGCGACGACGTGCCGATCCAGCCGGTGATGGGAAGTGCATTTTTCCGCCATGCCGCGGCCAACCTCCCTCCGCCGGGCGGGGCGTATCTCCACCTCAGCGGCATCAGCATCTGCCGTCTGCCGGGAGGCGAATTCGGCGTCAAGCACCACTACTTCAGCAACGCGTCCGGCATGTCCTACATGATCCAGAACCGCAGGGCGCTCGCCCGCGTGATCCCGCAATCGTTCCAGGAGACATCGATCCACTCGATCGCCGATGCCCCGACAGACATTTTGGAAATGCTGCGTTCGCTGTCCGGCGTGGCCGAACCGGCCGCCGTGCTGCTTTCGCCCGGGCCGGGAAGCCCAGTGTATTCCGAGCACAGCTTTCTGGCGAGGAGGATGGGCATCCCGCTGGTGCAGGGGGGAGACTTGCTCGTGCTCAACGATGCGGTTTACCTGAAAACCGTTTCCGGCCTCGAAAAGATCGAGATCATTTACAGCCGCATCTCCGACCAATGGCTCGACCCGATCGCCTTCCGCCGGGATTCGATACTCGGCGTTCCCGGCCTCGTGCATTGCATCCGCAAGGGCACGGTCGCGGTCGTCAACGGAATCGGTTCCCAGCTCGCGGACGACCGCAGCCTTCTCCCGCTCGCGGGAAATATCATCCGGTATTACCTCGGTGAACGCGCGCTCCTGAAAAGCCTGCCCACCTATTGGCTCGGGGATATCGACCAGCGGGAGATGGTCCTGGCCGATCTTGCCGACTACACCATCCGGCCGCTCTACGGGGAAAAAATTCTACTGGGCGGCGACGGGGTCAGGCCAACCCCGGAGAAGCTTGCCGAGGTCCGCGCGGAAATCCTTGAAAACGCCTCGCGCTTCGTCGCGCAGCCGCAGGACTGCGATGCGGAGGCGGTGTGTTTTCACAACGGCAAACGGGCGGCGCGACGGCAGGACCACATCCTTTTCGCGCTCCGGCTCGGCAACGGCGACTACGAGGTTTTTCCCGGCGCTTTGACGCGCGTCTCCACGCATGAAACCCCCTACACCTCGTCCGAGCTCGGCGGCGGGAGCAAGGACACCTGGGTGCAGGTGGGTTTCGAGGAGGAGCCCCGGGAGATCGAAACAACAAGATCCACGGAAACCGCCCCGCCGGCCCAGTATGTGACAAGCCGCGTGGCCGAAGCCTTCTACTGGATCGGCAGATACATGGAGCGCGCCTACAATTTGGCCGGCATGGTCGGAGTCATTGAATCCCTCGAACTCGAGGAGCTCAACCCCACCGAGCGCACCCACTACCGGCCGGTCTGGAACCGGATTCTTCCCATGCTCGAGGGCAGCGGGATGGCGACCCGCCGGACGATCTCCAACGCCCCCGGACGCTACCGTCTCACGCTCGATATCGAGGAGCCGGGCTCGGTCGTCAGCGCGATCCTCCGCGCCTCGCGAAATGCCGAGGGCGTGCTCGAGACATTGAGCCTCGAGGCCTGGGGCGTCCTGAGCCTCCTGCGGGACCGGTTTCAGAAAACCCGCTTCCGCCCGGACGCGCCGCCCGAGGCCCTCACCTCGTCGAGCCGGAAGCTCTGCGATTTTGCGCGCGCGTTGATCCCCCAGTTTTTCGGCACCGCGGAATGCACGATGGTTGCCGATGGCGGGTGGAAATTCTGCGAGATCGGGCAGCTCATCGAGCGCGCAGCGATCACGGCGAATGCGATCAACTCGATCTCGGGACCGCTCCTGCAGCCGGAGGATTCCGGCAAAACCGAACACGCGACCGAGATCCGCCTCTCCGCATTCCTCCGGCTTCTCAACAGCCGGGACGTCTATCGCAGGGTCTATCAGATGCGCATCGAACCGGCCCCGCTGCTCGAGCTTCTCTGGAAAAATCCGGTCGCCCCGCGCTCGGTCTCGCGCTGCCTGCGCGGCTGCGCGGCGAGGATCGCCGAAAGCGAGGACGTCCGTTCACCGGCCACCGGTCGGTCGGTGGCCGCCATCGAATCCCTGGTCGGGACGATCCAGGCGACCGACTGGGACGGCCTGCTCCGAAACCCCGCAGATGGCGTCAAACTCCCGCTCCAGGCGCAGAGTGAGGAATTACTGGCCCGTGTGCTCGGCATCCACGACCTCATCGCCGACGGATTCCTGAACCACCAAGTCCACATGCGGCACGAAACCCAGCCGCTCTTCCCGAACGCCTGAGAAATGCTCTTCGACGTCGTCCATCTCACCGATTACCGCTACAGCGACCCCGTCAGCGAGGCCTACGTCGAAGCCCGCCTCACGCCGCCGCACCGGAAGGAGCAGGAAATCCTCGCCCATAGCATCGAATTTTCTCCGGAGGCCGGAACTTCGGAATACGTGGATTATTTCGGGAACACCGCGACGTTTTATTCGATGACCCTGCGCCACGAGCGGCTCGCCGTGACGAACCGGATGACCGTCCGCACGCGCCCGCACCACCGTCCGGAGGATGCGCTCGCGCTGCCGGTCGCGGAGGCCAGGCAGATCCTCGCGTCTTCGCTCACGGATATTTTCGACTACCTCCAACCCACGCAGGTCGTCCCAACGGGCGGGGCTTCGATGGACTGGGCGAAAAAGTTCCTGCGCAGCGGGGTTCCGCTGGGAGAGGCTGTGGTGGCGCTGAACCGCGCGATCTACGAGCGGTTCGAATACAAACCTGGAGCCACGGAAGTGAATACTCCGCTGGCTGCGGTCTGGAAAAAGCGCGAGGGGGTCTGCCAGGATTTCGCCCACATCATGCTCAGCGTCCTGCGGACGGCCGGAATTCCGGCGCGCTACGTTTGCGGCTACATCGAGACCGACGGCCC
>JBAWVC010000153.1:0-6122 GCA_037147455.1 Verrucomicrobiota bacterium | reverse complement strand
TCCTCTCTCTGAGCCGCTCAGCGGCTCAGCAGATTTCTATCTTCCGGAACCGCTGGTCTCCCAACACAGGGCAAACGCATTAAAATACGCTCGAGTTTTGAGATTCTGCCCAAGGAGAACGGGCGGCCCGCCCGTTTAGAGACTGACCTCCGCATGAAAACGCCCTGCGCCATTCATAGGCGGGACGCCTGTGCCCCCTGTATCAGCAAGACCCAGAGGGATTTTAATGCGTTTGCCCTGTCTCCCAACAGTCTCAGGCGTAGGTCACGATCGAGCTGACGGGCACATCGCCGAGGGCTTTGCGTCCACCGAGGTCGGCCAGCTCGATCAGAAAGGCGGCGGTCACGACGCGGGCGCCGGACTGGTTGATCAGCTTGATGGCGGCTCCCGCCGTGCCGCCCGTGGCGAGGAGGTCGTCGATCAGCGCGACCTTTTCACCCCCGGCGAACGCGTCGGTGTGAATTTCCACCTCCGAGCTGCCGTATTCGAGGTCGTAGGATTGAGTGATCGTGTGGAACGGGAGTTTGCCCTTCTTGCGGACCGGCACGAAACCGAGGCCCAGCTCGTAGGCTACCGTGGCGCCAAACAGGAAGCCCCGCGCGTCGATCCCCGCGATTTTTTCCGCCTTTGCGTCGCGGCAGATTTTCGCGAACTCGCCGATGGCCGCGCGGAAAAGCGCTGGGGCCGACAGGACCGGCGTGATGTCGCGGAAAAGGATTCCCGGTTTGGGGAAGTCGGGGATGTCGCGGATGGCGTCTCTGAGCAGGGATGTTGTGTTCATATTAATCTCCAAAAGAAATATCCACCGCCCGCGCGGTTTCGACCATCTGGCAGCCCGGGCTGACGCGGCGGAGCTTGTGCACGGCGTGGGAAATCGGGACGTCCATGGTGACGTAGTTTTGGTAGCTGACCATGGATCCGAATTTGCCTTCGAGGACGAGCTGGACGGCCTTGACTCCGAACCCGGTTCCGAGGATCCGGTCGAGGGTCGTCGGCCCCCCCCCGCGCTGCAGGTGTCCCAAGATGCAGGTGCGGACCTCCTTGCCGGTTCTCTCACCCACTTCGCGGCCGACAATTTCGGCGATCCCGCCGAGGCGGTGTTCGCCGCTCGCGGTTTGGTGGCGCATCTGGCGGCCGTCCTTCGGTGAGGCTCCCTCGGCGACCACTATCATCGTGCTTTTTGCACCCTCGCGGTCGCGGCGCCTCACCTCGGCGGCGACCTTTTCAAATTCGAACGGGATCTCGGGGATGAGGATGATATCCGCGCCGCCGGCGAGTCCGCCATGGAGCGCGATCCATCCCGCATGGCGCCCCATTACCTCCAGCACCATCACCCGCTTGTGGCTGGTGGCGGTGGTATGAAGGCGGTCCAGCGCATCGGCCACGCAGGCGACCGCGGAGTCGAAGCCGAAGGTCCTGGCGGTTGCTTCCAGATCGTTGTCGATCGTTTTCGGAACACCGACAACGGGGACGCCTGCCTCATGAAGTTGCAGGGCGGTGGACAACGAGCCGTCGCCGCCGATGACGATGAGCGCATGGAGGCCCAGGGCGTCGAACGTCTTTCTGGCTCCGGCGATGATGTCCGCAGGGATCGCGAAGTGGCCGCCGGGTCCGGCCTTCGCCAGGAAATGCCCTTTGTTCACCGTCCCCAGGATCGTTCCCCCGAGGTGCATGATGCCAGCCGTCGCCTCCCGGTCCAGCGGCATGAAGTCGCCGGGCGGAAGGAGCCCCTCGAACCCGTCCTTGAACCCGATCAGCTCCCATCCGAGCTTCTCCGCGGCGCGGCTCGCCCCGCGCAAGACGGCGTTCAGTCCGGGGCAGTCGCCCCCGCTCGTCAAGATCCCGATGCGTCGCTTTTCCATCAGGGTGCTCAGAGCGACTGGGACTTCGGCGTTTTTCTTCCCTTGGCCGCCCAGTCATCATAGAGAGCCCACCCGCGCTCGATGAGCGACAGCCCTTCGCCAAAACGGTCCGGCGAACGCAGGATCACGACGATAATTCTGCGCGGGGTGACAAAAACGGTTTCGCCCTCGCGGCGGGATTCCGGAGCACGCTTGGCGGAGAGGATCAGGCAATCGCCGGCGCGGCGGGTGCGGCCGGTTTTGACGCCATCGATACCGTCGCGGCCGAGGAGTTCGTTCGTGTTCTGAATCTCGAACGGCATGTCCGCGCCGCTGCGGATCACGTGGATCTGCCGCGAGGCCTGGGCCACGTAATACGGAAACCCCGGCACATCGTAGGCGTAGCGGGTCAGGCGGGCCATGTCCGCCGCGGTCGAGAAGGGGGAGGCCTTTTTGTCGTCTCCGTCAAAACCGGAGGGGTTCAAAAACAGCGTCCTGCGCATGCCCAGCGAGCGGGCCAGAGCGTTCATGTGCGCGACAAAATTCCCTGCAGGACCGAGGCCGGAGGCATTCGGGAGACGGGTGCCGACGTATTCCGCCAAGCTCGTTGCGGCCACGTTGTCCGAGGCGAGGAGGGCGCAGTAAATGAGGTCGCGAAGGCTCAGGGAGTCGCCGGCCTGCAAGCCGATGGGGTTGGCACCCCCGACAGCGAGCGCGGCCTGGGAAATTTCCACCGGCGAGGAAAGCTCGGCCTGCTTCAGCTTCGCCCAGTCGAGGGCGACGGCTGCCGTGGCGATCTTGGTGAGGCTCGCAACCGGAAGCTTTTCCTCCCCGGATTTCGACCCGAGAATGAAACCGGTTTGCGCGTCCACGATGATGTGGCTCTCGGCCGCAACGGCGGAGGAAACCGTGGCCGCCGCGAGCAGCAGCAGTGCAATTTTTGAGAATCCCATAAATTTCCCGGAAAGGATTGCGACACTAATCGCAGGGGAGGCAAGATCAACTCCTTTTCCGCTTTTTGCCGGGCCGCCCGAATCCTCGGGCAAGGGAAAAAATGAGAGGCAGGAACGGGCCGCCTGCGTGCCGATCACGCGGGAGGGCAAATCGGCTCCGGGTTGACAAACGGCTTTGCACCGCGAATCATTCCGGCCCGGCATGACCCGGCGGCAAAATTATCCTGTCGAATCCAAGGGCTGAAATTGCCGCGATTCGCTCCGGAGCATTCCCATCAACCTATTCCATGAGTTCTGAACCCAACGACGCCAAGCCGCTCAGCGCGAACGAACCCCTCAAGGGCGGGTCGCATTTCCTGCGCGGGGACATCGCCCGCGACCTGGCCGACACAACCACCGGCGGGATCACCGAGGGGAGCAACCAGCTCGGCAAGTTCCACGGCATGTATATGCAGGACGACCGGGATCTGCGGAATGCGCTGAAGAAGGAAGGCAAGGAAAAGGCGTTCGCTTTCATGGTCCGCGTGCGGCTGCCGGGCGGCCGTGCAACCGCGCGGCAATGGCTGGCGCTCGACCGTCTGGCGGACGAGGCGGCATCACCCTCGCTGCGGCTGACGACCCGGCAGACATTCCAATTTCACGGGGTTCTGAAAGGCGATGTGAAGCGGCTCGTCCAAGGCATGCACGAGGTCCTGCTCGATTCGATTGCAGCCTGCGGCGACGTGAACCGCAACGTGATGGCACCGCCGAATCCCGAGCGGGATCCGCTGCTCCAGGAAGTTTACAACGACGCGGTGGCGTGGAGCCAATTCGCGCTGCCGAAGACCCGCGCGTATCACGAGATTTTTCTCGGCGAGGAGCTCGTAGCCGGCGGTGAGCCAGAGAGCGAGCCGATGTATGGGGCCACCTACCTGCCGCGGAAATTCAAGGTCGGGTTCGCGCTGCCGCCATCGAACGACGTGGATGTTTTTTCCCAGGATCTCGGATTCATCGCGATTGAGGAAGACGGACGGCTGGCCGGCTACAACGTGACCGCGGGCGGCGGCATGGGCATGAGCCACGGGAACGCCGAAACATTTCCGCGTCTTGCCGACGTGCTGGGCTTTATTCCCGCAGGCAAAGTCAACGCCATCGCGGAGGCGGTCCTCACGGCGCAGCGCGACTACGGCGACCGTACGAACCGCAAGCACGCCCGCCTCAAATACACGATCGAGGACCGCGGGGTCGCCTGGTTCAAGGCCGAGGTCGAGAAGCGCTCGGGCATCACCTTCGGCCCTCCGCGCCCGTTCCGGTTCACCACGATCACCGATCCCGTCGGATGGCACGAATGCACGGACGGGACCTGGTTTTACGGGCTTCACATTCTCAGCGGGAGGATCAAAGACGTCCCCGGTTCGGCGCTCAAAACCGCCCTGCGCGAGGTTGCCGGGGTCCATTCCGGCGACTTCCGGCTGACCCCCTCGCAAAACCTGAGCATCTCCGGAGTCGCGGCCGCACAGAAGCCCGCGATCGAGGCGATCCTCGCAAAGCACGGGATCGCGAGCGGCGTTCCCAGCTCCGGCCTCCGCCTCAACGCACTTTCCTGCGTCGCCCTCCCGACCTGCGGGCTCGCGCTTGCCGAGAGCGAGCGGGCGCTCCCGGAGATCCTCGAAAAATTCGAAACGGTTTTGGATGAAGCCGGGCTGCGCGACGACGCGATCAGCATCCGGGTGACCGGTTGCCCGAACGGGTGCGCCCGCCCCTACCTTGCCGAGATCGGCCTCGTCGGCAAGGCGCCGAACAAATTCGCGCTCTACCTCGGCGCCCGCCACAATGGCACCCGTCTCAACCGCCTGGCCTCGCCAGGACTGACCATCGACGGCGCGGTGGATTTCCTTAAACCGGTCATCAAGCGCTACGCTGTCGAGCGCGAGCCGGGCGAGGGGTTCGGGGATTTCTGCGACCGCGTGATCCTGCCGAAAGACGCCACCATCCACAGCGTCGGAACCGCCGCCTGACCCGATGATGAAACCCGACGAAATCGCGCATTGGAACTCGGAACTCCGTAATAAATCTCCGCTCGAAATCACACGCTGGGCGGTCTCGCGATCCGGCGGCCGCGCCATCGTCTCGACGAACTTCCGCCCCTACGAGGCCGTGGTCCTGCACCTCGCCACGCAAGCCCAGCCGGATATCCCGGTCCTCTGGGTGGACCACGGCTACAACCGCCCGGCCACCTACCGCCATGCCGAACAGCTCCGCGAACTTCTCGGCCTCGACATCCGCGCCTACCTGCCGCGCGTGACCGCTGCCCACCGGGATGCGGCGGACGGGCCGATCCCGGATACCGGCGACGAGGAGGGGCTGAAAAAATTCAGCGCCAAGATGAAGCTCGAGCCGTTCCTGAGGGGGATGAAGGAACTCGCCCCGACGATCTGGATCACCGCGCTTCGCAAGGTCCAGAACCCGAACCGCGCCGGGCTCGACATCGTTTCCGCCGACGCCAATTTCGGAAGCCTGAAGGTCAGTCCCGTTTTTTACTTCAGTGATGCGGAGATGGAGGCCTATCTCTCCGAGCACCATCTGCCGAACGAGTGGGACTACTTCGATCCCGCCAAAGCGGACGAGAAGCGCGAGTGCGGTCTGCACGCCGCCTGGGGCGGCGACGCGGTCCTGGCAGGGCAAACGCATTAACCCGAAAACGGCGATTCTTGTAGAGGAATTCTGAAAGAATTTCTCAATCGCCGCATCCGGGATTAAAATGCGCCTTCGAACTACAGCCTTCCGGGGAGCACACCCGGCTCGGGTGTGGTTTCCGGCGGGACGCCGACACCGGAACGGAGAGCAACAAGCTGAACAGAGCATCGGCGAAAGACTGCCCCCGAATCCCCAGGCTTCCAGCTCCCCTGCTGGTCAAGCCAACTTCACGACGAGTTTGCGGCCCATCGCGCGGGCGACTTTTTCCAAAGTCGAAAGTGTCAGATTTGTCGGTTGACGCTCGTAGCGGCAAACCGCGCTGCGCGTGGTCCCGATTTTCCTGGCAAGCGCTTCCTGGGTAAGCCCCGCGCGTTCGCGGGCCTTGGCGAGAACCTGCCCAAGCTCCCACTCGCGACGTTCTTCCTCATAGGCGTCGGCGAATTCGGGATCCCTTTTCATGCGTTCCGCCACGTAGCGGTCCAGATCATCCAGCTTTTCGGTTTTCATGTTCTTTCTTTCGGTTCTCCGCGCGGAGGATTTCCCCCGATTCAATGAGCCGGTCCCTTTCGGCCAGGACATCGCCGTGCCAAGCGGGAGTTGAGTTCCCAGTTTGACCCCGGAGACTAAAGCGCGTATCTGTAAACCATGTTCA
>JBAWVC010000152.1:0-6131 GCA_037147455.1 Verrucomicrobiota bacterium | reverse complement strand
TATGAGTTTCTTTTCAACCAGCTCGAGCCGTTTTACCAGGCGATGGGGCTCTACGTGCTGGCGTTCCTGCTCGTCTGCTTCTCGTGGCTGGGCGGAAACCGGAACCTCGGCACCGCCGCATTTTACGTGCTCCTGCTCGCGCTCGCCATACACACCTTCGGGCTCGGCTCGCGCATGTATCTGCAGGGGCGCCCGCCGGTCACGAACCTCTACTCTTCGGCGATCTTCATCGGCTGGGGGACGGTGATCATCGGGCTCATCATCGAAAGGATTTTCCGGGACGGCATCGGCTCGGCCTGCGCCGCAGCCATCGGGTTCATCACCCTCATCATCGCGCACCACCTCGCCGGAAGCGGCGACACGATGGAGATGCTGCAGGCGGTGCTCGACACGAACATCTGGCTCGCGACCCACGTCGTGACGATCACCATCGGATACTCCGCGATGTTCCTCGCGGGGACCCTGGCTCTCATCTACGTCGCGCGCGGCGTCTTCACCACCTCCCTGACGAAGGAGGCAGCCCAGTCGCTCGCCCGCATGACCTACGGCGTCATCTGCTTCGCCACTCTCTTCAGCTTCGTCGGCACCGTGCTCGGCGGCATCTGGGCCGACCAGTCGTGGGGAAGGTTCTGGGGCTGGGACCCTAAGGAAAACGGCGCGCTGCTCATCGTGCTCTGGTGCGCAATCATCCTGCACGCCCGCTGGGGCGGCTTCATCCGGCAGCGCGGCCTCATGATCATGGCGCTCTTCGGAAACGTCATCACCAGCTTCTCGTGGTTCGGCGTCAACATGCTCGGCGTCGGACTGCATTCCTACGGGTTCATGAACAGGGCCTTGCCCTGGCTCGCTGCCTTCATGATCAGCCAGCTCGTCCTCATGGCCTTCGCCTCGATGCCCCTCCCCCGCTGGCGCAGCTTCGCCCCGGCGTTAAAATAATTCCGGAACTGGAAAAACGGACACCCCTGACGCGTTTCGAGAAAGGAGTTGCGCCGGCAGGGATGCCGAAAGAGAATTCCCCCATGAGCACCCTGCCGCTTCTCATCGGCTCCACCCTGATCCCCATGGCGATCATGATCGCCGTCTGGATTGTTGCGCGGCGGATGGCCAATGCGGGGATCGTTGATATCTGGTGGTCGTTCGGCTTTTCGCCCGTGGCGGTATTCTGCGGGGTTTTCGGAGGTGGGAACCCGGTGAGGAACGGCCTCATCGCCGCGATGGTTTGTGCCTGGAGCCTCCGGCTCGCGATCCATCTTTACCGGCGCGTGATGGCACATCATCCCGACGAAGATCCGAGGTATGCCTCCCTCCGGCTCCAGTTTCCTAAACACACATGGCTCATGTTCTTCGGATTTTTCCAATTGCAGGCGGTGTTGATCGGGCTTCTCAGCCTTCCGGTTGCCCTGGCCTGCTCGAACCCTTCGGGAGGAATCGGTCCCTTTGAAATCGCGGGGCTCGCGATCTGGATCGTGGCGATCGGCGGCGAGGCGGTGGCGGACGCCCAGCTGGCGTATTTCCGGGGCCAGCCATCCAACCGCGGGCGGGTCTGCGAGATCGGCCTCTGGAAATTTTCCCGGCACCCGAATTACTTTTTCGAGTGGCTTGTCTGGATCGCATTTTTCGTCTTTGCGCTCGGCGCGCCGTTCGGGTGGGCCGGGGTTTTGAGCCCTCTGCTGATGCTCTTTTTTCTGACGTGCGTGACCGGCATTCCGCCGTCAGAGGCCCACTCTCTCGCCACCCGCGGGGACGCCTACCGCGCCTACCAGCGCCGGACGAGCCCGTTCATTCCCTGGTTTCCAAAAAACATATGATATCCATCGACGGCCTCCTCGCCCGCAACCTCCTCCCCGATGCCGCCATCCGGATCGGCATCCGCAACCTCCTCGCCAAAAAGATCCGCGACGAATCGCACGATGGCGTCGAGGCGCGGAGCGAGGCGCTGGCGGAGTTCATCGCCGGGCTGAAAAAATCCTCGATCGCCATCAAGACCGGAGAGGCGAACGAGCAGCACTACGAGGTTCCCACGGAATTTTTCAAGCTCGTCCTCGGCCCGCGGATGAAATACAGCGGCGGCTACTGGCCGCGCGAGGAGACGACCCTGGCGGAGTCCGAGGAGGCGATGCTCGCGCTCACCTGCGGACGGGCAGGCCTGGAGGACGGGCAGGATGTCCTCGAGCTCGGCTGCGGCTGGGGAAGCCTGACGCTGTGGATGGCGGAGAGGTATCCGAACTCCCGCATCACCGGGGTCTCGAACTCAGCCACGCAGAAAATCCACATCGAGGCCGAGGCTGCGCGGCGCGGGTTGGGCAATGTCCGGATCCTCACCGCCGACATGAATGATTTCGAAGCCGGCGACGCGGCCTACGACCGGGTGGTTTCTGTCGAGATGTTCGAGCACATGAAAAATTACCGGCTCCTGCTCGCGAACGTCGCCCGCTGGCTCCGGGCGGACGGCAGGCTGTTCGTGCATATCTTCACCCACCGCGAGTTCGCCTACCATTTCGAGGGAAGCGATCCCTCGGACTGGATCACGCGCTATTTTTTTGAAGGCGGCACCATGCCCTCCGACGATTTACTTCTCTACTTCCAGGATGACCTGGTCCTGGAAAACCACTGGCGCGTCAACGGCACCCACTACCAGCGCACGTCGGAGGCCTGGCTGAAAAACATGGATGAGAACAAGGCGGCCGTCCTCCCGATTCTCGAAAAAACCTACGGGGCCGACCAGACATCCAAGTGGTGCGCCTACTGGCGGGTCTTTTTCATGTCCTGCGCCGAACTCTGGGGATATCGCGACGGAAACGAATGGATCGTCAGCCACTATCTCTTTCGGAAGCCGGCCCGCTGAGGCCTGCGGGGGGGTGATGCCTACTCCATCGGTGGCCGCCCCGGCTGCGAGGAATCGCGCGCGGCCGTCACGCCGGCTGGTCGCAGGGAGACCATGTAGGCGACCACGGCATCGACCTGGTCGGGGGAGAGGTTTTTTCCGTAGGCGGGCATGTTGCCGCCGCCCTGAATGACCTGACGGATGAGCTGGTCCTTGGTCAACCTTGCGCCGACATCGGCGAGGTCCGGGCCGCGCTGTCCGCCGATCCCGTCGATGGCGTGGCAGTTCCGGCATTGCATGAACTGGACGACGAGCGAGCCCTGAAGTTCGAGCGGCGCGCGGCCTTCGATAAATTGTTTCGGCGTGGGATCGGTTTTCCACGCATTCATGTCCGGCGACCACGGGGAGGTTTGGCCGAGGTAGGTGAGGAGGCCGAGCGCGACATACGTGAGGATGACGGTCATCACCGCGACCGGCCGCCTCCGCCAGCTCTTCTCGCCGGTCCCGTTGAAGAACGGCAGGGCAAAAAGCACGAGCCCGATGATCACCGGGCCGCCCAGCAGGACGACAGTTTCCATCCAGTCGGGCATCAGGGCCGCGATCGCAAAGATCCACAGGAAGAAAAAGTCCGGCCGCGGCAGGGTGTCGATCTGGAGCGGATCCGGCGGCCCGAGCGGGCCCTTGGGGCCAAAGAAACACGCGCAGGCCACAATCCCAATGATGACGACAGCCGAGGCGACGAGGTCCTTGCTGATAGCTTTCGGGAAAAATGGGACGCCCTCCTTTTTAATGATGGCGGCGTATTCCTTGTCATAGGTTTCGCGGCGGACGAGCATGCCCGGCTGCGGGTATTCGTTGATGCCTTTGGTGAGGACCATCCGCAGGTGGATGCTCACGAGCGCGAGGATACCGCCCGGCAGGACGAAGACGTGCAGCGCGAAGAACCGGGACAAGGTGTCGGAGCCGATGATCGGGCCGCCGAGCATCATGTTCACGAGCTGTCCGCCGATAAACGGGACCCGGCCCATGATGGCGACGCCGATTCCGAGCCCCCAGTAAGCGTCCTCGTCGAAGCGCATCACCTGGCCGGTGAACGCGAGCCCGAGGGTGAGGGCCATGAGGATGACTCCTGTAATCCAGGTGATTTCGCGCGGGTATTTGTAGGCGCCGAAAAGAAACACCTGCGTCATGTGCAGGAGCATGATGCCGACCATGAAGTTCGAGCCCCAGTAATGGACGCCGCGCAGGAACCAGCCGAGATACTGGTGGAAGGTCAGGTATTCGAGCGTCGTGTAGGCCTCGGCCGCCGAAGGCACATAGACCATGGCCAGCATGATGCCGGTCGCGATCTGGATCAGGAAGCAGAGCAGGGTCGCGCTGCCGAAGACGTAGAACCAGCTGCTCGCGCTCTGCGGGACATGGTGCCCGGCGGTGGACTCATAAAGCTTGGTGAGATGCAGCCGGTCGTCCACCCATTGGAAGACCCCCTGCGCCACATGGATCAGCTTCTTCATATTTTCTGGTTCGAAAGGTTCGGGATGACGCCGCCCATGATGAAGAGCTCTCCGTTTTCGACTTTCACCTCGTAGGTGTAGAGCCCGCGCGGGGGTGGGCCGGCGGCATGGCTGCCATCCTCGTAAAACGCGCCGCCGTGGCACGGGCACATGAAGAGCTTGGATTCCTCAAACCAGCGCACCGGGCAGCCGAGGTGCGTGCAGTTGATGGCGAAGACCTGGAATTCGTCGCCCTTGATCCGGCGCACCCAGCACGGGATGTCGGCGGTCTGTCCGTCCCACTCGCGGTGCATCGGATTTTTGTAGCTCGCAAACCGGGTCTTGCCCTCGGGAAAGTCGGCGACCGGCCCGAGCGAAATTTTCGAAAGCTTGTTCGGTTTGAAAAACGACGAAACGACGTAGCCGACGAGCGGCACACCGATCAGCGCGCCCGCGATGGCGTTGAGCCCGAACCCGGCTCCCAGAAGAAAGTCCCGGCGGGAGGTTTTTTTCGGCGAGCCCTCGCAGGCGCAGGATTTTGTGGGTTCTTCGTTCATCCTAATAAAGTTTTCAGTTTTCGGTTTTCAGTGTTCAGCACAGAGGTCCCCCTCCGCCCGAACGCTGCGTTTCTGAACACTGAACACTGAAAACTGTAAACTTCCTGCGCTTAGCGCGAGCGGCTTGCCAAATTCGTTTTTCCGGTTCGAGATGAGCCAGGCGGTGACGTCGGCGATGTCCGCGTCCGCCATCGGCTTTCCGGGTGTCCTGTTGGCAAAGTCCGGGCAACCGAGATCCGGGCGTCCGGCGATGACGATCGTGCGGAGGTATTGGTTGCTGACCAGTCCGAGGTAGGCGGGGCTAACGACCGAGCCGGCCTTTCCGCCCTCGCCGCCATTTCCGTGGCAGGAGGCGCAGGATGCGGCGAAGACCGCAGCCCCGCGCACGGGATCACCCGGAGTTGCGGCATAGGAAGGGAGAGGGCCCTGCGTAGTCGGCTTTTTCGAGGAGATGCCGTTGACCAGGATTTCGATCTGATCGGAGGTCAACGTGCCGCCTGCGGCGGCCGAGAAGCCCGGCATCAAGGTGGCGGGGACGCCGTTCGCGATGACGTCGAGAAGCGTCGCGCGGGGGACGACCGAGAGGTAGGTCGGGTTGTCCATGGCGATCGACCCGGCGACCGTTTGGCCGAGGCCGTGGCAGGCGATGCAGTTCTGCTTGTAGAGGACCGCAAAATCGTCCGTCTCCGATGCCGGTTTCCACACGGAATCCGGTTTCGGTTTTCCCGGCATCCGGTGGCAGCCGCCGAGAGCGAGCACAGCGATGAGAAGAAGCGTCGTGCGGGTCATGGTTCCTTGTGCTGGGCTTCGACGCCCAATTTCGCCGCGAGCGGGAGGCTCTGGATGGTTTCCACTTTTTCCGATTTGAAAACGACATAGCCGCCGACCACGCCGAACGCGACCTGGCAGACGACGAACCACGGCCAGTCCACATGTTCCGCGAGGAGCGGATTGACGAGCCGCATCGAAGCCACCACGAGCGCGGTCCAGATCACGGGGGTTATGATTCCGCCCCAGAACCATTCGAAGCGGGCAGGCAGGATCGGGAGGAGGACGACGTAGAGAAGGCCGATGAGGACGGACAGCGTCAGGTGAGTCACGGTGCCAACCAGCAGGCCGAGCGCGCTGAAATGGACGAGCGTTTGAACCCCGGCGATCGCCAGGCTCGGCACGCCGGCGGCCGCGAGAAGATTGATCGGATACCAGATGCTGTGGTATTTAAACAGACCCCACGCACACGCCAGGACAGCCATCACG
>JBAWVC010000151.1:0-6214 GCA_037147455.1 Verrucomicrobiota bacterium | reverse complement strand
CCGCCTTCACGGCGATGCAGTCGTCGCCGTTGCTGATGTGGCAGTTGTAAAACAGCATGTTGTTGCCGGCCGGATCGATGGCGTCGGTGTTGGGAGAGTTGCCCGGTGCAATGACCGTGACGTTGTTGAAGGTGATGTTGTTCGTGTAGGCGCTGATGATATGGAACGACATCGAGTTCTGGAGGGTGATGTCGTGCACGTAGCAGTTGTTGATGGGCTTCGACGAGGAGCCGTCGAAGCGGATGATGCGTGGCCGGGTAGCAACGGGATTGGGGTAGTTCGGCGGGGTGCCCCACCAGCCTGAAGCGCCATTGCCGTCGATGATGCCGCCGCCGGCGATCTCCACGTTGGTGCTGCCTTTCGCGACCGTGATGAGGTCGGTGGTGCCGCTATATGCCGGCAAGCCGCCCGAGGCGGTGTATGGCAGCGCCATCAGGGTGGCACCGGAGTTCACCTGCAGCCGGACGTTGGAGGGAAGAGCGAACGCCTGGCTGTAATAGATGCCGGGACCGGGGAAGATCACCGTGCCGCCGTTGGTCTTCACCGCCGTGATGGCGGAGGTGATGGCCGTGGAGCAGTCGGTGCCCACCGTTCCCGCGACGGTCGCGGTGGCGGCCGGGATGGTCGGTAGGACGGTGAGCACGGCCAGCCAGCTGGTGGTCACAGCGCCTTGGGCGTCGGTCGCCGTCACGCTGTATCCGCCCGGATCGGACGTGGTGACGTTGGCCAGCGTGTAGGTGGCGCCGGTGGCGCCGACGATGGCAGTGCCGTTCAGCTTCCATTGGTATGTGAATGGCGCCTGCCCCAGCGGGCCGAAGTTGAAGGTCACACTGGTGCCGGTGGCGATGAACTGGCTGGCCGGCTGGGTGGTGAGCGTGGAGATCTGGCTGGTGGTCGAGCCGGTGGAATCGGTGACGACGACCACGTAGGTGCCGGCGTTGGCGGGCTGGATGTTGGACAGCGGGAGCGAAGCTGCGGTGGCGCCTGACACGGGCGAGCCGTTCTGCTGCCACTGGTAGCTCAATGTGCCGCTGCCGGTGGCTGCCACTTGGAACGTCACGTTGCTGCCGGCGTTGGCGGCGTGATTGCCGGTGGCCTCGTTTGCATCACCGACCGTGACCGTGAGATTGACGCCGGTCGGGGAAGCCAGGGTTGCGGGCAGGGAAGTGATCGAGGGCGCGGCGAGCGCCGAGCACGGGAGAAGCATGGCCAGCAGAATGCCGGCCACTGCGAGGGAGCTGTGCGGGGATGCCATAGGGCGCGCTGAGCAGTGGTCTTGATCGCGCGCGTTGGACAACTTATTAAGGCGCTGGGAGCTGATTGGAAATCGCTTTTCTAATGTCGCGGGCGGTGGCCCGTGAATTCCAGCCTCAAGAAGCGTTTCCATGATAATATCGTAGGCGACTGCCGAAACGAGGTCAAGTTCGGGAGGAGCTTATGCCGTGAAGCCCATCAGGACAGCCAACCAGCGGGGCACGCGGAATATCTGCGAGAAAAGCCTCGTGGCCTGAGCGGGGCCGGATTACGCGTATGTGAATGAACGCGCTGCTTGTTACCGGGGCCACGGGTTTTGTCGGGCGAAACCTCCTGATCCGCGCCGCCCGCGAACGCGCTCCCATCCTGGCCCCGGTCCGCAACCGGGAGAAACTATCCCGCTGCCTGGAGGGGGATGGAATTCCGCGCGGGTCTGTCACCCCGCTTCCGGCGGAGCCCGCGGAATGGGATGCTCCCTGCCCCTCTCACGCGGTCCTTGGAGCCGGCGTGCTGTTCGCCCGCAGCCGCGACGAGTATTTTGCGACGAACGTGGATTGGACGCTCCGCGTTCTGCGCGCTCTTCCGCCGGAATGCCGGACCGTCGTCCTCTCATCCCAATCCGCCGGCGGACCAACGCCAAAAGGCCGTGCGGCGCGATCCGAGCAGGACCCCGACTCGCCGGTTACGTGGTATGGCGAATCCAAGCTGGAACTCGAGCGGGCGATCGCCCGGGAGTTTCCGGACCGCCCGATCGCGATCCTCCGTCCGCCCATGATCCTCGGTGCCCGCGACACGGCCACGTTGCCGCTTTTCAAAATGGCGCGCGGCCCGGTGCGGACGAAGCCGGGGCTGCGTCGCAAGGAGTTCAGTTTTCTCGGGGTCGAGGATGTGGTTGAGGCGGTTTACGCGGCGTTCGAACTGAACGGGCGCGGGCCACTCTACATCGGGTCTGACAGGCCGGTATCCGACTACGAACTCCTCTCCTCCGCGGCGCGGGCGGTCGGAGGAAAAGGGATCACGCTTCCTGTGCCGCTGCCGGTTGTGCGCCTGATGGCTGCGGTGATCGATTCGGTGCCTTCGCTGCGGGTGGCAACCCCGAGCCTGACCCGTGACAGGGCGCGGGAAATCTGGCCCGACCGGTGGGTGGTAGATTCTTCCGCGTTCCGGGGGCTGACCGGATGGAGCCCGTCCATTTCTCTCGACGAGGCGCTTCTATCCGCCTGCAGGTTCCCTGCTGCATCCTGAACGCGCTGTCCTGAACGCGCGTGAAAATCCCGCAAGACGAAACGCGTTCCGTGTTCCGCTACGGGAAAAGCCTGCGCCTCGCATGTAGCGGAATTCTGAAAGAATTTCGTCGGATTGAGACGCACGATGCCGAAACACGTTCCGTGTTCCGCTACAAGAAATGCTAAAAGGGGATCGTATTGACCAGCCGCTCCTCGATCTGCTCGCGGAGAGCCGCGTAGAGCCGGGGGTTGCGGAGCGCCAGGATTTGGAGGGCGGCCATGGCGGCGTTCGCGGGTTCGAGCACGGTGGTCACCGGCACGTTCGACGGCGTCCGCAGCGACGACCACACATCTTCCGGAAAATCTTTAAAGCTGGCCGGGACGGTGATCACGGGGACGGTGGTGGCGGCCGAGAGCGTCGGGCCGGCGCCGTTCGAACGCCCGATGAACGCGATCACCACGGTATCTGGCACCTGCTGCACCAGCCGGTGAAGCTCGTCGAGCCCGCGGACCGGCTCCTTGTGGATCGAGCAGGTCGCCGTCGTGATTTTCAAGCGCCAGCTGCCTGCGGGTTCCCCGGACAGCTCGACGAGAGATTTCGCCACCGGCGTCACATCATCCTTGTCGGACCCGCGCCAGATAATGACTTGCTGCTCCGGCAGGCGGAAGCGGTCGGTGATCCCGGCGACGAGGCGGTATTTCTCCGCGACGTCATCGAGCTTTCCGCCGTCGCGATACGCCTGCTTGTCGATGTAGGCGCCGTTCTCGAGGACGCGCCAGGAGTCGTTGTCGATCACGTCGGCGAGCAGGAGCCCGCCGTTCTTGGCCAGGCCGAACTCGACCTTGAAATCCACGAGCGTCCGGCCTTCGAGCTGCCAGGCCTTCTCGAGGATCAGGAAGGCGCGCCGGGCGGTCTTTTTGATTTCCGCAAAAAGTTTCCACTCGCCGGCCCGTTCAAAAACCTCGCTGCTTCGAAGAACCAGAAATGGGGCGCCGACCGGCTTCGACGGCTCGTAAAGGGAGATCTTCCCGTCCGAGTATTCCATGAGCGGGTCGTCGCAGAGGAGCCCGTGGCCCTTCCACTTTTTGCCGTTCGTCTTGAGAAAAAACTCCACGAGAAGTTTTGGAAAGAGGTGGCCTTTGGCGAGGCCGGGCATCCGCTTGAGATACGAGCCGTGGGCTTCCCGCCGGACCACCACCTCATACGGGAGCATCCGGCACCGCGGCGCGAGGAACGTTCTGGCATCCACCTGCACCTCGAACGCCACGGGAATCCCGCAGGATTTGAGGAGGCGGAAGACGTTGCATGTGGTCCGGGTCGAGAGCGCGGCCTTCCCCTCGATGAGGTCATGCTTCGCGCCGTCGCCCGCCGTGATGTCGTCCTTCGAGAGGATCAGCACCTTCTCCGCATCCTGCTTTGCCGCCAGGAGGATTTTGGTTTTGCCTTCGGCGATCAGGCCGCCGCCAACGGGATGTTTGATTTTCTTTGTCATCGTGACTTTATATTTTCCGGCGGCACCTTGGCGCGCCATGCCCCGGAACAATGGCGTTTTGACGCGCCCCGGAACAAGCACAAATGGTTTCCCCCTGAGCCCCGCACTTTTTTCACCCGGGAGCAGGGGCTCACCCCAGCCCGAGCACGGCCACGAGGTTGAGGCCGAAAGCGAAGAGGAGGGCGCCGAGGAAGATGCAGACCGGAAGGGTCAGAACCCAGGCCATCAAGATGTTCCGCAGCGTAGACATCTGGAGGCCGGATTTGTTCGCGGCCATGGTCCCCGCGACGCCCGAAGACAGGACGTGGGTCGTGCTCACCGGCAGGCCGAAATGGTCGGCAGCGAGGATCGTGCACATGGCGACGAGTTCTGCGGCTCCCCCCTGCGCATAGGTCAGATGGCTCTTGCCGATCTTTTCCCCGACGGTGACGACGATCCGCTTGTAGCCGATCATCGTGCCGAGTCCGAGCGAGAGGGCCACGGCGTATTTCACCCAATCCGGAATGAAGTTCGTGAGCTTTTCCCCGCTTCTCTGTAGGCTGGCGGCAAGCGCCTTGTCTTCGGGCGTGGAGAAACTGCCGGCCTTCTGCAGTTTGGCGATGGATTTTGAAAGAAGGTAAAGATCCGACCGGACCTCGCCTCGATCCGCATCCGGCAATGTCTGGAACGTCTTGGAGTCGCCGAGCCTGCGGTGGAGATCTTTGCATTGATCCGAGAGGGCGGTGAAAACTTTCGGGGTGAGCCGGCCGGAGGGTTTGATAAAATCGGTCAGGACGTCATCCGATTCCCTTTCGGTGAGGATGGAGCCGTCTCCGGATTTTTCAAAGACGCCAACGAGGGCGCTTGCGGATTCGGCCACGCGGACAACCTTCTCGGGGCTGGCCGTCATCTTGAGCGCATAGGTGCCCGGGAGGATGCCGACAAGAATCAGCACGATCAGACCCATGCCTTTCTGTCCATCGTTCGAACCGTGCGCGAAGCTCACCCCGGTGCAGGTGAGCATGAGAAGCCCGCGGATCCAGAGAGGGGGAGGTTTATTGCCTTCCGGCGCCTTGTAGAGAGAAGGGTTTCGGATCAGGGCCTTGCATAAAAGCAGGAGCGCGCCCGCCACGCAAAATCCGACAACGGGAGAAATCAGGAGGCCGAGCCCGACGTCCTGGGCTTTTGCCCAGTTGACCCCCTCGGTGATCGAATGGGTCGGACCCATCAGCGAGTTGGCGAGACCGACACCGATAATCGAGCCGATGAGCGTGTGAGAGCTGGACGCCGGAAGCCCCAGATACCAGGTGCCGACGTTCCAGAGGATGGCGGAAATGAGCAGCGAAAAAACCATCGCGAACCCGGTGGCGGATCCGATGTTGAGCACCAGCTCGACGGGTAGCAGGGCCACGATCCCGAACGCCACGAGCCCCGACGAGGTCAGCACGCCGATCAAATTCCAAACGCCCGACCACACGACCGCCGGCCTGGCCTTGAGCGTGTTGGTGTAGATGACCGTCGCCACGGCGTTCGCGGTGTCGTGAAAGCCGTTTACGAACTCGAACGCCAGAGCCAGCAGGATCGCCAGGACGAGGAAAGCGTAGGTGGCCAGCGTGGGCTCGGAGTAGACTGCGGCGGCGAGAAGCATAGAGGTCTTCGGATCAGACAAGCCGGATCAAAGGGCTTCTGCAAGACCTGATCCTCCGATTCCGCAGCCGGAGGCGGTTTTCCAGCAAGCTCTTGCCTCAGGTCAATAAAACCGGGGCAAGGGGTCGAGAAACAAGGACATTAACTGTCCTACCCATGCCGGATTTGAGCCGGCTATTGGACCGCTTTGCGGCTTGCAGCCTTCGCTGCGTGCGCACGGCATCACTCCGTTTCCTCCTCCTCTGGCCCTGAAATTATCCCCGACGCGCCCTTTCCTGCACAGGGAAAAAATGCCAGCCAAGGACACTTTATGGCCTGCCATCCCGGCAGGGGGCATTCCCGCCGATCATACCCGCTCTTTGGAAAGATTCGGACGATTGGAGTTGTAGCTTAGAGTTGTAGGGGCCCTTGTGCCAAAGGCCTGTGAAGGCGGTTGGCACAACCGCCTGCACACCATGCAGCCATCTCGAAGAGCTGCTACTCAGCCCGCACTTTACGGTGCGGCGGCGACGGGCGGATTCATTTTCGGAGCGCGCGGAATGCCGTCGCGATATTGTTTCGGCGTGGCCTTTTTGATTTTCAGAAAAACGTGGGTGAAGTAGCTCTGGTCGCAAA
>JBAWVC010000150.1:0-6215 GCA_037147455.1 Verrucomicrobiota bacterium | reverse complement strand
AGTGGTTTGATTGTTCATGGCTTATCTCCGGCTTGTAGAGGTGAGCTCTCGGGGGACGAATCCTCCGGGCTCTTGCAACTGTCTGAGATTAAGCCAGGAAGCTTCCGGAGATCGGTGCTACAGCATGAACTCGGGGTAACCCGGTTCCAGCCACGGCTTGATCTTTCCGGAAGCGCCCGCAGGCCGACGGTCGTCGGCCTGCGGGTTCCTGGCACTCTTCCACCCTCGGAGAGGAAGGGAGAAATTTCAGGGAAAATTTGTGGCCTTCGGCCGGAGCAGGAAAAAAGGCCATGAGAATTACTCACAAACCGGTAGCTCTGGCTTGGCGCCAGCGCGCGAGCGCAGCCCTTCGGGCTCGCGCTGCCGCTACCTTGCCTCCGGCATTTGTGAATAATTCTCATGGCCTTTTTAACCTACAAGCCACGGCACTCTGCTGCCGTGTTTGCCGCACCGCGCGAAGCGCGCTCTCTGGATCTGAAAGGTTGCACTTATCGGGCATGCGCCCACCGCGGAAAAAGCAGCGGAATTCTCCATGCAAAAGCAGTGATTTTCCGCCAGACTCGAAAAGATGAACCCCCATTTTTGTCCCAGCCGGCCCTGGCTCGACACCGACGGGCATCCCATCCACGCCCATGGCGGGGGCGTGTTTTTCGAGGATGGGGTCTATTACTGGTTCGGCGAAAATAAGGATGCGCCGAACTGCCCGGGCACCACGCGCGCGGATGTCGTCGGGGTGAGCTGCTACTCCTCGCGCGATTTGTTGAATTGGAAAAATGAAGGCCTCGTCCTGCCCGCCGTGCCGGATGATCCCTCGCACGATCTCCATCCCTCCATGGTTGCCGAGCGGCCGAAGGTGATCTTCAACCGTGCCACCGGAAAGTATGTGATGTGGCTGCACGTGGATTCTCCGGATTACACGAAGGCTTCCGCTGGTGTTGCGGTCAGCGATGCTGTCACCGGCCCCTACCGATACCTTGGCTGCGTGCGGCCCAACGGCTGCGATTCGCGTGACATGACGGTGTTTCAGGATGACGACGGCCGGGCCTATCTGCTGCATTCGTCGGATTGGAACAGCGTCAGCATGATCGCGGATCTCACGCCTGACTATCTCGGGCTCACCGGACACTATTCCCGGCATTTCGATCACGGGACTAAGAATACCGGGCGGGAATCCCCCGCGGTTTTCAAACACAGTGGCCGCTATTTCCAGATCACCTCCGGGACCACCGGCTGGAACCCCAACGCCGCCGAATACTCCGTGGCGGAACAGATCCACGGACCGTGGACGGTGGTCGGCAATCCCTGCGCCGGGCCGGATAGCGAAACCACGTTCCGTTCGCAGAACACGTTCGTGTTGCCGGTGAGAGATCGCCCGGGGCGGTTTATTTTCATGGCTGACCGCTGGGTCCCCGATAATTTGCAGGCGTCGAGCTACGTCTGGCTTCCGCTGGAAATCCGCGGCGGCGAGCTCCGCGTTCTTTGGCGCGATTCCTGGACCCTGTCCGACGGCTGGCAGGCGTAGCCCGCTTCGGGATCAATCCATCTGCTCGAGCACGGTGATCGAGTGAGGCGTGATCATGAGTTCGATCTGGAGGGAGTCAGGCACCTTGACCGGTGGCAGTTCGGCGCCTTTGTGCATCTCGTCCACCACCGTGCGGCGGAACGTCAGACCCGCCCACTCCGCGGGCACCCGTATGAAGATATCCGAATTCCGGCCCGGCCGGTCGTGGACGAGGACGACGCGGCGGCTGCCATCCGGGGTGACCACGGCGGTCCCGTGAACCCGGGGCACGAGGCCCTCGGAGAAAAGCGCCTGGCAGCTGAGCGCGGTGGAGCGGGGCGGGATGGCCCGCATCAGCGCGCGGTAGGCTGGAAAAATATGAGGGGAAGGCAGGACCGGCGACTCCGGGTTTGGCCACTCGATGAGGCTCCAGCGGCCGTCCACAGCGGGATCGACGCACAGCGCCCAGCGGAGAAATCCATCCACGCCCTCGTTGATCCCCCGCACGATAAACTGCGCGTCGTGGATCGCCGCGCTGTGGCTGCCGGCTGTCTCGTAGTCGCGCTGCCCCCAGAACGGGCGTCCGTAAAAAAATGTCCCCATCTCGGTGATGAAAAACGGTTTTTTCTGCTGGCCTGCAAAGTCCACCCAGCGGCGGATCGTGTGCTGGAGGAGGCTGTGTGTCGTCACGAAATCTTCGGTGGGTTCGGCCATCCAGTCGGGCTGATGGAAATACGCATGCATGTCCCAGGCGGCGAGCGATTCCGAGGGATCGGCTCCGCAGGCCAGAAAATCAAGAGGCGGCATCTGCCAGGAGCACAGGTGGCCGGGGCCGACCAGCCCGAGCGATCGTTCCCCGTCCTCATCCAGGACCCGGCGGACTTCCTGGTAGGTTCGCGCCAGCACTCGCACCTGGCTGTCGCCCTCGGCGACGGAAAAATTCGCCGGGTCGCGCGCGAGCTTCCCCCAGATCGGCTCGTTGAAGAGGCCGAGCCATCGCAGCCGGCCGAGCTTGAGATCGCGTGTGAGGTGGCGGATCAGCGGGCGGATGTAGCGTTCCGCATACTCGGCCGGATCGCGCGGGGCACCGCGCCAGCTCACCTTCCCGCTGGGGTCTGACGCGACCTCCCCGCCGCCGGGCCGTGGGACTTGCATCGAGCGCGGGGTCCACCAAGGGTCGAGCATCCAGTTCACACCGTTTCGCGCGCACCATGCGTCGAACCATTCGAGCTTGCGCCAGAGGTCGTGAGAAAAGTCAAAAGCCTGGCTGTCATCATTCCACGGCGACACATCGCCTTCGACTGTGGAACCCTCGAGGTAGCCGATCCTCAGGAACCCCGGCTTCGCATCGTCGAGCAGGCGGCCGATCTGCTCCCACCGCGCGCGGTCTTTCGTTTTTGGATAATAGCGGTCCCTTCCGAGGAAGGCGTTCATTCCGATTCCCTCGGCTATTTGTCGGACGGGACCGCCGACGGAAAAGACGATTTGGGGGAGGCTGGCCGGATTGTATGGCATTTAGAGAGGTGCTTTCGCGGTGGCGAGCGTGCCGCCTTCGATCCATTTCGAGCTCAGGCGCGACGGCGCGAGCGTGCCGGTGGTGCCGGTGCAGGCGGATGCGATCCGATCCACCGCCTGCTCCGCGAACCGCTGTCTCGACACTTTCATGGTGCTGAGCGGAGGGTGGCTGTGGAGGGCTGCATCGATCCCGTCAAATCCCACGACGCTGACATCCTGCGGCACATCGAAGCCCTTCTCTTTGAGGGCGGCGATGGCGCCGAGAGCCAGGTTGTCGTTCCCTCCAAAGACGGCGGTGAACGGAAGCCCTCTTTCGATAAAGGCGGCCATGGCGGCTTTTCCGTCGGAAACCTCCAGGCCGTCCGCTTCCACGACGTAACGGAAAGGGATCTCGTGCCCGGTCTGCTCGCAGGCGGAGAGAAACCCGTGCAGCCGGCTGTGCATCCGCAGCGGCGCCGCCGCGTTGAGGTGGACAATATTCCTATGGCCGCGTGACAGGATTTTTTCCGCCACGATTCCCGCGTCGCTTTCGTCGTTGGTCGAGACGCACGGCAGGGGGCCGCTGTATTCCGAAACCCCGATGATGATCGCCGGGCGTTCGAAGTTTTCCAGGGATGAGAAAATCTCCCGTTCACCCGTTCCCAAAAGGGCGATGGCCGAAAGCGATTCGCGGATGTTATCCCCGATCGAAGGCGAGGATTTTTCAAAGAACTCCCTGGCATCGCCCAAGGGCATGAGGTAAATGCCATCGCCCGCGAGAAGCTTCCTCATCTTCTCGAAGATGACGCCGTAATACGGGTTCGTGGAGGGGTTGAAATGGTGGCCGGTGATCAGCCCGACGAGCCCTTTGCCCAGTGCGGGCTTCGCCGTGCCGGGCTTCTTTTCGCTCACAAAAGTTCCCACGCCGCGTCGGCGGACGAGAATCCCCTCCCGGACCAGTTCGGTCATCATCCGGTTCACCGTGAGGCGATGCACCTTCAGCTGCTTGGCCAATTTCACCTCAGCCGGCAGGAGGTCTCCCGGCTTCCACAGCCCCCGGTCCAACTGCTCCAGGATAAACTGCCGGACTTGCTGGTAAGGAAAAAGCGTCTTGGCCATAAAAAATGAGGAGCCGTCGAGGACTCAGTTCGATTCAGAAATCTCCGGGAGGGTTGCCGTCCCGCTGAAATTGCCGACCCTCATAAAGAGCTTCTTGCGGCGGCCCAACACCCCCCGCGTGTCGTTCTCGATGGTCCCGCCCTTTTCAAAAGAATCTCCGACCTTCAGCTTCCACTGCGCGCCATCGAGGCCGAGCGAGATTTTCTGCCAGGACCCGACCTGGGGAACGTCGGCCTCTTTGAACTCCGATTCCGGGAGGAGGCAGGTTAATCCGCTGAAGAACTGTGGCGCCTTCAGCTTACTCCACTTGTCAGCGGAGAGGGCCAGAA
Source organism: Verrucomicrobiota bacterium (assembly GCA_037147455.1). Classification (GTDB taxonomy): domain Bacteria; phylum Verrucomicrobiota; class Verrucomicrobiia; order Chthoniobacterales; family Terrimicrobiaceae; genus QYQL01. The sequence goes on along the minus strand of JBAWVC010000150.1, from coordinate 1,772 downwards.
TCGCGTCGTTTGGCCCGAAGTGCAGCCCGAACATCCCGCCTCCGCCTCCGGCCTTTCCAAAAGGCATGGCCTCTATGCGGATGCTGCCGCTCATCGTCCAAGTGGCCGTGATCGTATCCACGGGCAGGTTCACAAAGCTCTCGGTTGTTGGGAACGAGATCAGCCGCTGGACCTTCCCGTCCGGTCCGTCGGCGGTGATGACGCAGGGTTCACCGTTGACGCTTCCACCCTCGGCCTCGACAGCCGACCGGAATGCCGCGGCATCGTTCTCCGTGATGCCGGAGAGATCCAGCGCGCTCGACGGGGTGGCGAATGCCAGCAGCGCGAACAGTAAAACAGCTTTTCCTGCGGTGAAATAGCGGCCGTTTTTTTTCAGCGGGGTATTAGGTTTCATATTAGCATTGGGATTAGCAGGGTGTTCTTTTGGCGGCAAGGATCTACAGTGTTTCCAGATGAACGTCGTCAATCCATCCCATGAAGTGGCCGAGGACAAGGGCCTTCGGAGCGTCTTTCGACCAGGGCCGGAGGCCGTCTTTTTGCACGACCTGACGGCCGTCCACGCTGCAGGTCATCCGGTCGCCGGTGTATTCGATCGTCACGCGGTGCCAGTTGTTTGGCGTGAGGGTCTTGATGAGCTCGATGCCGGGAAAGACGGGCTGCTTGTCGGCCAGAAAATACGGGTAGTTCGGCGCGCCTTTCTCGGTCCACTTCGCCTGCATCAGGCCGTAGGGCTTCTTGCCCTCCACGACGGCCAGCAGGAAGTTGTCGTTCCTTCCCGTGGGCGCCTTGGCGATCTTCACCCACGCGGAAAGTTTGAACCCGCTGTTGGCCGCTTCCGGGAGGGCGAGCGTGATGCAGTCGTCGTAGCTCGAGAGCTTGAGCGACGAGCCGGATGGGGATTTCATCCAATAAACCTCCGCCGGGTCGGCGGCGGCGTTTCCGGCGATCGTTGCATCAAGCCCGGTCGCCTTGCGGAGCGATTCCGCGGTAACGGGCTTATCGAAATCCAGCAGGGCCACCGTGGCGGGGCCGCGAGCGGATGGCTTTCCGCCTTCCCCGTCGTGCAGTCGCCCGCGCTTTTCCGCGAAGACCCGCCGCCCGTCTGGCAGCAACGCCTCGACCTCAATCCGGAAATCGCCGGGAGCCTTCTGAGTGAAGGCAAACTCCGGCCCCTCGAACAGTTCGTGGCCGGTCGCCTCCCAGATGATTCTGGCGCGGCTGAGATCCACAGGAGACTCGACGGTGAGCCGCAGGGTTTGCCCCGGCTTGGCATCCGCCGGAAACCCTTTGATGGTGGCCTCAACCGCTTTCCAAGGCTGCGTCGGTGCCTGAGCCATGAGGAGGGCGGAGGCGGCCATGCCCCGCGCCTGGGTGACGATGACGAATTCGGTGCCCGTGTTGAAGCTGTCGCCCCACCGGTCGTAGAGCGGATACGGGTCGGTCTTCGATCCGTCGGAGGGAAATGTGGTTTGCCCGAGTTCTTTCTGGTAGCGGTTCAGCCACATGAATCCGCCCTGCAGGGCCCCGAGCGGAATCCCCGACACCGGAAGCTCCCGCCAGTCGTTTTGCGAATGCTGGTGGACGATGTCCCGTTGCCGGAATGCCCCGATGCCGGTCATGCGCGGCATGTTGATCGGGTTCGCCCCGGCCTCGTATCCGAGGTTGGTCGCGATCGCCCGCAGGTAGGCGGGTTTTGGCGCGAGCGCTTGCCCGACCGCCAGGTCGAGAGCCCGGTCGCCGCCAAAAAACCAGCCGGCGTTCATGAAGGCTTT
>JBAWVC010000149.1:0-6231 GCA_037147455.1 Verrucomicrobiota bacterium | reverse complement strand
CGAATAGTCTTCGACCTGCCCGGTAATAATGTTGTGCTTGTAGGTCTGCCCCACCGCATTGTCGGCAAAAGTCACCGTGGTGTTGGGCGCGGAGGGCAACCCCTCGCGGAGTGCGCGCCGGAAGTAATCGAGATACGGCTTGCTCAGAGCGACATTGTCGGGGGTGGGAATGTGCGTGTTTTGCACGTCGCTGTAATCGTGATTCCCCAGGCAGGGAATGAACCGGTTGTAGAACGGGCTGCCCGGCGGATACGGGTATTCGACGGGGATTTCCGTGGTCTTCGGATAAATGTAACCGGAGAAATTCTTGCCGATATTCACATCCGCGGTCTCGGCCAGTCCAAGCTGGTAGTTATTGTCTCCGACAGAAACGATAAAATCCGGGTTCCAGCTCCGCATCATCGCCCCCACATGATCGACGGGGAAAATCTGGTCGGTGAATGTCTGGCCGAAGTCCCCGATCACCGCGAACCGGATCGCCCCCGGCCCGGTCGGCACCGTCTGGGCCAGAAGCTTGGCCCCGCCGACGGCCATCGCCGCACCCGTTGCCCCGGCCATGCGAAGAAAACCCCGGCGGTTCATCACGGGCTGGGCACGATGAGGGTGGGCGTGTTGGTGGGGCATCATTGGTTTTTATGGAATGGAAAAATCCGCCGAGGGGCCGTGCTGGCGGAAAGCAAGGCGACCCCCGCGCTGGGCAGCACAGGGAATCTGGTGTTGTCGTAGCGGGATTTGGACACAGGCGAGACAATCGGTTGTGTGAACTGAAAATCAAACGATTTCGGGATTCGGAATTCACTATCCCTTTTTCCCCAAACGCTCTTCGGAAATCGAAGGGAGAGAAAATGTTCGTTATGAGGTGTGCGTGGGGAGCCACTTTTCAAAAGTGGCTTTCCCCCTGTAAACCCTGATAAATACAGGATTTGCTGGCGAATCACGTTTTTCTCAGAGTTTTGCGCAGTTGACCCTTTTTGAGAAAAGTTTGTTGCGAATGTTGCGAATATCCCATGGCCTGTTTTCCGTTCGGGGAAGATTTCAGCCGAAATCCGATCACGCGGCGGCTCGGGTTGTCCGCTGATCTGCGCGAAAATATTTACATCTGCCCAAATTTGGGGGGCGTCTAGGTCCGGGTTGGGGCCATGGTCGGATTTCAAATCGCACGGTTGACATCCTCGCCGGTGCAATAATTCCATCCGCAACCAATATAAAACATGGGGACATTTGCCACTATCGCTACTCCGTTCATCTGGCTCGCAATCGTCATTTTCTTTTTCGTCCTTTTCGTTCTCGGCGTCTTGCTGCCGTTTTTCGTTTATGGGATCTGGTCCCGTGTGAAAAAGATGGAGGGAAAGGCAATCGAAATTTCAGCCATGCTCACTGAATTGACCGTAGAACAGGAAACCGCGAACAAGCTTTCTCGCCAACTTCTGAGAACTCGGAAAAGATGCTGTCAAAAAAATAGTCCCTGAGTCCAACGCCCTAAGGGTCATAAAACATCCGCCCTTGAGAAAGATCCCCGATGGCGGAAGTGAGGATCCTCAATTTCATTCAAGCTGTTTTCTGAGCTTTCTTTTGGCTGATTCCCAGCTTGCCGCCCGGACTTTTCCAAGCTTCAGATCCTCTTCTGTCTTTCGGAGTTCGTCGCCGTGCCAAGAAGGGCTTTGGACAAGCGAATCATCGGTTGCAAGGTCGCTCCAAAGAGCTTCCACTATTTGAAGTTTCTTCAGGCGGGGAAGCTGACGCAACTCGGCGATGCTCATGCTGGAAATTTATGTAATTTGCGAAATGATGCGAGGCCTATTGAGGCACGGTTTCGACAACTCGTGGAATTGAAATTCGGCTCTATGGAGACGATGTCAGCGCTCCCTCAGCCAGGCCGATCTTCCGCGGTTTCACGCGGAAGAGCCGGAGAACCGCCACGAAAAACAGCGGGATGAAGAGGATGCCGAAGAATGTCGCGGAGAACGTGCCGCCGATGACTCCTGTGCCGATGGCGTTCTGTCCGCCAGAGCCGGCGCCGGTCGAGACCGCAAGCGGCAGGACGCCGAGCATGAACGCGCACGAGGTCATGAGGATCGGGCGAAGGCGCTGGCGGGAGGCGGCGAGCGCGGACTCGACGAGCCCCATGCCGCCGTCGAAATTCGCCTTGGCGAACTCGACGATGAGGATGGCATTTTTTGCGGAGAGCCCGACGATCGTGAGCAGGCCGACCTGGAGGAACACGTCGTTCGACAACCCCCGGCCGAGCGTGGCAGTGACCGCGCCCAGAATCCCGAGCGGCACGGACATCATCACCGCGGTCGGGATCGTCCAGCTTTCGTAGAGGGCGGCGAGGCAGAGGAAGACGACGAGAAGCGAAATCGCGTAGAGCGGGGCGGACTGGGCGCCGGCCGCGCGCTCCTCGTAGGAGAGCCCGCTCCACTCGAAGCCGATCCCGACCGGCAGCTTGTGCGCGATCTCCTCCATCGCCTGCATGGCTGTGCCGCTGCTCTCCCCCGGTGAAGGCTGGCCGAGGATCTGCATGGACGGGCGCCCGTTGAAGCGCTCGAGGCGCGGGGAGCCGTAGGTCCACCCGCCGCTGGCAAACGCGGAGAACGGCACCATTTTCCCGGAGGCGTTGCGGACATACCACTTCCCGAAATCCTCGGGCTGCATGCGGGAGGACGCGGTGCCCTGGAGAAAGACGCGCTTGATCCGCCCGCGGTCCACGAAGTCGTTGACGTAGGCGGATCCCCACGCGGTCGAGAGCGTGTTGTTGATGTCGGCGATCGTGAGTCCGAGGGCCCCCGCCTTTTCGTGGTCGATTCTGATCCGGTATTGGGGCTCGTCGTTGAGCCCGTTCGGCCGCACCGCGACCAGCCCGGGGTTTTTCGCGGCCATCCCGAGGAGCTGGTTGCGCGCCTCCATGAGCTTTTCGTGCCCGAGCCCGGCCTGATCGATGAGCTGGAAATCAAAACCCGTGGCGTTGCCGAGCTCGAACACGGCCGGCGGCGGAAACGCGAAGGCCAGCGCCTCGCGGTAGCTCATGAACCGCATCATCGCGCGCTTGGCGATGGCCTGCACGCGGTTCTGCTTTCCGGGGCGGCTGTCCCAGTCTTTGAGCTTGATGAAAACGAGGCCGGCATTCTGGCCCCGGCCGCCGAAGCTGAACCCGGCCACGGTGAGCACCGCCTCGACGTTAGCCTTCTCCTCGACGAGAAGATATTCGCGGACCTTGTCGAGGACCTTTTCGGTGCTGCTGAGCGGGGATCCGGGCGGGGTCGTGACCTGCGCGAACATGATCCCCTGGTCCTCGTCAGGAAGAAAGGACGTGGGGAGTTTTTTGAACACGACCACCATGGCCGCGACGATCGCCAGATAGATGACGATGAACCGTCCGCTCCGGCGCAGGAGGCTGCTCACGCTACCCACGTATTGGTTCGTTCCCCAGCGGAACGCCCTGTTGAACCATCCGAAAAAGCCGCGTGTGGACTCGTGGTGGCCTTTGGGGATCGGCTGGAGCATCGTCGCGCAGAGGGCCGGCGTGAAGATCAGGGCGACGATCACCGACAGGGCCATGGCCGAGACGATCGTGATCGAGAACTGCCGGTAGATGACGCCGGTGGATCCGCCGAAGAACGCCATGGGCACAAACACGGCGGAGAGAACGAGGCCGATGCCGATGAGCGCGCCGGTGATCTGCCTCATGGATTTGCGCGTGGCCTCGCGCGGCGAAAGCCCCTCCTCCGACATCACGCGCTCGACATTTTCGACGACCACGATCGCGTCGTCCACCAGCAGCCCGATCGCCAGCACCATCGCGAACATGGTCAGCGTGTTGATCGAAAATCCGCAGGCGGACAGCACGGCGAAGGTGCCCAGCAAAACCACCGGCACGGCGATCGTCGGGATCAGCGTCGCGCGGAAATTCTGCAGGAACAGATACATCACGCAGAAAACCAGGAGCACGGCCACGAAGAGCGTCTTGACCACCTCGTGGATCGAGATCTCGACAAACGGGGCGGTGTCGAGGGGATAGACCGCTTCCAGGCCTTGCGGAAACGTGGGCTGGAGCCGCTTCATCGTGGCCCGCACCGCCTCGACGGTCGTGAGTGCGTTGGCTCCCGTCGCCAGACGGATCGCCATGCCGGCGGTCGGCTCGCCGTTGTATTTCGCGGCGACCGAAAAATTCTCCCCGTCGAGCTTGATCTCCGCGACATCCTTGAGGCGGATCTGCCCGCCGTCCGGATCCACGCGAAGGAGGATTTTTCCGAATTGCTCCGGGGTCGAGAGCCGCGAAGGCCCGAGGACCGTGGCATTGATCTGCTGGCCCGGCACGGCGGGAAGGCCGCCGATCTCGCCCGAGGCGACCTGCACGTTCTGGGCGGCGATGGCGTTGCGCACGTCCGCCGGTGTGAGCCCGTAGTTCGTGAGCTTCGTCGGATCGAGCCAGACTCGCATGGCGTATTGAGCCCCGAAAACCTGGAAGTCCCCGACCCCCGGCGTGCGGCTGATCGGATCCTGGATGGTCGACACAACAAAATCCTGGAGGTCCGCGGCGTTCAGGCTTCCGTCCCTGGAAACAAACGTGACGATGACCAGGAAATTCCTCGTGGACTTCGCGACCCGGATCCCGCGCTGCTGGACCTCCTGTGGCAGGAGGGGGATCGCCAGCGAGAGCTTGTTCTGGACCTGGACCTGGGCCACGTCCGGGTTCGTGCCCTGGCGGAACGTGAGCGTAATCGTCATGCTCCCGTCCTTCGTGCTTTCTGACGAGAAATAGAGGAGGTTGTCGATGCCGTTCATCTGCTGCTCGATCACCTGGACGACCGAGCTCTGCACGGTTTCCGCCGAGGCACCGGGGTAGTTCACGGTGATCGAAACCGCGGGCGGCGCGATGCTCGGATACTGCGCGATGGGGAGGGTCTTCAGTGCGAGGGCGCCCGCCAGCATCATGAAGATGGCGACGACCCACGCAAAGATCGGGCGGTCGATGAAAAAGTTGACCATGGCCTATTTCGCGGCGTCGCCCGCGATTTCCACCGGGCGCACTTCGGCACCCGGCCCGATTTTTTGTAGCCCCTCGACGATCAGTCGGTCGCCGGCTTTCAGCCCGTCTGTCACCAGCCAATTGTCGCCGATCGCGCGGTCGGTCTTGAGCACGCGAAGCTCGACCTTGTTACCGTCGCCCAAGACGAATGCCGTCGGCTCGCCGCGCACGTTGCGGGTCACCCCTTTTTGCGGGGCCAGGATCGCCTGCTCGTTCACCCCTTCGTTCACAATCGCCCTCACAAACATCCCCGGCAGCAGCTCGCGGCGGGGATTCGGAAAAACCGCCCGCAGCGTCACCGAGTCCGTCCCCGGATCCACGCTCACCTCGGAAAATTGGAGCGTGCCCGGCTCGGAATACTGGGTGCCGTCCTCGAAAACGAGCCGGGTCGAAGCCTCCCCGGCCTTGGAATTTTTGAGCTGTCCGGAAGCCAGATCCCGCCGCAGGCGCAGCAGCTGGCCGCTCGATTGGGTGACGTCCACATAGATCGGATCGAGCTGCTGGACCGTGGCCAGCGCCCCCGCCTGCCCGGATGTCACGAGCGCGCCCTCGGTCACCGCGGAACGTCCGATGAACCCGGAAATCGGAGAAAGAACCTTCGTATATTCCAGGTTGATCCGCGCCTCCTCGAGCGCCGCGTTGCGCGCGGCGATATCCGCCTCCGCCTGGCGCAGAACCGCGAAGCTGTCATCGTAATCCTGCTGGCTGATCACCTTGGTGCTCGCCAGTTTCTGGCGGCGGTTCAGCAGCAGCTCGGCCACATTTTTTGCCGCCTCCGCCTTGGCCACAGCCGCTTTCGCGCTATCGTAGGCGGTCTGGTAGGTCGCCGGGTTGATCTGGTAAAGCTGCTCTCCGAGCTTCACCTCGGCCCCTTCTGTGAACATCCGCTTCAGGATGATTCCGCTGACCTGCGGGCGAACCTCCGCGATCCGGCACGCGGCGGTCCGGCCCGGCAATTCCGTGACGATCTCCGCCCGCTGAGGGGCGAGGGTCACCACCGCCACCTCCTGCGGCGGCATCCCCCTCGGCGCTCCCGCCGGGCCTTCAGGCTTCTTCCCGCATCCCGTCACCGAAACGAAAGCGGCGGCCACAATCCACGTGAAAAGAATTTTGCGTTGCCCCATATTGTTAAGCACTTTGATTATTAAGTTGGTTGATTATATGGCGTGCAGGCACATGTCAAGCTGCCGGTAAATGGAAAG
>JBAWVC010000148.1:0-6243 GCA_037147455.1 Verrucomicrobiota bacterium | reverse complement strand
GGGATTCCGCCGACGAAGGATCCGAAAAAGACGAGCAGCTCGCCGACAAATCCCACGAAGCCGGGCAGGCCGATGGCCGCGAAGGCGGCGAACCCGAAGAGCAGGCCGAACGCGGGCATCGGCTTCGCAAACCCGCCCAGTTCGGCGAAGTCGAGCGTGCCGGTGCGCTCGCGGAGCTCCCCGCTCAGCGCGAACAGGGCCGCGATCGAGAGCCCGTGGGCGAAGAGCATCACGGAGGCTCCGGTGACGCTGAGGACGTTGAGCGCGGCAAACCCGAGAAAGATATAGCCCATGTGCATCACGCTCGAATAGCCGAGCATCCAGTCGAGCTTCCGCTGCGAGATCGTCACGTATCCGACGTAGAGGATGTTCCCGACGAGGAGCACCAGCAGGAGGTTCGAAAGCGAGAGCGAAACAACGTGATAGAACGGAACAGGAACCAGAATCACCCCGCTTGTCACCTCGTTGGGAAACACCGTGCCCGCAATGCGGATCAAGCCGTAGAGGCCGAACTTTTTCAAGACCCCCGCATGGAGCATGGCTGCTGGCGCGGGGGCGCTCGCATAAGCCTGCGGGGCCCATGTGTGGAAGGGGAAGAGCGAGACGAGGATTCCGAATCCGACGAGCAGTAGCAGGTAAACCCAGTTGCCGTCCGGGAGCAGCCCGGCGTCGGCGAGGCCGGTAATCGCCCGGAAGTCGAATGTCCGCATGCCTTCGGGCTGGATCAGGTAGAGGCCGATCAGCCCGAGGAGGAGGACAAAGCTCCCGAGGGCGAGGTAGATCGTGGCCTTCCACGCAGCCGCTTGCCGGTCGCCGGAACCCCAGATTCCGATCAGAAGAAATGTCGGGATGAGCGCCAGCTCGTGGAACATGTAAAAGAAGAAGAGGTCGATCGAGGCGAAGGCCCCGATGCCGCCGGCGGAGATGAACAGGAGCGACGCGTAAAACCAGCTGGCATTTTTGTCCGGCGTGCGGGCCACCGCCACAGCCGCGGCCGTCACGAGCGCAGCGAGCAGGAGCATGACCAGGCTGAGCCCGTCGGCCCCGAGCGTGAAGGCGATCCCCATGGAGGGAATCACCGGCACGGTGGAAACAAATTGATAGAGGCCTGCCCCCTGCCCGTTCAGATGATACGAGGCAACCAGGATGAGGGTGAAGACCAGGTTGGCTGCGGACGCGAAAAGCGCCGTGGTCCGCGCATTCGAGCCGACCAGGATGAAGGCGGCCCCCACCAGCGGGACGAGAATCAGAATAAGAAGCGGGCTGATCATCGGAAAATCAAAAGGTAAAGGAGCCCGACCACGCCGGCCCCGAAGAAAAACGCGTAAGCCTGGATGTTCCCGATCTGGAGGAACCGCAGGACAAATCCGCCGACCCATGCGATTTTGCTCGGAAATTGGACGATGAGGAGGTCCACGACCCAGCGGTCGGCCCAGAAAAGAACCGCCGCCCCGCCGCCCTGGATGTTTTTCACCATCCAGTTGTAGAAGTCGTCAATATAGAGCCGGTTGGCGAAAAGCGGGATGGAGACAGGGTCTTTGGCCGCATGGCCATAGAGCATCCAAGCCGAAGCAACCCCGCCGAAGAAAAGCAGGTAAAGCGCCGGATGGAGAAGCATCGGCACCCCCTCAGGCTCCGCCACATGGAAAAAGATTTTTTCGATGAACGGGAACCCGGCGACGAGGGAGGGGACCGCGAGGCAGGCGAGCGGGACGAGCATGACCAGCGGCGATTCCGCCGCGTGCTTCGAGTGATCGCCGCGCGGTTTTCCAAGGAAAACCACAAAGATCAGCCGGAATGTGTAGAACGCGGTGAGGCCGGCGGTTGCAACCGAAAGCCATCCGAGGAACGGATGCTTGACCACCGCCCATGCGATGATCAGGTCCTTGCTGAAATAGCCGCTCGTGAACGGGCACCCGGACAGCGCCAGACCGCCAGCGACCGTCGCCAGAAACGTGAACGGCATCTTGTTTTTCAGCGCCCCCATTTTCCAGATGTTCTGCTCGTGGTGCATGCCGACGATCACCGACCCCGCGCAGAGGAAGAGAAGGCACTTGAACGATGCATGCGTGAAGAGGTGGAACATCGAAACGTCCGGCGTCGTGGCCGATGCGATGCCCAGGACCATGTAGCCGAGCTGGGAAATCGTGGAGTAGGCGAGGATCCGCTTGATGTCGTCCTGCTGCGTTGCCATGAGCGCCGCCGCGAAGCAGGTGATGCCGCCGACCCAGGCGATCACGTCGAGCGCATGGGGGGCGGCTTCGAGGATCGGGAAAATGCGGGCCAGCATATAGACGCCGGCCGCGACCATCGTGGCGGCATGGAGGAGCGAGGAGACCGGCGTCGGGCCCTCCATCGAGTTCGGCAGCCAGACATGCAGCGGCATCTGGGCGGACTTGCCGACAGTCCCGCAAAAGATCAGCACGCAGGCCACCGTGAGGTAGATCGGGTTGGCCGCGAAGACGGCGATGCCGCTCGTGGTCAGCTCGCCGAACATCAGCGTGCCGGTCGCGGCCCAGAGAAACAGGATGCCGAGCAGGAATCCGAAATCGCCGACGCGGTTGACGATGAACGCCTGCTTGCTCGCGTCCGCGGCGGAGTCCCTTTTGAAATAGTGACCGATGAGGATGTAGGAACTGAGGCCGACCAGCTCCCAGAAGATGAACATCATCATGAAATTGTCGGCGAGCACGATGCCGAGCATCGAAAACAGGAACAGCGCCAGCCCCGCAAAATACCGCCAATACCCCTCCTCGGTCTTCATGTAGCCGAGCGAATAGGTGAAGACGAGGGTCGCGATCGTCGTCACCACGACAAGCATCACCTTGCTGAGATGGTCCACCGTCACCCCGATCGGAATCTGGAGGTCCTCGCCGATTTGAATCCAGGGGAAGCGCAGCGACTCCGCCGGGTCGGGCTGGCAAAACAGCCACCAGCTCAGCACGCACCCGACCGCGGCCGACCCGATCGCCAGCCCGGCGCTCAACGGCTTGGAATGCCGGCCGACAAAAAGGATCGCCGCCGCCGCGGCCAGCGGGGTGAAAAGAATGATCCAGGGCGCGGTCAGCGTGCTCATCAAAACTTCAGGGTGTCGAGATCCTCGACGTGCGTGGTTTGTTTGGCGCGGAAGAGGGCGACGATGATCGCCAGCCCGACGGCGACCTCCGCCGCCGCGACCGTGATGATGAAAAACACCAGCACCTGCGCGTTGTAGCCGGGCAGGCCGTCATGGCCGGGATGGAACCGCGAAAACGCGACAAGCGAGAGGTTCGCCGCGTTGAGCATCAGCTCCAGCCCCATGAAAATAATCAGGATGTTCCGCCGCAGCAGAACCCCCGCCAGCCCGATCGAAAACAGGCCGCCGCTGACAAGAAGGTAATCGGCAAGGGTTGGCACGTCAGGGAAAGGATGAAGGATGAAGGATGAAGGATGAAGGGCCAGATCGCCGCGACTTCCGCTGAAAACTGAAAACTGAAAACTGAAAACTCTGTTTCATTTGAGCTCCCTCCGGCTGAGGACGACGACGCCGATGGTGGCGACGAGGAGGAGGACTCCGATGATCTGGAACGGGAGGTTGAAATTCCGGAAGAGGGCAAAACCGACCTGGGCGACATCGTTGACCGCCGGGTTCGAGAGCGCCGGCTTGGGCTGGCAGGCGTCCGGCAGGGAAACGACCACGCGATGGAGAGCCGCGAGAAATCCCCCGATGACGATGCCCCCGCCCGCCCATGCGGCGAGCTTGACCGGACGGCGCGCCTCGGTGCGCAGGTCCAGCAGCATGATGATGAACAGGAAAAGCACCATCACGGCGCCCGCGTAGACAAGCACCTGCACCACCGCGATGAAAAAGGCGTCGAGCGTCACAAAAAGCGCGGCCAGCCCCACAAACGACATCACGAGGCTCATCGCGCTCGACACCGGGCTCCGGAAAAAAACGACGCCCGCACCGAAAAGGAGCGTGAGAGCGGCGAAAATCCAGAAGAGGGCAAGCGGCATGGTGAAATCGGCGGATTTTTATCAGGAGCGGATCGGGTCGGCTACTTTTTTTCGTTCCACTTGTTGACCAGGCCGGGCATGACCCCGCCGAGCTCGAGGAGTTTCGCCTTGTTGTGCTTCATGTCCCCGCGGGCGTATCCGGTGATCGAGTAATCCTTGCGGAGGAAGATCGCCTGCTCCGGGCAGACCTCCTGGCAGAGCCCGCAGTAGATGCAGCGGATCATGTCGATGTCGAATTCCTTCGGCCGCTTCTCGACCTTGCCCCAGCGCTCGCCGGCGGGGATCTCCTCCGGCCTGATCGTGATCGCGCGCGGAGGGCAGATGAACTCGCAGAGCTGGCAGGCCACGCAGCGCTCGCGGCCCCATTCGTCGGTGACCAGCGTCGGCGCGCCGCGATACCACTCCGGCAGGCTTTCGTCCCACCTCTGCTCCGGGTATTGCATCGTGACCTTCGTGCGGCCGGTCAGCCGGTTCACAAAATGCTTGAACGTGATAAAAAGCCCGGCCGCGATCGCGGGAAGATAGAGCTTCTCGGACAGCGTGAGTTTCGGGCGTTGAACAGCAAGGGCCATACGGATCGGGATTTGGTAACAAGGTTCTCAGCCCCTGACAACTGCGGACTCAAAAATCTCACCCGGAATGGCGCACGCCCGATGGCAAGTCGCTGGAGGTAAAATGATACCAACATCTTGAAAACAATCGGACTTTGCGGCCCCCAGGGAGAACGGGCGTCCCGCCCGTTTGGGCACTGACTCCGCAAGCGCAGGCGAGTGCCTTTCACAGGCGGGACGCCTGTGCTCCCTGTTTTGAGCCATGCGAGCAACTCGCTGTCAGCCCTTCCCTGGGGCTCGCAACTTTTCCGCGCTGAAAACAGAAACACCCCGCACCGGGCGGGGTGTTGTTGAAGTTGACCGGGCTGCTGCGGCTTACTTCGCGGCTTTTTCCTCGATGTATTTGATGACGTCGCCGACGCTCTGGAGCTTCTCCGCGTCCTCGTCCGGGACTTCGACGGCGAACTCCTCCTCGAATGCCATCACCAGCTCGACGGTGTCGAGCGAGTCGGCTCCGAGATCTTCGATGAAGGATGCGTTCGGGGTGACCTGTTCGGGGTTGACGCCGAGTTGCTCGACGATGATGTCTTTGACTTTTTCTTCAATGGATTTTTCGGACATGGCTTGATTGGTTGGTTAAGAGATGCAGTATTGAGCGTCGCGCACTTTGGCAACTAATTATTTTTCGGTTGTCAGGTGCGGATGGCGAAAATTGCTTATCGGCGGAGGAGGTCAAGAGAAATTTTTTTGGAGCCGCCCCAAACGGGGTTGTTTTTCGGCCCGGAAAGCAGGCGATGAGGGAGCTCTTGCGCGGATTGCGGAGACTTTGCCGCATTTGCAATTCGCTTGCTCATGGGCGACATTGGGCCATGAGCAGACACCGTCCAGCTCAGGCCCGAAGCCGCCGGCGGCACCGCAAGAGGAAGTCGTTCATCCGGTGGATCGGGGTGGCCATGTATTCGGCGGCCAGTTTGACCGGCACGCATGCGGTCACCGCCAAGTCTGCGGACTCCTTCAAGACCAAAAAAGCGTCATCAGAACAATTTTCCTTCGATGACGATTCCTGGGCTTCGACCTCCATTCCCCGCGCCGATCCGCCCTCGTCCGGGGATGCCCTGCAGTATCCTTGGCGCACCGCGATTGTGACCACGACTTTCTGGATCGGAGAGAGGCCGGGCCCGAACAACCCCGTCCCGAACCGCAAAAGTTGCTGGGATCCCAGATGGACGGCGAACTACGGCGGCACGGACTCCCCCAACCGCAACGACCGCCTCAGCAACTTCACCCCGAGGGATTTCACCCCGCAGCAGAACCCCTTCTACATCGCCCTTCCCTACAATGACATGACCTCAAAGGGCCACAAGCCGGAGGCGGAACAGTTCATCCCCTGGTTCAAACAGGACTTCCAATCTCCCAGCCGGTCGGTTTGCAAGGGCCGCTGGATCGCCATCCGCCGCGGGAACCGCGTCTGCTATGCCCAGTGGGAAGACGTCGGCCCGTTCCGCACCGACCATGCCGGATACGTCTTTGGCAACGAGCGCCCCGAACCGAACCTCAACAAGGGTGCGGGCCTCGACGTCTCGCCCGCCGTCCGCGACTTCCTCGGCATGGACGACACCGACGTCACCGACTGGAAATTTGTGGAGTTCGCCGATGTCCCACCCGGACCCTGGGCCGCATTCGGCGACAACAACAC
>JBAWVC010000147.1:0-6289 GCA_037147455.1 Verrucomicrobiota bacterium | reverse complement strand
GCTGGAAAGCCGCATGGCCGTAGCGGTCGTAGGCCGCGCGCTTCTGCGGCTCCATGAGAACGTCGTAGGCCTCGCCGAGCTCCTTGAACCGCTCCTCCGCCTCGTGGTCGCCCGGGTTTTTATCCGGGTGGAATCTGACCGCGAGCTTGCGGTAGGAACGCTTGATTTCATCCTCGGCGGACGAGCGCTCCACCTCCAGGACCTCGTAGTAGTCGCGCTTGGTGCGGCTCATTCGGCGGCGCCTTTGGAAACGGTGACGCTCGAGGCGCGGAGCAGGCGGTCCTTGAGCTTGTATCCCTTGCGGAGCAGGCGGACGACGTGGCCTTCCGGCACGGCCGGGCTGTGCTCCTGGGCGACCGCCTCGTGATGGGCCGGATTAAAGGCCTCCCCTTCCGCAGGGACGGGTTCGACGCCATGGGATTTCAGAAAATCCTGGAGCTGCTTCTGCACGATGCCCATCCCCTGGATGATCGAGGCCGTATCCGGCGCGGAACGCGCGGCCTCGAGGCCGAGTTCGAAGTTGTCCAGGATGGGAAGCAGTTTTTCCAGGAGGCTGGAGTTTGCGTAGCGGATCGAGTCCTCCTTGTCGCGGATGGCGCGCTTGCGGTAGTTGTCGAGGTCGGCCTGAGCCCGGAGAGCGAGGTCCTTGAACCGGGCGGCTTCGGCCTGGAAATCCGGGGCTTCCTCCGCGGCGGGAGCCTCCTGCGCCGCAGGGACTTCCCCCGGGGTTTCAGGAGCTTTTTCGGATGCTTTTGGTTCGTGTTTTTTCATGTCTTAGCGATGGCGATGAGAGTGATGTCGTCGTGCTGGGGCCGGAGGCCGAAGAAGTTTTTCACATCGTCGGCCACATACCTTACCACGCTGGCCGCGCCGTGCGGCGCGCTCGCCTGCAGGCCATGGACCAGACGGGGAAGGCCGTATTCCAAGCCCTCCTGATCCAGCGCCTCGGTGGCGCCGTCCGTGTAGAGCAGGATGCAGTCCCCTTTCTCCAGCGTGAAGCTGAAGTCGGCGCACACTCTATTGAAGACCTCCCCGCTGTCAATCCCCAGCGCCATCCCCTTCGGAGTGAGTTTTTCGACCTCCTTGGTTGCGGCGCGATAAAGAAGCGGAGCATCGTGCCCGGCCCGCGAGAGCATCGCCTGCCGTCCATCGGAGTCCAGGATCAGGTAGGCCATGCTGATAAACATGTCCTCCTTGATATCGGGATAGAGCTGCTGGTTGACCCGCTTCAGGACCTCGGCGGCCGAAGTTTTTCCGACCGCCTCGCTCCGGAGCACGCTGCGGCACATCGCCATGATGAGCGAGGCCGGCACCCCTTTTCCCGAGACGTCGGCGATGACGACCCCCACGCGTGAGGGATCGATGCGGATATAGTCGAAGTAGTCCCCGCTCACCTGGCGCGCCGGGATGTTCACCCCGCTCAGCTCGTAGCCGGGCACCACCGGCGACGACGAGGGAAGGAGGATGCCCTGGATTTCGCGGGCGATCTCCAGATCGTGGTCCATCCGCTTCTTTTCGCCGGCTTCGAGATAGACCACCTCGTTGTAGAGAGCAAACGCCCCCTGTTCGGTGATCGCCTTGAAAACTTTCAGGTCCACCTCCCCGAATGGCGTGCTCATCGGCCCGTTGGCCAGGCCGAGGACGCCGAGAATCTTGCGGCGGTAAATCAGAGGGCCTACCAGCGCGGACGTCACCCCCCCCGCCTCGGCATCCTCATCGGAGGCATCGATCACGCGGGCGTTGCCGCTCTCCCAGCATTTTCCGATGATCCCCTCCCCCCGCCGGACAGGGTGCAGCCGCAGGTAGCTCTCCAGGGCCACGGACGAGACGACCGACTGATCCATGACGTGGTGCGGGACATCGACCATCGGCGGGCAACCTTTGGAAATGAACGCGGGCGACATCGTGGTGTCGTTTTTGTCCGCGAGGTAAAGCGCCCCGCCGTGCGCATCCAGAATCCGCACCGCGCTCTCAACGATGAGCCGGTGGAGTTCCGAGCTGCGGACCCCTTCGGAAAACGCCTCGCCCAGACCGTGCAAAAAGTCGAAGACGCGGTCCTCCTCGACTTCGAGTTCGGCGCGCTGGCGTTCGAGCTCGCTGACCTTCTTGGTAAACGCGTTGAGCACGACCAGCAGGGCGACGAGTGTCCCGAAGAACAACGCAAAATAAATGTAGGTCCACATGAGGCCTGAGGCCGACAATATCCGAAACGGCGAGCGAAGGATCAAGAATGATCCGCGTCAATCGTCCGACCCGTTCTCCTGAGCCAGCTCCTGGCGCAGGTATTCGACGACATCTTTGAACTTCACCGCGTTGTGGGCGTCGGCCTCGATCAATGCCTCATGGGCCTCGAGAACCGTCTCCTTGGTGACCTCATCCCCGGCCGGATCGGCCTGCCGCAGGGTGGCAGGGGCATCGGCGGCACGGCCAGATTCCACGGCAAACAGGTGGTCAAGGCCGAGGTTTTCCAGCAGGGCGGAGTTCCGGGGATTCACATTGACCGCGCGGAGCCCGCCCTGGCCGATTTCGCGGAGCCGGAGCGCGACGCCCGCGAGAGTGCCCATGAATGTCGAATCCATCAGTTCGCAGGCATCCAGATCGACGACGAAATCCCGGTGCCCCCGCTGGATCATCTGTTTCACAAACTCCTTGACGCCGGGGCTGTTCTGGAATGTTCCCCGCCCGTTGACTTTCAGCCATACCGTGCGATCGAGGCTGCCAACAAGAACCGAAGAAGAAATACTCACAATAGGACCGGACACAGCTTGCCCCAAGCGGGCAGAAGTGTCAAATGATGGCTATTTCCACATGTAGGACTGGCGGAGCGCCACAATCTTTCCGTCAACGATCAAAAGAGCCCGCCAGGCCGTCACGCGCCCGCTTTCCAGATACTCGTCCCCGGTGACTTCGAAGGAGGATTTCCGGGATCCGTGCACCCCGGGATAATACCGTTCCTTGGCCAGAACGTCATTGGACAGCCCCGCCTGCCGGTATTCGAAACGGAGGGTGACATCGGAGGAATTCTTCGCCCGCCAGAAGAAGTTGTAGTAGTTGCCGTTCCTTTCGGCTTGCTCCCGGCCGTCGATCGCACCCCAGTAGGTTCGTTGCCTTTCAAAATTGGCCGCCTCGCTGATCGTCGCCGGCACGATTTTCGTGTTGTCCCAGATGCTCTGCTGGACTTTGCGGAACTGGTAAGAATCATCCAGAGCCAGCGGCAGGACGTTGGCCTTTTCGAGCCTGTTCGCAGGCCCCTCCGGAGCCGAGCAGCCGGCTGCAGCCAGCGCCAGGCAAAGGAGGACGAAAAATCTGATCATCCCGGGGATGAAAGCGCGTTTGGGCGAAAGTGTCAATTCGAGTGGTGCCATATTTCGCGACACCCGGGCTCGTGCCACTTGAAAAGCGGCGGATGCGGCGTAAGGTAATCCGCATGAGAGCCCTGATCGCCGGCACCGCATTTCTGGCCGTCCTGACATTCCGTGCCTCCGCGGAACAAAACCCCGTCGCGGGGGGAGCCCTGCGGCAGATGAACGATTCCTTCGCCGGAGTTTTCGAGAAAGTCTCCCCGGCGGTCGTCGTCATCGAATCCAAAAACTCCGCGCCGGCGGCCCTCTCCGGTCTTCCGCAGGGCCTGGAATTTTTTCTCCAGAACCCGGATGGCAGCCCGGCCCGCGAGCGGCCGAACGTGGGGACGGGATTCCTGTTCCGGCCGGACGGCCACATCCTCACGAACTATCATGTCGTGGAAAACGGCGGAGAGATCTCCGTGAAGCTTCGCGACGGGAGAAAATTTCCGGCGGCCGTGGTGGGCGGCGATGCGCGGAGCGACGTGGCGGTGCTGAAGATCGAGGGGGACGGCTTCCCCGTCGCCGCCCTCGGCGACAGCGATGCGGTGCGCGTCGGGGAATTTGCCTTCGCCATCGGGACCCCCATGGAGCTGCCCTACACGTTCACGGTCGGGGTCGTCAGCGCCAAAGGCAGGAGCCTGCAGATCGGGGGCGGATACGAGTTCATCCAGACCGACGCGTCGATCAACCCGGGAAACAGCGGCGGCCCGCTCTGCGACATCGAGGGCCGGGTCGTGGGGATCAACGCGCTCATCAGCGGCACCAACCGCGGGCTCGGCTTCTCGATCCCCATCAACACGGCGAAAAACATCGCGGAGCAGCTGATCACGAAAGGCCATGTCGTGCGGCCGTGGCTGGGCATCGGGATCGCCGGCATCGAGGAATTCGCCTACCTCCAGAGACTTTTTCCAGGCGTGCCCAAAGGCGTCGTCGTTAATAGCATCGAGGAGGGCGCACCCGTGGAATCGAGCGACCTGCAGGCGGGCGATGTCATCCTCAAAGTGGATGGGACCGAGGTCGCCGCCGCGAGCGATCTCCAGCACGAAATCCTATCCAAGAAAATCGGCCAGAAGGTCCAGCTCGATGTCTGGAGGTCCGGACGCACGGTCCGCATCGACGTCCAGACCGGCGAGCAGCCGGAGACCCTGGTGCGGGCCTCGACAAGATCCCAAAAACGCCACCTCCAAAAAATCCCGCCCGGTGCCGTCAAACAACCCGCCTCGCCCGGATTTTCCTGCCGCGACGCCAGCAAGGACACGCTCGGGGAATTTGGAATCAGGCGACAGGCGAGCGGCGGGGTCGTGGTCACGCAGGTCGAGGCCGGAAGCCCGGCCGCCGTCGCCGGCCTCGTAACCGGAGACCTGATCACCGAGGCGGGCGGACGGCCGGTGCTCAGCAAAAAAGATTTGGAGGAAGCGCTGAAATCGTCCGGCCCCGATCGGGGGGTCCTCCTCCTGCTCGAACGCTCCGGCAACAGGACATTCGCCATCCTGAAACCCTGAGCGCCTCGTAAAAAAATCACCGTGGCATGGGCATCCTTCCCATGACTTGCTGGATTGTTACGCATGGGCAAGATGCCCATGCCACAGGAATCTCAGGCTTCGCGGGATTTTTCCAGCCTCGCCTTCACCGCCTCGAAAACGATCGGGAGGACCGAGACCACGATGATGCCGAGGATCACGAGCTTCATGTTTTTCTGGACGATCGGAAGTCCGCCGAAGAGGAATCCGCCCCCGACGAAAATGCCGACCCAGAGGACGGCCCCGAGCAGGTTGAACGCGATGAATTTCCGGTAGGTCATGCTGCCGACGCCGGCGACAAACGGCGCGAACGTCCGCACGATCGGCATGAACTGCGCGAGCGTGACCGCCCGCCCGCCGTATTTTTCGTAAAACGCGTGCGCCTTCATCAGATAATCTTTCCGGAAAAACCATCCGGACTCGAAATGGAAGACCCTCGGCCCGATCCACGAGCCGATCGCGTAGTTGGTCGTGTTACCGAGGATCGCTGCGAGGAACAGCAGCGGCCCGATGATCTCCACCTTCATCATCCCCTGCGCCGCGAGCGCGCCGACCGCAAAAAGCAGGGAATCCCCCGGCAAAAACGGGGTCACCACGAGTCCGGTTTCGCAGAACACAATCACGAAGAGGAGCGCGTAAACCCAGACCCCGTAGTGCTCGATGAAGGTTCTGAGGTGGTTCTCGGCGTGCAGGAAAAAATCGATAAAAACAGACATGGCGGGTGCCCTTATGCGCGGCCGGGCGGCCGCTGGCAACTGGAATTTCAGCGATGCCTACCCGAGTTCCTCGAGCCCTTCGAGGGCGATCTGCGACCATGTCTCCAGCGAGTCGCGGCGGGCGAGGAGCTCCCCGCGCGTTGCAAACCCGAGCTCGGCGATCGCCTTCTCGCCGGCCCGCACGTCCGGGCTTTCGAGATCCACGATATGGACGATCCCGAGATGGACCCTCCCGACTTCGGTCGAGTCGTCGTTGATCAACGCCACGGCCCGCTCGGCGAAGCCGCCGCCGAGTTGAAGCTCCTCAGCGATTTCACGCCGCACCGCGTTGTGGTAGGCCGACTGGTCAAAGGAAAAAAGACTCTCGTCGGTGTCGTTGATGTGGCCGCCGATGCCGACCGAACCCTTCGCGACCAGCCGCTTTTCCCCGCTCTTCGCACCGCGCGTGTAGTGCAGGATTTTTCCGCTGTGCCGGAAAATCGCGTAGGGGATCAGTTGCTTGAGCAACGGGTTTTCCTCCGCCGATGAACGGGCGACAAAAAAATTGTTCTCCTTCAGCAAAAAACTTTGCAGGTAGCGGTCCACCTCGTGGCAGAGCCCCTGAAAACTTCCCAGCCGGTCGAAATGCTCGCGCTTGATGACAAGAATCTGCTCTTCTGCTTTAGCCATGGTGGCTGGCACTTTGCACGGGCAGCAACCGCGATCAAAG
>JBAWVC010000146.1:0-6361 GCA_037147455.1 Verrucomicrobiota bacterium | reverse complement strand
GGGACTAGGGTCCGCCCGCCATGGCCAAAAAATATCCCGCTCTTTTTCTCGCGACGGTGGTTTGTCTGTTCGTTCCCGCCGCGCGGGCCCAATACAGCAACGTGGATGTTTTTTACAGCTACATCACCGGAGTCGCCCACGACGCGGGGTTTGACACGGGAACCCTGCCCTCGGTTCCGACGGCAGCCTACAAGGAATCAGTGGCCGCGTATTTCTGGGGGTTTCCCCTGCAGACGACTTACCGGACGCAGATCTCATTTTTGAACGGCAACGGGGTCGGTATCAACACGCTCTTTTCGCCCGGGACCATTGACTCCGGCACGACGGTGGAGGCGCCGGACGTGGACGTGCTTTACACATCAGGATTTCTCAACCTGACCGGAAGCTCCGCTTACGTCCTGAAGGTTCCCAACACCACCAGCACGAACACCTATAACGTGATGGGAGTCGTGAACGCTTACGGGGAAACGACGTATTCCGTAGGCACACGGAACTTCACCACCAGCGCGACGAACAATTCCGGCGGCAATTATCTCCTGGTCGGACCCCAGTATAACACCGGCCAGGCCCTGCCAAGCGGGGTCATTTCATATATTCAGAACTCGACCGATCAAACATGGCTGATCAGTCGCATGGCTGTGGACAGCTATGCCACCGCGACCTTGAACGGCCAGCCGACGCCTTACAACACCATCGCCGGCGGCGCGGCCTCACCGCTTTCCATCGAGAACTCCAAGCCGCTGGCGCAATCCTACGCCCTCACGCCATTGGCCGATTATCTCAACGGCCAGACGACGGCATCCACCACGACATCCGCCCCGACCTCCGAGGGGCTGGCGATCGCGCAGGCCAATGCCACCACAAAGACCGGGCAGGCATTTTTCCAATACGTCGGGGACAGCGTCGTGCAGAACGGGGTGCCGTCTTCACCAAGCAACGACCAGAGCGCCATGTATCAAAACTTCTCCGGCATCGGGCTGACGGCATCGGGATATTCGGCACCGGGTCCGGCGATCCTGGCGGAAATGAACCAGGCCGCCACCGCCGCGGCCAACATGCTCCAAACCATGTCGGCAAACACCTCGGCGCTCCCCGGAGCCGGTGCGACATCCACGAATTGGACGGTCAACACCACGCTGGGGCAATACCCCGCCACCTATCAGGGTTGGCTCACGAACGCTCTGACCGCAAATATCGGAACAGTGGCAAATCTCGCCGTCGATGGCACGTATCCGCAGACCACGATCGACGCAAACGGGAACCCGCTGAACGGGTCGAGCGCCTACACGATCTCCTTCGCGGCCGGCCAACTGCCGCCGGTCGAGGGGTTCTGGTCCATCACGGTTTACGATGCGGCGGGCTATGTCGTCCCAAATACCGGGAACACCTTTTACGGGGACGACGTCTATTCGATTGGCTCGATGCAACTGGCGAACTACCTCGGGGACAATCTCAACACGACCGCCGTCACGTTTCTCCTCCAACCCAATGCCCCCACCGATTCCGCCCTCATGCCGTTTTGGCTGCCTGTTCCCGACGGGCAAAATTTTGAACTTCTCCTCCGCATGTATTTTCCCAACAGCACGGACCCTTCGATCCTGAACGGAACCTATACCATCCCCGCCGTCCAGATCGTGCCGGAGCCGGCGACCCTCGCGCTCCTTTGCATGGTCTGTGCTTTCGCCGGGCTGCACCGGCTTGCTCTTCGTAAGAGAGGTGGATAGAACCACCGTTACACAATGAAAAAAACCACCCCGACGCGCTGACATGGGCGAGACGCTTCGCCTTCTGCAGATCGTCCTGCCGGTGTTCCTTGTCGTCGGCGCGGGCTACGCCATGCGGCGCACGAGGATCCTTACCGAGGAGGCGGACCAATCGCTCCTCGGGGTTCTCATCAAGCTCTTCGTTCCCTGCCTTGCTCTGGATGTGATCATCGGGAACGAAGCCCTGATGCGGCCGGCCAATCTCGTGCTGCCGCCGCTCGCCGGTTTTGCCTCCGTAGCCCTCGGCCTAGGCGTCTCGCTGCTGGCCGCGCGGATTTTTCTCAAAGACCGGACAACCCGGAGGACGTTCGCCTGCGCCACCGGGCTACAGAATTACAGCTACATCCCGCTGCCGTTGTGCCAGGCGCTTTTCAGCCGCGACGTGGTCGGCGTGCTTTTCGCGTTCAACCTCGGGGTCGAGGTGGCGATGTGGAGCATCGCCGTCGCCACGATCTCAGGGCACCAAGCCGGCCGGCGCTGGTGGGCCCCGCTGCTGAATCCTCCGATCCTGGCGGTCGTTGCCGGAATCACCCTCAACTTTCTGGGCGCCGTCCATTGGATCCCGTCCCCGGTCGGCACCGCGTGGCACATGCTCGGGCTGTGCGCCGTCCCGCTCGGGCTGCTTTTGACCGGGGCCGTCCTTGCCGACCATGCCACCCCGCATGTCCTGCGCACCGGATGGCCCACGATGTTGCTGGGCATCGGAATCCGGCTCGGGATCATGCCGGTTCTGCTCCTGCTCATGGCCACCCGCGCGGCGCCGGCGCTCCAGTCCGTGCTCATCGTCCAGGCCGCGATGCCGAGCGCGGTATTTTCGATCGTGCTCGCGAAAATCCACGGCGGCGACATACCAGCCGCTCTGCGGGTTGTTCTCGGGACCTCCCTCGTCGGCCTCGTCACCATCCCGCTCTGGCTGATGTTCGGGCTGCGCCTCTTCTAACCCGGATCAACACCAGGAACCCGACCGTTTATTTTCCGTTTCCGGAAAATAAAAAAGGGGGGCGAAATTAAAAAAGAAACATTTTTAGCTTGGAAAACAGGCGGAGATGATGGGCCATCTCCTGAAGGTATGAAACAACACCCCCCTCTCGCTTGTCGGCGTTGGCTGCGGCGGACGCACGCTGACCTACTGCGGCCTCGCCGCCCGCCAGCCCGGACGCTACCGCGTCATCGCCGGGGCCGATCCCTTGGCCCACCGCGTCAACAAGCTTGCGGGGATGTCGCAAAACCCCGGCTTCCGCGCGTTTGCGAGCGATGCCGAGCTTTTTGCCGCCGGCCGTCTGGCCGATGTCGCCATCATCGGCACGCAGGACGCCTATCACATCGAGCCCGCGCTGAGGGCGATGGAGGTCGGCTACGACGTGCTGCTGGAAAAACCGATCGCCCCGAATCCTTCTGATATTCTGAAACTGGAAGCCGCCGCCGTCCGCCTGGGCCGCAAGGTCATGGTCTGCCACGTCCTGCGCTACTCTCCATTTTACGAGAAGGTGAAGGAGATACTGGAAACCGGAATTCTGGGCGACATTGTGAGCGTGGACGCCCGCGAAGGGGTCGGCGCCTGGCATCAGTCGCACAGCTACGTGCGGGGCCACTGGGCGGTGAGCGGCAAGGCCACGCCGATGCTCATCGCCAAAAGCTGCCACGATCTCGATATCATTGCCTGGCTCGTGGGGTGCCCCTGCGAGAAAGTCAGCAGCTTCGGCTCGCTCCAACATTTTACCGCCGCCCATGCTCCCGAGGGCGCTCCCGCGCGCTGCACCGACGGCTGCCCGGTCGGCGACACCTGCTTCTACAACGCCCTGCACTACGCCGGCCGGCAGCGCGTGTGGCTGCAATGGGTGATGGACGGGAGCGACGATGCCGGCGAAGCCGAGGTCGCGGCCTGGCTAAAGACCAGCCCGTGGGGGCGCTGCGTTTACCGCTGCGACAACGACGCCGTGGACCACCAGGTCCTCGCGATGCGGTTCGCCGGCGGCGCGACCGCCACATTCACGATGACCGCGTTCGACTCGGGCCGCGACATCACCATCTGCGGCACCTGCGCCACCCTGCGGGGCGGAGAGTCGGTGATAAGCCAGTCCGGCCACGACATCATCGTTCAGGAACATTCGGGCAACACCACCCGATACGGCGTCCGCATCGAGGAAGGCGGCTACGGCGGGCACGGCGGCGCCGATACCGGCCTGGTCAACGCCCTCGACCGCGAAATGCGCAAGCCCATGGGCGAGATGCGCAGCGGCCTGCCGGCCTCGATCGAGAGCCATCTCATCGGCTATGCCGCCGAGGAATCCCGCCACTCCGGGCAGACCGTCAATCTGGCCGGATTCCGCGAGAAAATGCGGGAGGGCAATCAGCGGCTGTAGCCGTCCACCACCCGGGAATAGATGTCGAAGAGTCGGGAGAAAACGGTGGACCAGGAATAGCGCCCGCGCGCTTCGGCGCTGGCCTTCAGGCCCGCGGCCCGGAGGTCGAGCGTGAATTTGGACTCGACGGCATCGGCGAGTGCGCCGGGAGAATTTTCGTCAGCCCACAGGAGTTGGTCGCTGAAGATGATCCGGTCCATGTAGCTTCCGCGGATGCCCACGACGCACGTCCCGCTGGCCTGGCTTTCGAGGGCGACCAGGCCGAAGGTTTCCTGCACGCCGGGGTGGACAAAAAGGTCGGCGGCCCGGTAGATCGCCGCCAGTTCGTGGGGGTCCGTGCAGTAGGGCATCCAGTGGACGCTTCCGGTCTTTTCCCGGAGCTGCACGACCGACGGCCGCTGCGTGCCGTCGCCGACGCAGAGCAGGTGGTATTTTCCGGGCGACCGCGCGTGCAGGATGGCGAATGCCTGGAAAAGCGTGCGCACGTTTTTCTCCTGCGCGAGCCGCCCGACATAAAGAAGCAGCCTGGCGGATTCCGGGATCTCCAGCCGCTCGCGGGTTTCGGCGCGGTCAGGAATATCCGGAACAAAGACCCCGGCATCGACGCCGAGATCGACCGTGTGGATCCGCTCGACGCCCCATTCGCACAGAAGCCGGGCCAGGACCGGGCTGGGCACGAACGTGCATTCGAAGCGGTTGTAGAGGGCCTGGACATATTTCCGGCAAATGTCGTCCGTGATCGAGATCGCGACCCGCCCGAAGAACTTCGCCACCGTCCGGATGTAGGCCTCCGGAAAATGCGAGTGGTAAAACCCGACGACCGGGATGTCCAGGCCGCGCCCCGAGGCGACGGCTTTCCAGGCCACCTGGTAGGGGTCGCCGGATTCGATGATGTCCGGCCGCTCGCGTTCGAGCGCCTCCTCGATGAGATGCAGCTTCGTGAGGGCGCGGTAGCGGGATGTCCGCGAAATCAGCGGTGACGCGATGGTATAGACGCGGACTTTGTCATCTCCGGAGCGCGCGGTGGATTCTCCGGGAACAATGATGACGTGCTCGCAGTCGGGACGGTGGTTCCGCACGAAGGCGGATTTCTGCTCGATATACCGCCGCACCCCTCCGCTGACCGGAGAGTAAAACTGCGTGAGGTCGCAGATTTTCAAACCCCGCGAAGCGCGATGGGGAACGGGCGGTTGCACGAATCCAGCCTATTCCTTCGCGGCCAGCCAGCGCTCGGCATCAATCGCCGCGGCGCACCCCTGCCCGGCGGCGGTGATCGCCTGGCGATACGCATGGTCGGCGACATCGCCTGCGGCAAAAACCCCTGGGATATTTGTGGCGGTCCCGTTTTTCTGGACGAGGTAACCGTTCTCGTCGGTCTCGAGGACGCCGCGGAAGGCCGCGGTGTTCGGCTCGTGGCCGATGGCGACAAAGACGCATTTGACCTCGAGCTCTGTCTCCGAGCTGTCCTTGGTATCCCGCAGGCGGACGCCGCGGACCTCGCCGGCCTCGTCGGTGAGGAATGCCGAAACCTTCGAGTTCCAGACCGGCTTGATCTTCGGGTTCGCGAGGGCGCGGCCAGCCATGATTTTGGAGGCGCGGAGGGTATCGCGGCGGTGGATGAGGTAAACCACGGAGGCGAACCGCGTGAGGAACGAGGCCTCTTCGCAAGCGGAGTCCCCTCCCCCCACCACGCACACCGGAACATTCCTGTAAAACGCGCCGTCGCAGGTGGCGCAGGATGTCAGGCCATGTCCGATCAGCGCCGACTCGCCCTCGATTCCTGTGTATCGCGGAGACGCGCCGCTGGCGACGATGAGCGCGCCGGTCTCAACCCACTCGCCATCGACTTTGACCCGGTGCGGCGAGCCCGCCTCAAATTCCTCGACGACCCCGTATCGGAATCGCGCGCCGAACTTCTCCGCCTGCTGGTGCATGCGCTGGATCAGTTCCGGTCCGTCGATCCCCTCGGGAAAACCTGGAAAATTTTCCACGGCGGTCGTCGTCGTGAGCTGGCCGCCGGGCATCCGCCCCTCCAAAACAAGCGGCGAGAGGTTCGCGCGGGCGGCATAAATCGCTGCGGTCAGTCCGGCACATCCCGTGCCCACAATCATCACGTTTTCCATAGGACCGGGAAGTAAACACGATCCCGCCAGCCATGACAACAAAGTTGGCAGTGCGCGCGTGATGTTTTAGAATGCCCTATTGAAGGCGTGTTGATCTGGGATGGGAGCGTGG
>JBAWVC010000145.1:0-6416 GCA_037147455.1 Verrucomicrobiota bacterium | reverse complement strand
CATCAAGAATACACACTACATCTTGGGGCCTGTTGAGCCAAGTGAATACCCAGGTCCGGATTTGACCGGAGGACCGCCGCGACGGGATCCAGATTGCCCGCGATGGCCGACTTCGGGCCGACGGCGCTCCGGACGGCGCGGAGGTCCACCATGTGATCCACATCGAGGATGTCCACGCCGAGCGTGGCGATGCCCGGAAGAAGATGGGTGATGTTACCGCAGATGTGCAGGCGCACTTTGGCGCCCATGTCATAGAGCCCGCGCACCAGGCGCTGCTCGCGGGGGAGGATCAGGGTTTCATAAAGATCCGCAGAGATCTGGCTGGCAGCCGCATCACCCACGCCGATGGTATCCGCCCCAGCCTCCACCTGCGCGCGGGCGAAATCCAGCGCGACATCGACGCAGAGGTCCATCAGTGCGCCGATGGCCACCTCGTCGTCGATGAGGTCCATAAAGAAATTGTCCAGCCGCCGGATGTCAGCCGCCTCGGCCGCCGGGCCCTCGACCCAGCCCATGATCGAATATTCGCCTCCGACGAGCTCGTGGTAACGCTTAACGGCGTCGATGCGGTCCCGCATGCGCTCGCATTCCATCGGGTTCGGTCGGGGAAGCTTCGAGAGATCGAGAGCGTCCTCGAGCGGAGCCTTTTCGCAATGCGGAACCATGTCTCGCTCGTAGGTGATCTTAGCTCCAAACCCCTGCGTTTCACGGTAGGGATCGGACATCGTGTTCATCTGATCAATTCCAAACTCGCGGGCACAGGCGATATTCGCATCCGTCAGAACGCGGTAGTCCGAGGCGAACGCACCGTAGTTGCTGCCGATGCGCTCGGCGGCAAACTGCATGAGGATGGGGAGCCGGGGGAGGTGATCGACAGAACGTCCGTCCAATGTGGCGAGGTAACGCTCGAGGCCGTTCATGTGCTTACGGTCAGCTCTCCGCCGGGCTGAGCGAGTGGACCTTCTCGCGGAGGAGATCGAGGTCGCTGAAGACGGTGATCGACTCGATGCGGAGCTGGCGCGGGCCTTTGTCGCCGGGGAGTTCGACAGAGTCTCCGGGTTTGCGCCCGAGGAGGATCTGTCCGATGCCGGCCTTGTAAGAAACGATGCCGAGATCCGGGGCGCTGTCCCATGCGCCGAGGATGCTGTAAACCTCGCGCTCACCCGAATCCTGGACGAGCGAGACAACGGTCCCGATCGAGACCTGCGCTGTGTCAGGGGTTTCGAAATTCGTTCCCCGCGCGTTCGAGAGATCGCGTTCGGACTCGATTTTCCGGCGCTCGAGAACCCGCTGCTGTTCCTTGGCGGCCTTGAATCCAAAATTCTCGCGAAGATCGCCCTGCTCCTTGGCGACATTGATGTCTTTGAGGTTTTGCGGGATTTCCTTGTAGATGAGGTGCTCGTAGTCGGCCTTACGCTTTTCGAGGCTCGACCACGAGACGGTGAGCAACTCGACTTTATCTTCCGGCGCATCGCCGGTGATCATGCTCTGGGTATCCGGATAGAGCTTTACGATCCGGGCCATGAGCGAACGCTTCGTGAGGTCGTCGAAAACCGGGGTGAGCAAAAGTTTGCGCATCGTGTCGCGGACGGTGTCGCGGTCGGCTTCGGCGATCAGCTCGCCGAGGAGGTTGCGGTCGTCCATGAGAAGATCGCGGAGGCGCGAGGTGCGGCGCTCGGAGAGCAGGTCGAACTCGAGGGCGCTAAAGACAGCGGCGAGAAGCTCGGCATTGAAAATGCCCTCGAACCCGGCGCCGCGATCTTTGCAAAGCCAGATCAGGGTTTCCGAGGTAATCGAGCGGGCGCTGATCCAGCGCGCGATCGCGGTATGGATGACTTCCTTTTTTCCGGCTTTCTCGAAAAGTTTCGCGATTTCGATGGCGAGTCGGGAGTTCGCCTGGTGGGCGAGCTTGAGTGCCTTGTCCGTCCAGCGGTCCCCGTAAGCGGCCTCGAACGATTCCAGCACCTTTCGGTGCTTCGAAGCGGGGAGGCTGGCGAAAAGCGCGGGCAGACGGTTTTCCTCACCGACGAGGATGTCAGCGACCGTCGGCGCCTCCGGACCCGGCGTGAGGGCGCTGTGGCGCGAAAGAATTTCGTCGCGGACGAGAAGCATTTCGACCGCGGCTGCCGACTGGAGCTTGCGGCCTTTTTGCGCGGTGTCCTCGATCTGCGCGGCGAGCGACTGGAGTTCCTCCACCTCGTGGGCGAGATCGCCGAGTGCCTTGGTGATCTGGTCGAGCGCGGCCACCTGGTCTTTCGTATGGCGGGCTTCGCGGAACTGGTCGATATAACCACGGCCCGGGTTCACGGCGACTTCGAGAAGCACGAACGGGTCCGACTTTTTCGAGGGAATCTGGAAATGCCCGTCGGACTTCATTTTTTTCTTAACCCCATCCCACCATTTTTTGAAGCCGGCCGCGTCGAAAATCTCGGGCTGGAGCGTGGCTGCGACTTGATCGGCCGTGGCCCTGCCGCCGAGGTCTTCGAGAATTTTCCGCGCGAGCGAGAGGGCGTCCGCCTTCGCCTGATCGCGGACCGCCTGGGGTTCCTTCGCCTTGCGGGCGAGGATGTGGTCCTCTGGAATCGGCGTAAGGGTCTCGCCAGCGTAGGCGACCTGCATCGGATGGCTTTTCTTGGCTCCGAAGTCGATGAAGATCTGGCCAGCGATCAGATTCCACTCCGCCACGCGTCCGAATCCCCAACTTTTATGCTGGCAATACGAGCCCGGGGCAAGGTGTTCGAGGGCGGCGGCGGATTTCTTGTCAAGGGAGCCGCTCTCCACGGCTTGGGCGAGTTCGTCAGTCATTTTTGGCATTTCACAGGGAATTCGCCCGACATGCAAGGCGAACAAAATTTGCGTCGCCGGGGATCGCGCGTTATGACCTGTGCTGCCAGCTATGAACGAACCCGAATCTTCCGCTCCGCCGCCGCGGGTCTCCGACGATCTCAAGCGGATTCTCGACCTTGCGGAAGGCAAGCCGATGTCTGTCGCCGACCTCATCCGGCACACCCACGGGCGCGGGCTGCAGACGATCGCCATCATCCTCGCTCTTCCGTTTTTGTCCCCGGTGGCGATTCCCGGACTATCCATTCCGTTCGGGATCGCGATTGCGATCTGCGGGCTGAGGATCGCGTTCCGCCACCAGCCGTGGCTGCCGGAATTCATCACCCGGCGGCACGTTTCGTTCGCCGTGCTGGAAAAAACGCTCCGCTTCGGGATCGCGGTTCACACGAAGCTGGAAAAATTCCTCCGCCCCAGGTGGACGGGTCTGCTAGACGGTCATCCCGCACAGATGGCGGCCGGGTTCGCCATCGCTATATCCGCATTTTTCCTGAGCCTGCCGATCCCCCCGCCGTTTCCCCTCACGAACACGATCCCGGGTTTCGCCATCGTCCTGCTCTGTCTCGGAATGCTCGAGCGCGATGGGCTGGTCGTATTTTTCGGCTACGTCCTGAGTGCCGTGTCGGCAATCTATGTCGGGCTCATCGCCTTCCTTGGCGGTGCCGGAGCGACCAGGATCTGGCAGTGGATCGAACGGCTAGGTTGAGGAGATCTACAGGATTTCGAGCAGATCCTTTTTCGGAAAGCGGACTTTCGGAAGGGACGCGTATTTGTCCCCCTCGGCGCGGTATCCGGCCGGGCAGGCGACAACCGCGTTGAACCCTTTTGCAGGAAGGCCGAGGATCTCGTCGTATTTGGCGGGGTCCATCCCCTCCATCGGGCAGGTATCCACCCCGACCAGAGCCGCGGCGGTCATGAAGTTGCCCAGCGCGATATACACCTGGCGGGCCGCCCAGTCCTGCACCCACTTCGACCGCGGGCCGTTCAGAAGGTCGGAAGCGATCAGGTCCCGGTAGAAGCCCAACGACTCGAGGGAAACACCGCGGACCTCGGCAATCCGTGCCAGATATTTTTCCACGAACGCGGCGTCGATGTCCCGGCGTGTCGCAAAAACCACGTGGTGCGAGCAGTCCGTCACCTGCGGCTGATCCCACGAATGAGGGCGCAGCGCGGCCTTAAGCTTCGCGTCGGTGACCACAAAGAAATGCCACGGCTGGAGGCCGTAGGCCGACGGCGTCAAGACGAGCGCGTCTTCAAGCGCCGACCACACCGGGGCTGGAATTTTCTTCGACGGATCAAATTGCTTCGTCGCATACCGCCAGTTCAGAGTCTCGACGAGCGCCGCAGGTTCCAAGAATTTCATGGCAGAGAGTGGAAGCCGGGAACGACGTCCGCGCAAGAGTTTTCTCCAGTTGCCTCAGAACCTTACCTCCAGAACGGGGTCAGGCCTATAATTTAAATGTTTTCAGCATGATGCTGTTCACGAAGACCCGGCCATAAACGGGCGCCCGAGTGTATTCGTGACAGGAAAATAAGAAACGGAGAAACGAGAAGTAAAGAAACCCCGGAGCAAGCTCCGAGGCATTTAAGAATATGATTTCACGACACGAAGAAAAGCCGAAGCAAGCTTCGGGGTATCAGACCCAATGGGAATGAAGGGAGCAACATCGCTTTCTCTCCAGTTGGGGTCGGGGATCGCTACGGGGATCGCCCAAATCCGCGCGTAAGATCGAAGCCTGGAGAAACACGTTCCGTGTTCCTCTACATTGCGCCTGGCTCCGATGGTCATGTAGCGGAATTCTGAAAGAATTTCGTTCTCGATATTCTCTCGAGGATGTCCCTGCGCTCGCAGCCTCATGGGAAGCTGTTCCCAGCTCCTTTCCCATCTCTTACGCGCGGATTTGGGGATCGCTACGGGGATTGATTGGACGGCGCGATTCGTGCAGACTGGATTTTATGCTCGCCACCAAACTTGCCGCCGTATTGGGATTCACCGGAGTCGCGCTCGGGGCCTTCGGGGCCCACGGACTGAAAAACATGCTTGCGGCGAACGGGACCGCGGCGATCTGGCAAACGGCGGTCCTCTACCAACTCGTCCATGCGGTCGCCTCGCTCTGGGCCGCCGAGCGCAGGCCGCTCGTCGCCAGGCTCTGGGCGGCGGGAGTCGTCCTCTTTTCCGGGTCGCTCTACGCGCTCGCGATCACAAACATCAAATGGCTCGGAGCCATCACCCCGATCGGCGGGGTTCTTTTTCTCATCGGATGGGCCATGCTCATGAAACCCGCCAAATGAAAGCCCTCCACGAAACCCTGACCATCCGGACACGAGGGAAGGGGACCTACGAAATCACCGACGACGTCGCCCGGATCGTCCGCGCCAGCGGGGTGACCACCGGGACCGCGACGGTATTTGTCCGTCACACGAGCGCCAGCCTTGTCATTTACGAGAATGCCGACCCGAGCGCCCGCACCGACCTCCACGCCTGGCTGGAAAAAGTCGTTCCCGAGGATGACCCCGATTACATCCACACGCTGGAAGGCCCGGACGACACGACCAGCCACCTGAGAATGGCGATCACCCGGACCAGCGAAGTGATCCCGATCGCCGCCGGCCGCCTGACCCTCGGCACCTGGCAGGGAATCTTCCTCTTCGAACACCGTCGCGCCCCGCACAGCAGGCAGGTTGATGTCGTGGCGATGGGGATTTGAAATCTCCGGAAATCCTCTCGCCCGTCTGCACGGGAAGCGCTATTTTCCGCGAATCATGGCAGCGAAGCAGACCGGGCTACTCGAAGCGATTCGCGGATGCTCCTCATGGCGGAATATCTAGGCCAAATGGAAGCGGTTTCCCGAGAAGCAGAAGGGCGACCTCTTTGAGGAACTCGTCAAGGCCTACCTCGAAATCGAGCCGGAATATGCGAGCAAGCTCAAGCGCGTCTGGCTTGGCCGGGAAGTGCCGCTGGCCGTAGCGAAGAGGCTCAAGCTGCCGACGACCGACCAGGGGATCGATCTCGTCGCCGAGACTCACGAGGGAAATTATTGGGCGATCCAGTGCAAGTATCGGCAGGAGACCGACCATTCGCTGACCTGGCGGGAGATCTCGACGTTCACCGGCCTCGCCTTCGGGGTTTGCCGGGGATTCGACTTCGGCATCATCTGCTCGACCACCGAGCGCATCACCCATGTGCTCAAGGATCAGGAGCGAATCGGATTCTGTGCGCTGGATGTCTGGCAGGAACTCGACGCCGGATTTCTGAAGCGCCTGCGCGCGCATCTTTCACACAAGGCCGAAATCCTGAAACCCGCGAAGCCCCGACCGCACCAGAAGGCGGCGGTGAAGGACGGGCATCGGCATTTTGTCATCGAAAAAGCTAAGCGCGGAAAGCTCATCATGCCGTGCGGCAGCGGGAAAAGCCTCACAGCCTACTGGATCGCCGGGAAGCTGAACGCCCGCTGCATAGTCATCGCCGTCCCGAGCCTCGCGCTCATCCGGCAGACGCTCAAGGTGTGGCTGCGCGAGACGATGGCCAACCACCAGTCCGTCGAATGGATTTGCGTGTGCAGCGATGAATCCGC
>JBAWVC010000144.1:0-6474 GCA_037147455.1 Verrucomicrobiota bacterium | reverse complement strand
GGCGTGGCCTTTTTGATTTTCAGAAAAACGTGGGTGAAGTAGCTCTGGTCGCAAAACCCGCACTCGGCGGCAATCGCGGCCATCGAGTGATCGGACGTCCGGAGAAGCTCGCACGCCCTTTCGATCCGCGCCTCGCGCACCAGCTCCGTGAACGACCGGCCCGTGCGTTCCTGGAGAAGCCCGGCGAGGTGCGAGGGGGAGACCCCGGCCTTGCGCGCCACCTCAGCCCTCGTCAGCGTTCCCGCGGATTCCTCGCGGATGATTTTCAAGGCCCGGGCCACGATGGACGGCAGGGCGGCTTTCTGGTGAAGCTCGACGGTTTCAAAAATCCTGACGACGGACTCCCTGAGCCAGCCGGCGAGGCGCTCGTCGTCGTCGATCGCGGCCAGTTCGGTGAGGTGCTGGAAGCGCAGCCCGAGGACTTCGCTCTGGGAGGCGCCGGCTTCCACCGCCGCGCGGGACATCATGACGATCAGCTCCAGCAGGAGGCCTTTGAGGAGCTCGCTCCGCTGCGCTCCCGCGCTATAAATATGCACGAGCAGGAGGTTGATGATTTTTGTCGCCCCCTTCCTGTCCCCTCTCCGGATCGAAGCGAGGAGCGCCGGCTCCTCGTAAAGGTAGAGCTCCCTGATGCGATCAAAAGGGAAAGCGGGGTCGAGGGCGATGGGCGGGAAATCGTTGTTCTGCACGGGACGGATTTCACACCCAGCCCATCCATCCGATGAATCCGGCGGCGGCGACGATGAAGAGGGGGTTGATTTTTGTGGAGGAAAAGATGGCGGTGCATGCGCCGGTGAGGAGGAAGGCTTGCCAGTCGTGGTCGGCGGCTTTGCTCATGACCCACGCGCTCGCCATGATGAGGCCGACGGTGAGCGGGGCGAACCCCTTCTCGATCGCTTTGCGGGCCGGGGAATTTTTTGCGTGCTCCCAGACCCGGCTGACGAGGTAGACGAGGAGGCCGGCGGGAACCATCATGGCGATAGTCGCGAGGACCGCGCCGACAAAGCCGCCGGCCTTGTAGCCGATCATGGTGACGATGAGGATACTGGGGCCGGGAGCGGCCTGGGAAATGGCGAAGACGTCGGCGAATTGTTTGTCCGTGAGCCAGTGGTAGTTGTCCACGGCCTTGTGGTGCATTTCCGGAAGGACCGTGTTGCCCCCGCCGATCGAGAGGATCGAGAGCGAGCTGAACAGCAGCAGGATCTGGATGAGCGTTTTGACGTTCATGGCTTTTTCACCTTCGGCCATCCCCAGGCGACGGCCAGCGGTGCCAGCAGGGACAGGCAGGCGAGCAGCGGCCAGCGGGCGATCCCGTTCATCAGAAAGATCGCCAGAAACAGCAGCGCCGGAATGAGGCCGACCAGACATTTGCGGCCGGTTTTGACAACCATCGAGAGGGTCATCGCCACCGCCGCGGCCGCCGCGCCTTTGAGGATCCCCTTCAGCGCGGGCACCTCGTGGAACTGGAAGTAGAAATAGGAGAGCGCGAGGACGATGAGAACCGGGACGAGCGTGAGCCCGAAGACCGCCGCGAGCGCGCCCGGGATCCCGCGGAACTTCACTCCGACAAAGACGGCGAGGTTGACCTGGTTGGCGCCGGGAAGGATCCTGCACATCGTCACCGCGCTGAGGAATTCCGCGTCCTCCATCCACTTCTTTTCGACGACGACAACCTCGCGCGACCAGGCGGAGAGGCCGCCGCCGAACGATGCCAGCGCGATGTGGTTGAACGTCAGCGCGAGGTCGAAAAGGGAGGGCTTCTCACTCATGGACAAGCTCGGGGTCGTGGGGAAAATCCTCCTCGTGGTGCAGCGAGGGGTCGAGCGGATCGGGGGCGTCGTAGCGGTGCGAGGACTCCCAATCCCCCTCGAAGACCGCTAGCAGGCGCGTCACGACGCCCGGGTCGGTGATCTTGGTCCCGAGCTCGCGCCGGAGGTCGAATGCCGAGCGGTCGATGTTCATCGAGCCGACGATCGCATGCGCCTTGTCGGCGATCAGCAGCTTCGCGTGCAGGCGGAGGTTTTTCTGCTTGTGGACCTTGACTCCCGACCGGTGCATGACGCGGAGCGAGGAGAAGGTATCGAGGATGTCCCAGTCGCTGATCCCATGCTTGCCGCCGCAGAGGACCCGGACCTCAACTCCGCGGGAGGCCGCCTCTCCGATCCGGTCGAGGATCGTGGCATCGACAAATTTCGGGTGCTGGACCTCGAGGGTCTGCTTAGCAGAATCGATGAAGCGCGACATCGCCTCGCGGGAGTTGCTGTTGCTCCAAAGAAGCCCGGATTCCGGCGATGGACGCCAGTCGCCGCGCTCCGCCCAGTCCGCCTCGAATCCCTCCACCACCTGCGCGACCTTGTCCGGATCCTGCACGATCACGCCGTAGTCGCGCGTGATTGTGAAATACTTTTCGCACAGGTTGAACGTCGCGATGAGCGCGGCCTTCCCGTCCACCACGATCGACTTCTCGTGGGTCACGTAAAATTTCGGGCTCGCCCACTTGATGTCCACCCCCGCTTTCTGAAAATACTCGAACGTCTCGTCGTTCGCGCGGTCGCCGCCGGAGCGCTTCGGGTTCAGCATCACCCGGACCGCGACGCCTGCGTTCTTGCGGTCCACCACCGCCTTCATCAGCTCCGGCTGGCTGAACGTGAACTGCTTGATGAGAAGGCTGGTATGGGCCAGACGGATGAAATCGAGCACGGGCGCGACGCCGTCGTCAGGCTGGACGATCAAATGTGGGACAGGGACAAACATGCGCGGTTTTTACCATCAGCGCCCCCCGCAGGCAAGCGCGGCAAATGAGCGCGTTACGCCGGGGAAACGCCGTCGGGATCCGCGACTTCCTTGTCCCAGTCGGCATCGACGGCGGTGTAGCTCAGGCAGCTGATCTCCTCGAGGGAGGTGTTCCCGTTGAGCACCTGCTGGAGCCCCTCCTGATACAGGGTCAGCACACCTTTTTTGAATGCCAGCTTCCGCATCTCGCTCTGCGGGGCATTCCTCGAGATCATGTCCGAAAGCGCGTTGTCCGAAGGGCACATCTCCATGAGCGCCATGCGACCGGAATAGCCGGCCTCGTGGCATTCCGGGCACCCGTGCTTCTCGTAGATGAACTGCGTTTCTGGCGGGATGGCTACGCGGTTGGCCGCAAAGATCGTCCGGACATCCGGCGTGAGCGGCACAGGATGCTTGCAGTAGGTGCAGAGCCGCCGGACCAGCCGCTGGGCCTGAGAGAGGGCGAGCGAGTCGGCGAGAAGGTAGGGCGCGATGCCCATGGAAATCAGGCGGCTTACCGCGCGCAGGGAATCGTTCGCGTGCAGGGTCGTGAGGACCAGGTGTCCAGTCAGCGCGGCGTTCACCGCCGAGTTCGCGGTCTCCTGGTCGCGGCACTCGCCGATGAGGATGACGTCCGGGTCCGCGCGCATGAGCCCCCTCAGGCCCGCGGCAAAAGTGATGCCGTTCGTCGGGTCGGTCTGCGTCTGGTTGAGCCCCTCGACCTCGTATTCGATCGGGTCCTCGATCGTCTGGATGTTGATGTTGTCGGCGTTGATGCTGTTGAGCAGCGCGTAGAGTGTGGAGGTTTTTCCGCTGCCGGTCGGCCCGGTCACCAGGATGAGCCCCTGGTCGCGCCCCATCGCCTCCCCGAGCGTCCCGATCTGCCGGGGGGACAGGTTCAGCTCGCTGAGCTTCCGGACCCCGTCCTGCCGGTCCAAAAAGCGGATGGTGATTTTCTGGAGATCTTTCCGGCACGGGATGGCGGAAACGCGGCAGTCCACCCGGCGCTTCCCGAGGGTGAGCGAAAACCTTCCGTCCTGCGCGTCCTGCCGCCGCTGGCTCATGTTGGAATAGTTTTTGATGAGGCTGACAAACCGGACGAGCTGCTCCTCCGGGCAGGAATGGATGACCTTCAGTTCGCCGTCGATCCGGGCGCGGAACCGCGCGGTGTTGAAATATTTTTCCACGTGGAGGTCGCTCGCGCGGCCAGTGATCGCCCGGTAGAGCACCCAGTGGACGACCTGCTCCGGCGTGGCGTTGATGCTGGAGGGGTTGGTGCGCTGGATCTCCTGCACGTCGATGTCGACGATGTTCGCGACGTCCGAATACGTGAGCTCCTGATCCCCGGTCGCCGCGCTCGTCGCCACCGAGCGGCTCCGGTCGCGGTTGATCGCGGCGATGATCGACTCCTTCTCCGCGAGGACCGAACGGAAAACCAGCGGGTCGTGTCCGCCCGAGAGCCATTCGTCCTCGAAAGCGAAATTTTCCTTCTCTGCGGAGAGCAGGAAGACGGTTTTGACCCCGCAGTGCATCGGGTAGACCGCGTGCTTTTCCAGGAGCGATTCCGGGAAGAGAATTTGGGGGGGGGCATGCTCGGCATTGAAGCAGGCGTCGCCGGTCGAGAGGTAGCGCAAAGCGATGCCGTAATGGCTCGGAAGCGATTTGATGGAACTCAGGGCTTCGGGCGTGATCCCCGCGAGTTCACTCTTCGAGCGCTCCAGCTTCGACCGAATGTCGCTCTCCAGCGGATACTCCTGCAGGAGCCATCCCAGGGCCGACTCCGGGCGGCCGTCTTTGGGCAGCGGGTTCGAGAAAACCAGCGGAGGCCGGCTTTCGAGCGGTTGGAGTTCGATGCGGCCCATGAAATCCCTGCGGAGGATCTCATACTTCGACTGGGGGATCAGGACGGGGATGATCAGTTCGACAGGGATCTCCCAGAGCTGGGTGCAGGCCGGGTTGTAGTGCGCGCACAGAACGAGCGGGCCGAGAGTCCCGTAGGGGATCCAGAATTCGGCTTCAGGGTCGCCCGGTTGAGGTGACAGGCGTCGAAAAACGTTCTCCGCGCGCGTCGAGCAGTTCGCCCGGACGGGGTTGAAAGGCAGGATTCCAAATTGTCTCGCAAGCCATTCGAGCGCCTCGTCAGCCGAAACCCCGTTGACTTGCGCGAGGTGATGGTGAATCTCCATCGCTTCGTCCGGCATCGGGCCGTGCTCGATGCCTCCTTCCTTGAGAACGGCGCAGAGTTCCTGCCAGGCTTGCGGCGTCATTATTGGTGGGGCACCGGGGTGCTGACCGGAGCCGATTGAACAGAACTGCCCATGATTTTCATCAGGTCCAATCCTGCGCCAGTGGTGCCCGGAACCACAATACCAAACATTCTTCCGTTCCAGCTGGCCCGGTAGGTGGACGTGTCGCTGCTGGCCACGAACGTGGCGGTATCCGGGAGGTAGGGTGAACCGGGCGCCGGGTTCGTGGCGGCGCGGTATCGCAACGAGTCAAAAATCTTCTGCTCGTCGTCGCTTCCGGACGATGCGGCCAGGACGAGTTCCCAGTTGGAATTATTGAAGCCGATGACGGCCCCGTTGAGATAGTTGAGGTTCCGTTTCGCCGTCTCGTAGCTGGAAGCGAAGACGAGGTTTGAAATGCTGGGAATGGAGATCGTTGCGATAATCGCCAGGAACGCCACCACGACCAGGATTTCGATCAGCGACAGGCCGCCGTTCCGGATGCGGCCCCGGGCGTGCGTCCTGCCCGCGACCGCCCATGGTGCGAACGGGACGGGTGATTGGGGTGTGGGGCCGCCGTCCCGGCTGCCCGCTTGGCGCGGTGGAATCAGCCGGGACGCCAGTTCCGCGGCGCTTGTCTTGATGCCACTCACCTCAGTAGGAAATGGTGCCGCTCGGGCCGCTGACGGTCACCTTGGTGGTCAGCGGGCTGATCGTGGAAGGCAGGGTGTTGGTGTATCCGCCCGGAGTGTAGAGAGTCAGGGTGGCTTCTGAAAAGGCGATGTATTGCCTGACGAGGAGGTAACGTGCGCTGTCGCTTCCGGCCGCGGACCAGCCGCTCTGGGCGGCGTTCGTGCCGACCGCCTGCACGTAGGCGGCAATGGCCATGTTGATCGCCTCCGCCCGCGCCCGGGCCAGGTTGTCTTCGCTGTCCTGCTTCACCCGGACGATGTTGGGCACGGCGAGAAAGGTGATGATCCCGATGATGGTGATGGCGGCGAGGACTTCGACCAGGGAAAACGCCGCGCGCGATCGGGCGGATGCCTGGCCTGTAGGGATCGGTTTCATGGGTGCTGGTTCCTTATTCTACGGTTCGGTGAGGCGCATCAGTTGGCATACCACTCCACGGTGGGGTAGTTGGTTGTCCCCCACGAGGAAAACTGAAGATAGACCCCGGCTTTCGTCATCGCCTCGCTCTTGATCTGGCTCGATGACGAATAGGCGGTGAAATGGCTGTAGGTTTCCGGGTGCAGGTAGTTGGCCAGCAGGGCGAGCTTCGCCAGGCCCGTCCCGGCGGCGGAGTAGGTCGTCCGCGCACTTAGGAGCGTGTTCGTCCCGCTGGAGTTTGCGGCCACCCAGGAATTCAGGGCGTCCTGCAAGGTGATCTGCTGCTGCCGCGCCACCACGTTGCGGGTGTCCATAGCCGCGTTCGAAACCGTTGTGATGATCAGCGCGCTCATGATGCCGATGATGGCGA
>JBAWVC010000143.1:0-6480 GCA_037147455.1 Verrucomicrobiota bacterium | reverse complement strand
TCGAAAAGGGTGAACAGCAACTCGGGATCTTGTTCCGCCAGCCTGTTCATGCAGCTCAAAAGGAACAGCGGAAAGTCCGGGCTCGGCGGCTGCTGGACCAACCATTTTTTGACCCCGTCAAAATCCCCGTCGCTCCATCGGTGAATGACCAGGGAGACGGCGAGATCGCGGTCTTTTCCGGCAGGAAGGCTCGTCATGGACGGCAATAACGATTTTGGATCTGCGAGTGTTGAGCGATTAAGAATGGCGACGAAAATTCCGGGCCTGACGTCCTCCGGCAGGCCGCCCGCCCACAGAACAGCGGCATCCGGGTCTTGCCTGGCCCAAGTCCATGCGATTCTTTCAAGCAATTCCTTCCGATCTTTCTCCGGTGACTGCAGCGCAAGGAGTGCGGCCCTGCCCGGGGCCACTTCCGCAGTGCCAAGGATCACGTTCCGGCGGGTGCTTTGTCCGTCCTTGTCATCAGGGAACCCCGAGGCCCACCGCCAGGCCTCTTCCGGTTGAACCTTCGCCCAATTCATCGCGAGGGATTCTCTCGCCGAGTTTTTCGCCTTGCCGGGAGGGAGGTTCTCCCACGCTTTCACTGCGGCGACAGGATCACGCTTGACGCAAATCTTCATGAGCTCTGATGTCTGGATGTCACGGCCCCGGACAATTTCCTCTTGAAGCATCTGCAAGGCCGCGTGCGGATCGCGCACGGCAACCAGCGTCAGCAGTCCTCCCATCACCTGATCCCGCGCGGCGCCGAGCGGCCGTTTTTCCAGCCACGCGCGGGCTGCTTTCCAGTCCGTCTCTGCCCATCCCCGGAAGGCGCTCGCGCGGCAGGTGTCCCTCAAGGTTTTTTCGGGGATGGCTTCGGCAAAAGCGAGCGCTGGCTCCGGCACCCGCTGCGCCCAGACAAAACAGAGTTCGTATAGAGCCTGGCCGGCATCCGTGCGCCTCCCGGACGCCAGCAGGGCCGTTGCTGTCTCCGCCATCTGCGCGTCGGGCACGGCCGATATTTCCTCCGCCATTTTCCAGCGCTCATCGCGCAAGTATCCACCGCTCGATGCCAGGTCCAGAAGGCGGCTCGTGCGTGCCTCGGTTTCGCCGCCGTTCGCGACCAGTGCCAATCCCATGAAAACCGCCGTCAGCGCAAACCTTCTTGAGTTGCTCATGGCTATTCTCCCTCCTTGGTCTCGCCGCCAGATGACCACCCGCCAATAAAACCTTTCGCCGTGCTGCGGGGCAACTTCGGCAGTAGATCCGGCCGCGCCCGCTTGATCGTTGTTCGTAGTTCGCCCATCAAAAATGCCTCTCGCTGATCCTCGGGGATTTTCGCGAGAAGCGAGAGCAGCATCTCCGGATCTTTTTCCGCAAGAGGGCGTGAGAGCCCCCATAAAAATGCCAGAGAATCGTGACCTTGCGGCTGTTTCAGCAGCCAAGTTTTCGCCTCCTCGTAATTCTGTCCGCCCCAGTAATCCAGAACACGGGCGATGGCCCTAGCGCGATCCGTGCCCTCGGGCAGGCCCAGCAAAGGCTCCAGCAAAGCGCGCTGGTTACTGACGTTTGAGCGGTTGAGAATGCTCAAGAGTGCCGCTGCTTTCATGTCATCCGGTAGGCCGAGCGCCCACTGGGTGGCGGAATCAGCGTCTTTTCCGGCCCATTCAAAAGCGAAGCGAGTCAGCCACCTTGATGGCAGCGCCGGCTGCTTGGCAAGAGCCGCCGCGCGCTCCGGACAAGTATCCAAGGCACCGAGGAGCACGCTTTCCTGAGCATTCAAGCGGTCCTTTTCCTCGGGCAGCGACGAGGCCCATCGCCAGGCATCTTCCGGATGAACCTCTCCCCAGTAACGGGCGATCGAGGTTCTGGCCGAGTTTCTTTCACCTCCCGGCGGAAGCATTTCCCACGCTTTCACCGAGGCAAGCGGATCCCGGCGCGCGCAGTTCGCAAAAATGTGCCATGTCTGCGGGTGTCGTCCCCGTGCGGATACCTCAAGAAGAATCTTCAATGCCTCCTTCGGGTTCCGCACGGCAACCGTTTCTATCAGGCTTGCCGCAAGAAGATCCTGCAACTGGCCGAGCGGTTGCAGGCCAATCCACGCCCGCGCGTCTTTCCAGTCCGCCTCCGCCCATCCTCTAAAAGCCGTGCGACAACAATTTTCCCGAAGGGTTTTGTCGGAAATTGAATCCGCAAACGCCATCGCCGCATCCGGGTTCTTCAGGCCCCAAACGAAACAAATCTCATCAATGACCTGAGGGATGCCCTCCCGCCGTCCGGAGCCCATGACGGCCTTTGCCGTCTCCGCCAATTTCGCTCCCGGGAGATACCGGATTGCCCGCTGCATGGCCCGCCAGTCATTGCGGGAATACTCCCCGTTCTCCGCCAGTTGCGCGAGACGGGCGACTTGATTATCCGATTGATCTGCCTGTGTTGTCGAAATCGCAACCGCGCTGACAAGAGTCAGCAGAAGCCGCGGAAGAAACCTGAATCTTCCGATCATTCTGGCGGGCCAGTTATTTCGTGGCCGCCATGGCGAGAGAAAGAAATCATTGAAGGACACCGAGCGAGCGGAGCTTTCCGTGTTCCAAGGAAAAGATCTCGCGGCTCACGGGGTAATTCGACCCGAGGTAGCTGGAGATAATGTGTTCGCTCATCTTGGCAAATGCCTGATCCTGCCTCGAAAAAACAATGAGCTGGTTGCGGTTTGGAAAGGCGACGAGAAGGTCCGGGCCGAGAGTGTCGGAGAATTTTTCCGCAAATCCCGGCGCGAGCACGCACGAGGCCGTCAGGGGGTTTTCCGACTCGAGGACGGCATATTGGATCACGCCGTTTTTGTCCCGGACGAACTGGGGTTTGATCGAAGCGAAGACCGAGGAGGCGGTCTGCGCCGCCTCGGGATTGATCTTCTTCATGGCCATGGTCATGACGCGGTCATGCCCTCCCTCTGCCGCGTAAATTTCGCCGTCCTTGACCCGCACGAGCGCGAGGATCGTGCGCTCGGAGCTATCGATCTTCCGGCGGACTTTGTAGTCCATGAACGAGGGTTCGACCATCCACGCCCAGCGGGTTTCGGCCGAGGCGAAGCCGGCCCCGAGAAGGAGAAAAACCCATATCGCCCATTTGAGTTTTGCGGGACCTCTGTTATGGATGCGGGGTGATTGCATTTCTCGAAGGGACTCTCGCGGAAGCGCTGCCGACGCAAATCGTCGTCAACGTCCATGGCATCGGGTATCAGATCCTGATTCCCGTATCAAGTTATGAACGGCTCCCTCAGCCGGGGGCGCCGATAAAAATCCTCACGCATCTCGCGGTCCGCGAGGACGCGCATGTCCTCTACGGGTTTCTTACGCCGGGCGAACGCGATCTGTTCCGCCTGCTCCTCCATCACGTCACCGGGGTTGGCCCGAAGATCGCTCTCGCCGTCCTCAGCGGGCTTCCGACCGAGATGTTCAAGGCCGCCGTGGTCGCGGGCGACATCGTTGCCATTTCCAAAATCAGCGGCGTGGGAAAAAAGACCGCGGAGCGGATCGTGCTCGAACTGAAGGACAAGCTGGGGGTCGCGGCCGAGTGGGAAGCCTCGAGCGCGAAAAACGCTCCGAGCGAAGCGGATGTCCGGATGCACGACGCGGTCCTCGCCCTTATCTCCCTGGGCTACAAACAGGTGGAGGCCCACAAGGCGGTCCGCAGGGTTTTGGACCTGTCGGAATCCGCCCCGAGTGCGGAGGATCTGATCCGCCAGGCGCTCAAGATTTTGTCATGAGCCCGCTGGAGTGCGTCCGCGCCATCCACGACGCCCTGCCGGACGGAGGGCTGTTTCACGAAAAGGATTGGAGGATTTCGCCGCGCCCGTTTCTTGTGGATGCGGAGCTGCAGGAGGAAATCGAAAAGCTCGGCTACCGGCTCCTGCTGTTCCTCCGCGCCTGCGAGCAGCTCTACCGGCTCAGTTCAAAAGGCCGCCAGCCCGCGTGGGTCGCCGAGCTGCTCGACCGCGGCAAGCCGCCCGCGCTCGTGGATTACCAGCGAGAGAACGGCATCGCGGGGGAAATCCCGAAAGTCATCCGCCCGGATCTCATCCTCACGAACGACGGGTTCACCATCGCCGAGATCGACAGCGTGCCCGGCGGGATCGGTCTTACCGCATGGCTGAACAGGACGTATTCCTCCCTGGGGCACCAGGTCATCGGCGGGGCGGACGGCATGCTGCAGGGATTCGCGTCCATCCTGCCCGGGGGCGACATCGTGGTCTCGGACGAGGCGTCCACCTATCGGCCGGAAATGCAGTGGCTGTCGAGAATCCTCAATGCGGAATTTTCCGAGAAAGGAAACTGGCGGCTTCTCGATGCGGCGGTGCGCGATGACTGGCAGCGGAACATCTACCGGTTTTTCGAGCTGTTCGATCTCGCGAATGTGCCGGCGGCCCCCGCGCTCATGCGGTCTGCGGCAGAGGGAACAACCTCCGTCACGCCGCCGTTCAAGCCTGCGCTCGAGGAAAAGCTCTGG
This sequence comes from Verrucomicrobiota bacterium, assembly GCA_037147455.1. GTDB lineage: Bacteria > Verrucomicrobiota > Verrucomicrobiia > Chthoniobacterales > Terrimicrobiaceae > QYQL01. The sequence goes on along the minus strand of JBAWVC010000143.1, from coordinate 1,998 downwards.
TTCGCGCTCTTCTGGCTCAAACCCCTGGAGGAATTCTGGCGGCGGGAGCTCGGCGAGCGCGCGCAGAAAGCCCTCCAGCGGGTCATCCCCTACACGTGGCTCGTGGATCCCGAGCCCCTTCCGCGACATGCCGTGCTCCCGCGACTCGAGGCCCACTCGTGGGATGAGGTCGCGAAGTTCAGCCAGAAAAAGCGCCACTTCATTCTCAAGATCAGCGGATTCTCCGAGCACGCCTGGGGATCGAGGGGCGTCGCCGTCGCCTCCGACCTGCCACAGAAGGACTGGCAGGCGGAACTCGAAAATGCCCTCAAGGATTTCGAGCAACGGCCGCATATTCTCCAGGACTTCCACGCAGGCCGGCTCGTGGAGGAATCGTTCTGGACGCCGGACCGGAACGAACTCGCCCCGATGCGGGGCAGGGTCCGGCTCTGCCCGTATTACTTCACCGGAGAAAGTTCAGTGACCTGCGGGGGCGCGCTGGCAACGATCTGCCCGGATGACAAAAAACTCCTCCACGGAATGCGCGATGCCATCCTCGCCCCGGCGGGGACCGCCTCATGACCACCCTGCGCGCACGCATCGTTTTCCCGGTTTCTTCCCCGCCGGTCGAGGACGGGATGGTCTGCGTCGAGGAAGGGAAAATTTTCGCCTGGGGCAAATGGGACGGCCGCCAGTCGACGGATCTCGGCGACGTGATCCTGATGCCGGGGCTGATCAACGCCCACTGCCACCTCGACTACTCGGTCATGCGCGGAGCCATCTTTTCGAACACGAGTTTCTCGCAGTGGGTCCGGAGGATCAACGAACTCAAGCGCACGCTCACGGACGACGATTACTTGGAGTCCATCCGGATCGGGTTCGACGAGCTTCTGCGGCACGGGACGACCAGCGTTTTTAACATCGAATCTTTTCCCGAGCTGATGGTCCGGATGCCCCCGCCCCCGATCCGAACCTGGTGGTTCTACGAGATGATGGACGTGCGGAACCGCATCCACACCGAGGATGTTGTGGCCGGGGCGCTGAGCTTTTTTGAAAACCGTGCGGGCTGGCCCGGGGGATTCGGCCTCTCCCCGCACGCGCCCTACACCACCTCTCCGGATCTTTACCGCCTGGCGCGGTTCTGCTGCGAAAAATACGGCATGCCTTTCATGACCCACCTGGCCGAGTCGGACGAGGAATTCGAGATGTTCCGGAATGCCCGGGGCCCCCTGCATGATTTTCTGGATGGCCTCGGACGTCCGATGTCCGATACCGGCGACCTCACCCCGGTGGCGCGGATGCTGGCAGAAAACGCCCTGCCCGACGGGGCGCTGCTGACTCACATGAACTTTCTGGAGGAGGAGGACTGGGAGCCCCTTCGCGGGAAAAACTTTTCGGTCATCCACTGCCCGTGCTGCCACGAATATTTCGGGCGTGCGACCTTCCCGATGGAGCGGTTTCTCCGCGAGGGCTTCAACGTCTGCCTCGGAACCGACAGCCTCGCCAGCAACCGCTCGCTCAACATGTTCGCTGAAATGCAATGCGCCCGCCGCAGGCATCCCGACGTCGCTCAGCAGGCGCTCCTCGAAATGGCCACGCTCAACCCCGCGAAAGCCATCGGCATGGCCGGTCGGCTCGGGGAAATCCGCCCGGGCGCAGAAGCCGATCTGGTCGCGATCCCGTTCACCGGACGGACGGACAATCTCCCCGATGCCATTCTCGCGCACCCCGGCCCCGTCGATTGGGTGTTGGTCGGAGGACGGCCAAGTTTTCAGCGTTCAGTGGAGAATTGACCTGCGCTACTGTGTCGAAAGTATTTCCGTGGCATCGGCATCTTACCCGTGTCTTGCTCGATTATTCGCATGGGCAAGATGCCCATGCCTCGAGATTGGTTCTTTCTAGTGTAGTGTCTCGTAAATAGCTTTACGATCCTCTGCGGGCTGGCATGATTGATTTCATGTCCGAAATCCGTTTCCCTGTTGTTGTGACTTCTCAGGAACAAGCGCAGCTCGAACAATG
>JBAWVC010000142.1:0-6591 GCA_037147455.1 Verrucomicrobiota bacterium | reverse complement strand
CCTGTGCTGAACCGCCTTGACTTTGTTTCGGTGATGTCTTAAAAGCTCGTGCAAGTCACGGGCAGGAGAGCAAAGGGCGGAGTCGATCCGCCAGGTGCGAACAGGCCGGTACGGAATCCCCATCTGGGCACCGTACCGGCTTTTTGTTTTTTTAAACTCATAGGATCGAGAAAACCAGCAAATAAACGAAGGGAAGCACATAAGATGACAGTCATATGCAAGAACAAAAAACTCGTTAACTGGGTTGCTGAAGTCCAAGCCATGGTCAAGCCGGACAAGGTCGTCTGGTGCGACGGTTCCAAGGCCGAATACGACAACATGATCAAGATCATGGTCGAAGCCGGCATGGCAACACCGCTGAAGAAACGGCCCAACAGTTATCTGTTCCGCAGCCATCCGAGCGATGTGGCTCGCGTCGAGGACCGCACCTACATCGCATCGAAGGCCCGGGAAGAAGCCGGCCCGACCAATAACTGGATCGACCCCGTCGAACTCAAGAAGACCATGCGTGGACTGTACGACGGCTGCATGAAGGGCCGCACAATGTACATCATTCCCTTCAGCATGGGTCCTATCGGGTCGCCCATCTCGAAAGTCGGCGTCGAAATAACAGAGTCGCCCTATGTCGTGGTGAACATGCACATCATGACGCGCGTTGGGGACAAGGTAATCGAAACTCTGGGCGAGAACGGTGAATTCATCCCCTGTTTACACTCGGTCGGCGCACCGCTCGCCCCCGGGCAGAAGGACGTTCCGTGGCCGTGCGCCCCGATCGAGAAGAAATACATTGCCCATTTCCCGGAGGAAAACCTCATCTGGTCCTATGGCTCCGGTTACGGCGGCAACGCTCTGCTTGGCAAAAAATGCCTTGCCCTGCGCATCGCCTCCACCATGGCCCGCCGCGAGGGGTGGATGGCCGAGCACATGCTCATCCTTCGTCTGACAAACCCACAGGGCAAGCGCTTCCACATTGCCGCCGCCTTCCCCAGCGCCTGCGGCAAAACCAATCTCGCCATGCTTCAACCCACGATTCCGGGCTGGAAATGCGAGTGTATCGGCGACGACATTGCCTGGATGAAAATCGGGCCGGATGGTCGCCTGCGTGCCATTAACCCGGAATCAGGCTTCTTCGGGGTCGCACCGGGAACGAGCTACAAGTCCAATCCCATGGCGATGGACACCATCAAGGCCAACTCGATCTTCACCAACTGCGTCCTAACCGACGACGGCGACATCTGGTGGGAGGACATGGCCGTCGATTGCAAACATGGCATCGACTGGAAAGGCACCGACTGGACGCCGGACAAGAAGGATGCCGACGGAAAACCCGCCAAGGGAGCCCATCCCAATGCCCGCTTCACCGCCCCAGCGCGCCAGTGCCCGGTCATCTGCCCGGACTGGGAAGACCCCAGCGGAGTGCCGATCGACATCTTTATCTTTGGCGGCCGCCGATCTAAGTTGGTGCCTCTGGTGAGCCAGGCGTTCGATTGGGATCATGGCGTCTATATGGGCGCGACGGCGGCTTCGGAAGCCACCGCTGCAGCCCTTGATGTCAAGAGCTCGATCCGCCGTGACCCGATGGCCATGCTGCCATTCTGCGGCTACCACATTGGCGACTACTGGCAACACTGGTTCAACATGGGGGACAAGCTGGGCGCCAAGGCACCCAAGATCTTCTACGCGAACTGGTTCCGCAAGTCACCGGACGGTAAGTGGCTGTGGCCGGGGTTCGGAGAGAACGCGCGCGTCCTGAAGTGGATGTGCGAGCGCGTAGATGGCAAAGTCGGCGCCACGGAGACGCCCGTTGGAAATGTCCCGAAGGCGGGCGATCTGGACGTCAGCGGCCTGAAGATCAGCGAGGCCGAAATGGCCGAGTTGCTGCGCATCGATGTGGAAGGCTGGAAGAGCGAGGTTCCGGAGATCGAGACCTACCTCAACACCGCCGGGACCAGACTGCCGGCCCGGATGAAGGATCAGCTTGCCGGATTGAAGAAGCGTGTTGGCCTGTGACGAGTGGTGCGGACATGCTCACGATGGAGAAGGAGGGTTAAAAGATATGGCAACGACATTGGCCACCGAGTTGAATGGAGCGATCCAGAAGGAAGCGCCGGACGTCTTCGAGATGCTCTCGGGCCTGGGGCGCGAGTTGTACTTCCCCAAGGGCATCCTGACGCAGTCGGCCGAGGCGAAGCAGAAGGCGAACCGCTACAACGCGACGATAGGCATTGCCAGGGAAGGGAACGTGGCGATGCATCTGCCGAGCGTCATGCGGCGATTCGCCTCGCTCGCGCCGGACGACGCGCTGCCTTATGCACCGTCGTTCGGCCTTCCGGCACTGAGGGCTAAGTGGCGGGAACACATTCAGGCTGTCAATCCGTCTCTGGCCGGAAAGGCGTACAGCATGCCGGTCGTGACCGGCGGCGTGACGCACGGCCTGAGCCTGGTGGCGGACCTGTTCGTCAACGCGGGCGACACCGTGCTGATCCCGGACCAAGTGTGGGGCAACTATAACATGATCTTTAAGGTCCGCCGCGAGGCACGCATGGTGAAGTACCCCTTCTTTGCCGCCTCTGGTGGGCTGGATACCGCCGGGTTTGCCGCCGCGGTTGCCGGGGAGTCGAAGCGAGGGAAGCTCGTCGTCCTGCTCAACTTCCCGAACAACCCCAGCGGCTATGCCCCGACCGAAGCCGAAGCCAATGCCCTCTGCAGCGCCCTGGTGGCGGCGGCGGAGAGCGGCTGCCGTGTCGTAGTCGTGTGCGACGATGCCTACTTCGGGCTCTTCTACGAGCCTGAGGTGATGCGCGAATCCATCTTTTCACGGCTGGCCGGCAGGCACCCTCGGCTTCTCCCGATCAAACTGGATGGCGCGACCAAGGAGGACTTCGTCTGGGGCCTACGCGTGGCATTCATCACGTTCGCCGCGCCCGGTGGAGCGCGGGTGCACGACGCGCTGGAGAAGAAGACGGCTGGCTGTATTCGCGGAGCGGTGTCCAACTGCTCTCACGCCTCGCAGAGCATCCTGCTCGGAGCCATGCACGATCCTGCGTACGCAAGTGAGAAGCAGGCGAAGTTCGAGGTGCTTCGGGCCAGGGCCGCACGCGTGAAGGAAGTCTTGGCGGGATCGCGGTACGCGTCGGCATGGACTCCGTATCCCTTCAACTCCGGCTACTTCATGTGCCTTCGGCTGATGCAAGGCCTCAATGCCGAGGCGTTCCGGTTGCGTCTTCTCGATCATTACGGGATCGGCGTGATCGCCACAGCCCCCACGGACATCCGCGTGGCCTTCTCGTGCATCGAGGAGAAGGATATCGCGGACCTGTTCGAGCAGATGTTCCAGTGCGCCTGCGAGATGGCCGACAACCCGGATGGGGCAGAGGCTGTGCCTGACTCGGCTTTCGAGGAGTAACGCGGTGCATGACAAACGACGTGCTATCCATGAGGTCGATTCTGAAACCAGCGGTTTTTCTGGATCGCGACGGAACAATCATTGAGGATCGCGGCCATCTCAGGTGCCCGTCTGAAGTTGTGTTCTATCCGGATACCGTTCGGGCGCTAGGGAAGTTACAGGAACATTTCCTTCTTTTTGTGGTCACCCATCAATCCGGCATATCGGCGGGTATTCTGAGCGAAGAAGAAGTGGCCCGGGTGAATGAACATGTTGTCGCGGAACTGCGCAGGAACGGAGTCGTTATTTCCGGGGTCTATTGCTGCCCCCACCGCCGTGAGGAACAATGTGTTTGCATCAAGCCCCGGACGTTCTTCCTCGAGAAGGCCGCCGACGAGTACGGGTTGAACCTGCGGCGCTCTTTTGTCGTGGGCGATCACCCGCACGACGCTGCACTGGCAGAGAATGCCGGGGCCCTCGGGATCTATGTCCTGAGCGGACATGGCGCCAAGCACCGCTCGGAACTACCCCCGCGGACAACCATCATGCCCGGAATTCGCGAGGCCACCGATTGGATCCTGGCGCGCCACGAAATGAGCAGACAGGAGGACAATAATCCCGGCACGCTTGATCGTGCGGCCGGCATCTTGCGCAATGGCGGCATCGTGGCGTTCCCTACAGAGACTGTGTATGGGCTGGGCGCGGCAGCTTTCAACGAGAAGGCTGTCGCCGGAGTGTTCGAAGTCAAAGGACGCCCGCGTTTCGATCCCCTGATTGTCCACGTGAGCAGCCCCGACCAGTTGACGCTTCTGGTTGACCATATCCCGTCAGCGGCGCAGTCTTTAATCACGCAATTCTGGCCTGGGCCGTTGACGCTGGTGTTGCCAAAGGCCCCTAGGGTGCCGGACTTGGTCACGGCCGGGCTTCCGACAGTCGCGGTCCGTATGCCAAGACACCCGTTGGCGTTGGAACTGATCGAACGAACAGGAATCCCGATCGCTGCGCCAAGCGCGAATCCTTTCGGATGCGTCAGCCCCACAACGGCAGAGCACGTGGTCAGACATCTCGGCAACCGCATTGACATGGTGCTGGACGGCGGTCCCTGCGCGGTTGGCGTCGAGTCCACCGTCCTATCGCTGGTCGGGCCGCAGCCCGCCATTCTCCGCGCCGGCGGCATCGCACGCGAGGACATCGAGCGGGTCATTGGTGACACTATCGATCACAGCGTCGCTTCCGGCCGTCCTATCGCACCGGGACAGACTCCCAGTCACTATTCGCCGCGGACGCGGATGCTCTTGGCCCCCAATGCCGTCGACATTCCCTTTGGGGCAGGGGTCGGGCTCCTCTGTTTTCGTCCACGAGATTCCACGAAGGGTTTTGCGGCCGTGGAAGTGCTTTCCCGCGACGGGGACTTGCGGGAGGCCGCGATCAACCTATTCGCCGCCCTTCACCGCCTGGATGCCATGGACCTCAATCTGATCGTGGCGGACACGGTTCCCGAGACAGGATTGGGCTTGGCCGTCATGGACCGCCTCAGAAGGGCGTCCAGAGAGCCGGCAGCACTCTTCGAACCCGAAACGTCAGGTGCTGATTAATGAGTCTTGAATCGAACATCGCGGGGGATGAGCCTCAAGTAGACGAGACCGCCTACGTCCATCCAAGCGCGCTTGTCATCGGCAACATACGCATTGGCGCCAAGGTGTATGTGGGGCCGTGCGCGGTTATTCGCGCCGATGAACCTGGTCCGGACGGAAAAGTCGTGCCCATCACCATTGGTGCGGAGGCCAATGTGCAGGACGGCGTAATCCTCCATGCGCTCGGGGGAACGGGTGTGTCCATTGGCGCTGGCACTTCGATCGCGCATGGCGCTGTCGTTCACGGGCCGTGCAGGATCGGTCGTGGCAGTTTTGTCGGATTTAATTCGGTGATCTTCAACGCCACATTGGGTGCACGCGTCGTCGTCATGCACGGCGCGTTGGTGGAAGGGGTGAGCGTGCCGGATGGCTTGCGCGTCCCTTCGATGGCTGCCGTATGTTGCGACGATGACGTGTGCAGCCTGAGGGCCGTTTCACTGGAGGAGTCCGCCTTTGCTGCCAGGGTACATCACACAAATACCTATCTGGCGAACGGGAAGAAGCAAGTAAACAAAATCGATAAATAGACACTACAACAAAGGAGATGAGTCAAATGGACAGGAAACCCTTGGTATCCATCGTGATGGGAAGTCAGTCAGACCTCGAAACACTGAAAGAAGCGGTAACCGTGCTCAGGGAGTTTGTGGTGCCATACGAAACCCGGGTTATATCGGCGCACCGGACACCGGATATTTCGAGGGAGTTCGCCCTTTCGGCGCAGCAGCGCGGGGTGAAGGTCATCATTGCCGGAGCCGGCAAGGCGGCTCATCTGGCAGGGGTTCTTGCTTCCCTATCCCTCTTGCCGGTTATCGGAGTCCCCATGCATACGAGCGATCTAGGCGGTCTGGATTCGCTGCTCTCCACAGTACAAATGCCGGGCGGGATTCCCGTGGCGACTGTGGCCATCGGCAAGGCCGGCGCCAAGAATGCAGCGCTGCTTGCGGTGACTATTCTTGCCCTTGGTGATGATGCCTTGTATTCGCGGCTGGCCACGTACAGGGAAACGATGGCCAGGGACGTTCAGGACGCTGATCGAAAATTGCAGGAAAGCGGAGCCCCTTCTGCTTGAGGAAACGAAGCATGCGTCGGCCGGCGCACATCCCCGCGGCGCAAATCCCCGTAGCGCAGGCATACGTCTCATGCTACTATCTTCTCACATGAAAACAAAGGGACAGATGGAGGCCGAAATTAGCGAGGCCATCGTCAAATTCGAACGGGAGTACATGGGGCGCGGCCCGGAAGAGACGCGAACATACTTGCTGGACGACATCATAATAGTGCGACTCCATGGCGTGTTGACCCCAGCTGAGCGGCAACTGGCCCGAAGCGACTCGGAGGGGCATGGCCGCGCCCTTATCAAGCAAGTGCGGATGGAACTGCTGGAGAAAGCGCGTCCACTTCTCGAAACCATCATCCGGGATATCACTGGCCAGACAGTCAAGAGCCTTCATACCGACATCAGTACGGTTACCGGAGAACGGATCATCGTCCTGTCTCTCGCTGGCGCGATCAACCACCAAGGTGAAACCCTCTGACAGCCCATAACCCACCCCCTCCCTGTCCTTTGGAGCA
>JBAWVC010000141.1:0-6620 GCA_037147455.1 Verrucomicrobiota bacterium | reverse complement strand
GGGCCGCCTGATCTCGCCGCGCTCCGCAAGCGGAGGCCTCCGGCGAGGGCGGTTCGCTCCACTGCGTTCCGCCCCTATGCCTCACCGCGAGTTATGCGATGAGGAAAAGGGGTCAGGCATTTAAGGAGAAAAGGGGTCAGTCATTTAATATTGACATATCGGGCTGTAAATCCGATGCGCCGCAGTGTCACGCCTCGTGCGAAGAGGCAGAGCACGAGCCGCGCCACTGCTCCCGGCGGTTGAACAACCATCCTCGGCGTGCCGGTAAAGTCCCCCTTGCAAAACGACCCGCCCGGAGGTCGGCAACAGTCACGAATAAACTCGACCCTCGCGCTTGCTCGGAAAGAGCGTTCACGACTGCGGCCTGTCACGGGACCTGCTGGCTATGACATCGGCATAACTGCGGTGGGGCACAGGGCCGCCTGATCTCGCCGCGCTCCGCAAGCGGAGGCCTCCGGCGAGGGCGGTTCGCTCCACTTCGTTCCGCCCTATACCCCACCTTGAGTTATGCGATGTAATGCCCTCCCCCGAAGCGGGGGGCAGGTCCCGCGCCAGGCCGCAAAATATGCCGCGAAGCGGTTTGGTCACGAAAGCCCTGACCGCCGCATCGTGTCGCCTTGCTTTCCGTCCCTCCCTGCAAGCCGCCACCATGCAGCGGTCCCCCAATATTAGCCGCTCCATGTTCCGGTGCAGTGGCTCCTCACATCGAGCGGGAACGGGGCGCATCCATCGCGCCAGTCCCTCCGGGCCTGATCACGCTGGCTGCTGGCCCGGAGAGCGCGGCCGCCGCTCCTTCGTCGCTGTGGCCGCGCCGCAGCAAACAAGTGTCCGGCAGCACGCGAGGCCCTCGAAAAAGGAGAGCCTGCGCGAGCTGCCGGAAAGGTTGATGTCGATGCGCTCATTGCCGCGCGGGCTAGAGATCGATCAAGAGAGGGAGGAAACGGCGAACGGCTGGAAAAGATAAACCCTCATCCTCCCAGCCGTTGAAAATCGACCCGTGGAAAACCACGGCAACCGCAGGCTGGCGCAGGATCGGCGGGCCAACGTGGGCAGGCGCGCGCGCGAAGAAGAGCCTGGGCCGTGGCAAGCCACGAGCCCGCGCCACCGCGCGCGCGGAGGCGTTCCGTAATTCGGGAGCCTGGGAGCGAGAGGGCGCGCGGTGGCGCACGGAAATCAGGAATACGAACGGCCCCGCTGACGCGGAGCCGTAGAAGAGAGTTCTTTTTTATACGAGCGCACCCCGCCCCACCCGAAGGCCGCTCGAAAAAAACGGTCGGGTTGAACGGCTGGAAAAAATGAAGTTCGCTCAGTGAGCGCCGTTGGTGCGATGCAGCGTTAAGAATCCTTCGACAAACTCCGCGACCTTGCCCTGCTGGTGGCGGGGCAGCTTGCTTGCTTCCTCGAAAACTTGGCGCAGTTTGCCCGCCGGTCCGCCGCGCTGGTGCTTGGCTGCTTTGTCAAAGAAATACTCCGGTGTGACGTTCAAGATGACGGCCAGCTTCTCGACCTGTTGAGGCTTGAGAGCAACCGGGCGGCGTTCCCACCCGGCATAGGCGCTTTGAGCGACGCCCATTTTTTCGGCTACCTGAGCTTGCGAGAGTCCCACTGCTTCGCGGGCAGCGTGAAGACGTTCGCCGAAAGGAGTGCGCGGTTGTTTTGCTGGTCTGCCGGTTTGCATGCCCGGATCATACCGTGTGGTTATCTCGAATTCAGAAAACTCTTGCATAGTTATCACTATAAATGATAACTCTTCTTCATGTCAAATCTTGAAACTTCCGACTTGACCGGTTTTGCAGAAATCACCCCCGAGCGGCTGGCCCACCTGGAGCGGGACCGGTGGCCAGAGTTCGAGCGGGAGTTGCGCTTGAGGCGGCTGCGGAAAATCCATTTTGATCTTTGCCAGTGGAGCGGGGAGCGGTCGCGGTGGGGCTGGCTGGTCAATCGTTGCCGGAAGTGGGAGGAAGTCGAGAAGGTGCTCAATCGGCACAATGTCGAATACCGATGGAAGCACCGGCGGGCGGTCCTGGAGTTGGACGGCGCGGAAATCTTTCGCTTGTCATGAAGCCGGACTTTGAGCGGATCAAGAAAAGCACGGACATCATTCGCGTGGTGGAATCCTACGGGATCGCGCTGAAACAAGAGGGGAAGGACTTCGTTGGGCTGTGCCCGTTCCACGAGGACAAGGCCCCATCTCTGCGGGTGACGCCGGGCAAAGGGTTGTTCCGGTGTCCGGCCTGCAATGCGGCGGGCAACGTCATTCAGTTCGTTGCGAGGAAGGAAAACCTGACCGACCGGGAAGCGGCCTTGAAGCTGTGCGCATCGATCCCCGGGGTGCAACGCGGGAGCGATCTTCCGATGGCTGGAGAAAAGGCGGCGCAGCCTTGTTCTTCCTCATCAGCCGTTGAAGTGGATGCGGCCACACGCGCGCGGTTGCTGGCCCGAGTGGCGGGGTTTTACGCGAAGACGCTGCAGCGCGATCGGGCCGGGCTGGATTACTTGAAATCCCGGCGGCTCGATGATCCGGCGATGTTGGAGACGTTCCAAGTCGGCTATTGCAATGGGACGTTGAGGAACGCGTTGCCGAAGGCGGGCGAGATCATCGGGCAGTTGCAGGCCATCGGGATCTTGAACGAGAAAGGCAACGAATGCTTTTACGGTCGGGTTATCGTCCCGATCCTGGACGCGACGGGCAACGTGGTCAGCCTCTACGGTCGGCGGCTGAGCGACGAGCAGCCCCGGCATCTGTATTTGAAAGGCGAGCATCGCGGCGTGTTCAACGGCATTGCGGCCAAGACTTCGCAATCCCTCTTCATCACGGAAGCGGTCTTTGATGCGATGAGCCTTTGGGCGGCAGGGTTCCGCAATGTCATCAGTCTTTATGGAAAAGACGGATGGACGGCAGACCATGAAACGCTGATCCGGGAGAACGGAACCACGGAAATCGTTCTTGGCCTGGACGGCGACAAGCGCGGACAGGAGGCCGCGGAGGCGCTTGAAATCAAGCTCTCCGGGCATGTGAAGGCGGTCCATCGAATCGCGTGGCCGGACGGGGTGAAGGATGCAAACGCGTTTTTCCTGTCCAGGACGGCAGAGGAATTTAGAAACCTTCTTCCCCAGTTGTCCGAGGCCGCACCACAAGAAACGGCTGGGAAAGAAGAAATCACGATCACCCCGGAAGGGTTCGCGCTGTCCGTGGCGGGCAGGAGGTATGAGCTTTGCGCGATTGAGAAACCATCCGCCGCCCGCCTCAAAGCCACGGTGAAGGCGTTGGCCGATGAAGGCGGGCGCTTTCACATTGATACGGTGGACTTTTATCTGTCGCGGTCGCGGAAGGGGTTCATTGCGGAGGCGGCGCGGTTGTTCCGGGAAATGCCCGAGGCCATCGAGGCCGATGTGAACCGAATCACGGTGGCCCTGGAAAAATACATCACGCAAAAACTTGAAGGCAAAACTGCGTCCAGCGTCACGCTGGTGCCGGACGGCGACCGGCTGGAGGCTCTGCGTATGGCGCGGAGTTCGGGGCTGGTGGACGAGCTGCAGCGGGACTTCGGAAAGCTCGGGATCATCGGCGAGGAAACCAACCGGCTGCTTCTTTACCTGGCGATGACGAGCCGGAAGATGGACGACCCGCTGGCTGTGCAAATCCTGTCCTCCTCCGGGGCCGGAAAAAGCCATTTGCAAGATGCGGTGTTGTCGCTGTGCCCCGAGGAAGACTTGATCAAACTTACGTCATTGACCGGGCAAGCCCTGTTTTACAAAGGCGAAGACAGCTTGCGGCACAAGTGCCTTGCGATTGCGGAAGTGGCCGGGGCCGAGGGAGCCCGCTACGCCTTGCGCAATTTGATCTCGGAAAGGAAACTCGTCATTGAATCCACGATCAAGAACGCGCTGACCGGGCGGCTGGAAACCCAGCTCAACACGGTTTACGGGCCGACGGCGGTTTTTGAGACGACGACCAATCCCGACACCGACCCGGAAACCAAAAGCCGGTATGTTCTGCTGTCGGTCGATGAATCGCCCGAGCAGACCAAAGCCATTTTGGAAGCCCAGCGGCAGAGCCACACCTTGGAGGGCAGGAAGCGGCGCAAGGCCCGCGAGGCGGTCCTTGCCAAGCATCATGCGTTGCAGCGGCTCCTTGAACCCGTGGCCGTAGTGAACCCGTTTGAGCCGCTTCTTTCCTACGGGGATGACCGGCTGGCATTCCGCCGCGATCATCCCAAATACCTGAATTTGATTTTGGCGGTGACGTTCCTGCACCAGATGCAGCGGCCCCGGAAACACGATGCCGAGTTGGGCGATTACATCGAGACGAGCCTTGATGACATCGCCATTGCCAACGAGTTGGCACACCAGCTTTTTGGGCAGAGCCAGGACGATTTATCTTTCCCCAGCCGTCAGTTGCTCCGGCTCGTGGGCGATTACGTGAGCCACCGGGCGGCCGAGGAAAAGAAACAGCCGGGGGCAGTCGAATTTACGCGGCGGGAGTTGCGCGAGGCGATCAAGTGGACAGAAGCGCGGTTGCGCCTGCACCTGGGCGAGTTGATGCGGCTCGAATATGTGGGCGCGGTATCGGGCCGGTTCGGGCAGCGGTTCTGTCACCGGCTGCTTGTCGATCCCGACGAGGCGGACATGGGCGGGCGGTTCGTTCCGGGTTTGAAGCCGGTGGAACAACTGGGGAAGGACGCGCAGTCCGTGGGCCGGAACGGTCCGTTCGTCCCAAACCTCGCAAGTGTTTTACCCAACCTCGCAAGCCAAAAGGGCAACCTCGCAACCACCTCGCAAGTGGAAAGTTGCGAGGTTGAAAAGCCCGCCGATGCCGATCAACACAGGGCCAACGGGCATCATGTCCCGAACCTCGCAGGCCAAAACGGAAGACGTATATATATTTTGCGAAATGAGGCGGCGCATATCCGTATCAACGGGGAGGTGTCTGCGTGAGTGCGTTCGTCTTCGCGGACTCGTTCGAAGCGCACCGCGCATCGTTCCTCGAATCCCTCCGGGTGCGCGGCTACGCCGCCGCCAGCCTCAAAAGCTACGGCGGCAGCGTGGCCGTGTTCTTCCGGTTCCTCGCCGCGCACGGGATCGACGACATCCGGGAGGCCGACCGGGAAACCGTCCGCGCCTACGCGTTGGAACTGGCCGGACCCGGGCGTTACACCACGCACACCCGGCACGTTCATTTGAGGACACTGCGGCGGTTCTTCGAGCATCTGGAGGCGACAGATGCCGTGTTGCTCAACCCGTGCCTTGGGCTGGTCCTGCCGAAGCTCGAAGACCGGCTCCCCCGCACGATCCTGACGGCCGGGGAAGTGAAACGGCTCCTTGACGCCCCTGACACGCAGGAAGGGCAGGGGATCCGCGACAAGGCCATCCTCGAACTCTTTTACTCGACTGGGATCCGTTTGGAAGAAATGGCCCGGCTCACAATCCACGATGCCGACTGGCGCAACGGCTTTATCCGCGTGACCAAAGGCAAGCACGCCAAGGATCGCGTCGTGCCGATGGGCGCGAAGGCGGCGCAATACGTTCGCGAATATCTGGAGAAAGTCCGCCGCCTCTGGAGCGGAGAAAACCGGGACGAACGGGCGTTGTGGCTTTCCTCGCGCAAGCCGCACTGCCCGCTCAAAAGCCAGATGATCCAAGTGATGGTCAAGCAATACGCCCGGCAGTGCGGCATCGGGAAACCCGTCACCCCGCACGTCTGGCGGCACTCGTGCGCCACGCACCTGCTCTCGGGCGGCGCAAGCCTCATGCACGTCAAGCAACTCCTCGGCCACCGCTCGTTGAAAACCACGCAGGTTTACACCCGCGTGAGCGTCGGTGAAATGAAGGCCGCGCACCGCCGCGCCCATCCCCGCAGCCGCATCAAATGAGCATCGGCGAGGCCATCGAGCGTTACCGCTCGCAACTGGAGTTGCTCAATTACTCCCCGGCCACGATCGCCGCCTACTGCCGTTCGCTGGAACGCTTCGGCGCGTTCCTCGCAGAGTCCGGAGCCGGACGGGCGGATGACGGGCAACCCGACCTCGCCGCCGTGACCTCGCAGCAAATCCACAATTACCAGCGCGACATCTTTTATCGGCCCACGATCCACGGCACGGCCCGCAGTCCGAAAACGCAGAACCAGCTTCTTGTTGCCGTGAAGAACCTCTTCGCGTTCCTGCGCGAAGAAGGCTTTATCGCCCGCGACCCGTCCGCCGAGCTCCACTACGCCCGCGAGCCGCAGACCCTGCCCCGCAACATCCTCACGCCCCAGGAGGCCCGGCGAGTGATCGAAGCCGCCGACACGCAAACCGTGATCGGGTTCCGGGATCGCACGATTTTGGAAGTCCTCTACGCGACCGGCATCCGCAAAGGCGAACTCCTCGCGCTCACCGTGGGCAACGTGAACCTTGAGGAAGAACTCTTGCGCATCAACCACGGCAAAGGAGCCAAAGACCGCGTGGCCCCGCTTTCGGCCGTGGCCTGCCGGTTCCTGGAAACCTACCTCAACGCCATCCGGCCCCGGCTGCTCCGCAACCGGGCCACGGACCGGCTGTTCCTTTCCAGCCAGGCCCGGCCACTGGGCCGCACCACGCTCGACGCCATCATCAGCAAATACGCGAAGCTGGCCCGGATCG